>NZ_QPKK01000051.1 GCF_003344635.1 Desertihabitans aurantiacus
CGGGCGTGGGCTGGCCGTGCCGGCCGCGGCCGCCGACTACGACGTCGAGCTGGACCCCCGCGACCAGGCCGGCTCGGCCACGCTGCGCCGCGACCTCGAGCTGGCGCTGGTGCCGTGGGTCGGCCGGTGGGTCGCCGCCGCCCCCGACGGGGACCGCGCCGTGGCGGTCGACGCCCTGGTGGAGGGCACCACCACCGCCGTCGGGCTGGGCGGGGCGCTCGCGGTCTGGCCGGGGTGGCAGATCGCGTGAGGGTCCTGGTGACGGGGTTCGAGCCGTTCGGCGGGGACGCCGAGAACGCCAGCCAGGCGGCGGTCGCCCGACTGGTCGCGGACTGGGCCGACGCCGGCGTGGAGCTGCTCACCGCCACGCTCCCGGTGACCTTCGCGGGCGCCCCGGACCGCCTCGCGGCGCTGGTGGCCGAGCACCGTCCCGACGCCGCGCTGGCGGTGGGTGAGGCGGGCGGGCGCGCCGAGGTGACCCCGGAGCGGTACGGCCGCAACCGGCTGGACGCCCGGATCCCCGACAACGCCGGCGCCCGGCCCCGGGACCAGCGGGTCGACGACGGGCCTGCACTGCGGCCGGCCACCCTCGACGTCGACGACATGGCCGCGCGGCTGCGGGCCGGCGGGCTGCCGGCGCGGGTGTCGGAGGACGCCGGAGCGTTCGTCTGCAACCGGGTCGCGGTGGCGGTGGCCGCCCTCGACGTGCCGGCCGCGTTCGTGCACGTGCCGGCGTTCCGCTCGACCGGGGTGGCCGGTGTGGGCGCGGAGACCGACAGCCGGGCCGTGGTGCGTCCGGGCGGGCTCGACCTCGACGACCTGGCCCGGGCGCTGGGGATCTGTGTGCGCTCGGCCGTCGACTCGGTGCGGCGGGGCTGCGGGTCGGCGTAGGGCTGAGGGCGGTCTCGGGTCGTCCGCCCCCTTCGACAGGCTCAGGGCGTCGGGGTGGGTCAGGCGAGGACGCGGAGGGCGATCTGGACGGTGTCCCAGCCGAGGCGGAGGATCATCGCACCGACCACCACGAGGAAGACGCGGCGGACGAAGCCGCTGCCGTGGCGCAGGGCCATCCGGGCGCCGATGAAGGCGCCGGTGAGGTTGGCCGCCGCCATCAGCACGCCGAGCAGCCACAGCACCTGGCCGTGCCAGGCCAGCACGCCGATGGCGGCCAGGTTGGTGGTGAGGTTGGCGAGCTTGGCCTTGGCGGTGGCCTGCAGGAACCCGTAGCCCAGGACGGCCACCACCAGGATGACGAAGAAGGAGCCGGTGCCGGGGCCGAGGAACCCGTCGTAGACGCCCACCCCGCCGCCGATCGCCGCGCTCCGCCAGACCGAGGCGAACCCGGAGTGGCGGACGTCGTGCTCCAGACCCAGCTGGGGCCGCCGCACGGTGTAGACGCCGACGGCGACCAGGGCCACCAGCACGATCGGGGTGAAGGCGTCACGTGGCAGCAGCCGGACCAGCTGGGCGCCCAGCGCCGACCCCGCGAAGGCGGCGACGACCAGCGGCACCACCACCGCCCAGTCCGGGCGCACCTTCCGCAGGTAGGTGAGGGTGGCGACCGCGGTCCCGGCCACCGAGCTGACCTTGTTGGTGCCCGAGATCTCCGGCACCGAGGTGTCACTGGGCAGCGCCAGCAGCAGGGCGGGCAGCTGGATCAGCCCGCCACCCCCCACCACGGCGTCCACCCAGCCGGCCAGGAAGGCCACCCCGACCAGCAGCAGCACCACGTGCAGGGCGATGTCAGGCGGCACCTCCGCCTCCCCGCCCGCGGGTCGCGCGCGGGAGCGCCAGGCTCACCCGAGCAGCTCGAGCAGGTGCGGCACCGCCTCGTCGACGGCCACCTCCGTGCTCTGCCCGCTGCGCCGGTCACGCACCTCGACCACCCCGTCGGCCAGCCCGCGGCCGACCACCACGACGGTCGGCATGCCGAGCAGCTCGGAGTCGGCGAACTTCACCCCCGGCGAGACCTTGCGGTCGTCCAGCAGCACCTCGACCCCGCGGTCGGCCAGCGCCCCGGCGATCTCGGCGGCCTTGGCCGCGACGTCCTCACCCTTGCCGGTGGCCAGCACGGTCAGCGCGAACGGGGCCAGCTCGCGCGGCCAGCACAGCCCCTTCTCGTCGCAGGTGTTCTCCGCCACCGTGGCCACCGCGCGGGTGATCCCGATGCCGTAGGAGCCCATCGGCACCGGCACCAGCTTGCCGTTCGGGTCGAGCACCCGCAGCCCCAGCGCCTCGGAGTACTTGGTGCCGAGGGCGAAGACGTGACCCATCTCGATGCCCCGCTCCAGCTCCAGCGGACCCGAGCCGTCCGGGGACGGGTCGCCGGCGCGGACGTCGGCCACCTGGATGGTGCCGTCGGCCCCGAAGTCGCGGCCCTTGACCAGGTCGAGGACGTGGGAGTCGGGCTGGTCGGCACCGGTCACCCAGCGGGTGCCGTCGACCACCCGCGGGTCGAGCAGGTAGCGGATGCCGGTGACCGACTCCTCGCCCAGCACGCCCGGGCCGATGTAGCCCTTGGCCAGCTGCGGGTGGCGGGCGAAGTCCTCGTCGGTGAACGGGGCGAAGGTCGCGCCCTCGCCCAGCTCGGCCTCCAGCCGCTTGGCGTCGACGTCGCGGTCACCCGGGAGCCCGACGGCCAGGTCCCAGCGGTGGCCGTCCGGCTCGGTGACGGTGAACAGCACGTTCTTCAGCGTGTCGGACGCCGTCCAGGCGCGGTCGGTGCGCGGGTGGTCGGCGTTGAGGGCGTCCACCAGCGTCTGGATGGTCGGCGTGCCCGGGGTCGGCTCCACGTGCGCGGCCGGGGCGTCGGTGGCGTCCACCGCCTCCGGCACGGCGACGTCGACCGCCTCGATGTTGGCGGCGTAGCCGCTGGGCGCGCGGACGAAGGTGTCCTCCCCGATCGGGGAGCGAACCAGGAACTCCTCGCTCATCGAGCCACCCATCGCCCCGGAGTGGGCCTTGACGATGACGTAGTCGAAGCCGAGCCGGTCGAAGATGCGCTGGTAGGCCTCCCGCTGCCGGGCGTAGGAGCGCTCCAGCCCGGCCTCGTCGATGTCGAAGCTGTAGGCGTCCTTCATGACGAACTCGCGTCCGCGCAGGATGCCGGCCCGCGGCCGCGCCTCGTCGCGGTACTTCGTCTGGATCTGGTAGATCGTCAGCGGCAGGTCCTTGTAGGAGGAGTACAGGTCCTTCACCGTCAGCGCGAACAGCTCCTCGTGCGTCGGGCCCAGCAGGTAGTCCCCGCCCTTGCGGTCCTTGAGGCGGAAGATGCCGTCGCCGTACTCGGTCCAGCGCCCGGTCGCCTCGTACGGCTCGCGCGGCAGCAGCGCCGGGAACCGCAGCTCCTGCGCACCGGCCCGAGTCATCTCCTCGCGGACGACCTGCTCGACCCGGGCCATCACCCGCAGCCCCAGCGGCAGCCAGGAGTAGATGCCCGGGGCGACCCGGCGGATGTAGCCGGCGCGGACCAGCCAGCGGTGGCTGTCGACCTCGGCGTCGGCCGGGTCCTCGCGCAGGGTGCGCACGAACAGCTCGGACATCCTCGTGATCACAGGGGGTTCCTTCCGGGTCGACAGGCGGGTTGAGCCTATCGGCGTGGTGTGATCGCAGCCCAACGAGAATGCGCCGCGGACGGCCCTTCGACAGGCTCAGGGCGCTGGGATCCGGCTCGAGGCGCTGGGGTCCGGCTCTGGGCGCTGGGGTCCGGCTCGGGGGCCGGGTCGGGCGAGCGGCTCAGACCTGCTGCCAGGCCGCCTGCGCCCCCGCGCTCTGCTCCACCGCGGCCAGCAACCGCTGGATCCGCAGGCCGTCGGCGAAGGACGGGCTGGGGTCCTCCTCCGCGGCGATGGCGGCGAGGAGGTCGCGGGCCTGGTGGACGAAGGTGTGCTCGTAACCCAGCCCGTGCCCGGCCGGCCACCACGCCTCGAGGTAGGGGTGGGTGGGCTCGGTCACCGAGATCGTCGTGAACCCGGCCCGGTCGCCGGCGGCGAGGTCGTAGTGCTCGAGGCTGTTCATGTCCTCGAAGTTGAACGCCAGCGACCCCTTCGAGCCGTTGACCTCCAGCACGATCCGGTTCTTGCGCCCGGTGGCGAAGCGGGTGGCCTCGAAGGTGGCCAGCGCACCCGCGTCGGTGCGGGCCAGCACCACCGCGGCGTCGTCGACGGTGACCGTCCCGGTGCCCGCTCCCCCGGTGGAGGCGAGACCGGTGCCGGCGTCCCCGGGCAGCGGCCGCTCCTTGACGAAGGTCTCGGTCTGCGCGGCCACCCCGGTGATGCGGTGCCCGGTGACGAACTCCGCGGCGTCGAGGATGTGGGCGCCGATGTCACCCAGCGCGCCCGAACCGGCCTTGTCCTTCTGCAGCCGCCACACCAGCGGGAACTCCGGGTCGACGATCCAGTCCTGCAGGTAGAGCCCGCGGATGTGGCGGATGTCGCCCACCACGCCCTCGGCGACCATCTGCCGCATAAGCGCCAGCGCCGGCACCCGGCGGTAGCTGAACCCCACCATCGAGCGGACGCCGCGGGCCCGCGCCTGCTCGGCCGCCGCGGTCATCTCCTCCGCCTCGGCCACCGTGTTGGCCAGCGGCTTCTCGCACAGCACGTGCTTGCCGGCGGCCAGCGCGGCCAGCGCGATCTCGGCGTGGGTGTCACCAGGGGTGCAGATGTCGACCAGGTCGACGTCCTCGCGCTCCACCACCGCCCGCCAGTCGGTTGCGGTCTCGGCCCAGCCGAAGGTGGCGGCCGCCTGCTGCACCGCCTCGGCGTTCCGCCCCACCAGCACCGCCATCTCCGGTGTCAGCTCCAGCGGGAAGAACCGGTGCACGTTGCGCCAGGCCTGGGAGTGCGCCGCGCCCATGAAGGCGTAGCCGATCATGGCGACCCGCAGCGGGCGTCCGGTGGTGGTCATCCTCGTCCTCCTCGGTGTGGCTGGGTGGTCAGGCGACGTCGGGGGTGGCGTCCAGCGGCACCGCGGCCGGGCGCTCGCAGCGGCTGACCACGGCGGTCTGACGCTGCTCGCGGATCGACTCCAGCACCCGCTCCATCACCTCGTTCACGTGGTAGCCGAGCTCGGTGCTCTGCCGGTGCGGCCCGCCCTCGGCGATCGCGCGGGCCATGTCGGCCAGGCCGTAGCCGCGTCCGGAGCCGCGGTAGCCCGCGGTCGGCTCGACCTCGGTGAAGTCCCGGCTGCGCGGGGTGGCGCAGATCCGCACCGGGTCGTCGAACCGGTTGGGGTCGGGGACGTCGAGGGTCGCCTCGCTGCCGTAGACCTCGATCCGCGGCAGCTGGCTCGCGACGGCGTCGAAGCTGACCACCAGGGTGCTGGTGACCCCGCTGGTGTGGCGCAGCACCGCGCTGATGTGGGTGTCGACCTCCACCGTCAGCACCTCCCCCGCCCGCGGCGCGCCGGCCGGCACCGGGCGCTCGGTGCGGATCCGCGAGCCCATGGCGGTGACCGACTCGACCGGGCCGAGCAGGGTGACCAGCGCGGTCAGGTAGTAGACGCCCATGTCGAGCAGGGGCCCGCCGCCGTGCTGGTAGTAGAACGCCGGGTTGGGGTGCCAGGACTCGTGGCCGGGGTTCATCATGAACGCCGTGGCGGCCACCGGGATGCCGATCCGTCCGGAGTCGACCAGCTGACGGGCGGTCTGGATGCCGGTGCCGAGCACGGTGTCGGGCGCGGAGCCGATCCGGCGTCCGGCCTTCTCGGCGGCCGCGACCATGGCGTCGGCGTCGGCCAGCGAGGTGGCGAACGGCTTCTCCAGGTAGACGTGCTTGCCGGCCTCGAGGGCGGCGATGGTCACCGGCGCGTGGGCGGCGGGGATGGTCAGGTTCAGCACGACCTCCACCGACGGGTCGGCGAGCACGTCCTCCACCGGGCGGGCCGGGACGCCGGTCTCGGCCGAGACCCGCTCGGCGGCGGCGGGGACGGCGTCGCAGACGGCCACCAGGCGCAGCCCGGGCAGCCGCTGCAGGCTGGCCAGGTACTGCCCGGCGATGTTGCCGCACCCGATCAGGGCCAGGTTCATCGGCTCGCCCACAGCAGACCCCTCTTGACGATGGTGTTGACCGACGGGTCGCGCAGCACGTCCACCTGGTGGCCGGGGGTGGCGACGAAGATGCGGCCCTCGCCCCACTGGCGGGTCCAGATCGCCGGGGAGGTGACCTCGCGGTGCCACGGGTCCCACTCGCGGACCTTCTGGGTGGTGGTGGCCAGCACGTCGCAGTACTCGTCGGCCAGCACCCAGTACTGCTCGGTGACGAGGTCGAAGTCGCCGATCCCGGCGGTGACCGGGTGCTCGGCGGCCTCGGGGAGCATGTTCACGGTGTAGGGCACGTAGTTGTCGGCCATGTCACCGACCCGCTCGTCGGGGTGCTTGCCGGGGTGGCAGGCGAACTGCCCGCCGACCAGGTGCAGGTAGTCGGAGGTGTTGCGGTAGGAGTCGGCGATGCCGCCGTGCCAGCCGGCGAACCCGGTGCCGGCCTCGATCGCGGCCCGCAGGCCCCAGAACTGGTCCTTCTCGATCGACGACATCGTCATGCACTGCATGACCAGGTCGACCTCGGCCATCAGGTCGGCGTCGGCGTAGGGCGCCGGGGAGTCGTGCACGTGGACGGTGAAGCCGTGCTGCTCCAGGTGCGGGATGAACAGGTCGGTGGCCTCGACCGGCTGGTGGCCCTCCCAGCCGCCCCGGACGACCAGGGCCCTCCGGCGTCGGCTGGTGTCGAAACCGGGCAGTGTGGCCTCGGCCTGGTCCTGGGGCATCGTCGACCTCTCTGGTAGCGCGTGCGACGCGACCCGTGCCGCGTCGCCGTCCCGCATGCTAGTGAAATGTTGCGGCGGCCAACAAGAGCGGTCCCGCCTCCGGCGCGTCCGGGTTGCCGATCAGTACAGGACGGTCGCGAAGGTGCCCACCTGGCGGAAGCCGACCCGCTGGTAGGTGCGCCGGGCCCGCTCGTTGAAGTCGTTGACGTAGAGCGAGACGGTCGGCGTCTCCTCCCGGGCGAGCCGGACCGTCCGCGCCATCGCCGGCGCCGCCAGACCGCGACCGCGCAGCTCGGGGTCGACCCACACGCCCTGCACCTGGCTGACGCCGCCGGCGACCGAGCCGAGGTCGGCCTTGTAGAGCACCCGGCCGTCCTCCACGATGCCGAAGGCGCGGCCGGCCTTGATCAGGCCGAGCACGTGCATCCGGTAGCTGAGCGGGTTCTGCGGCGCGGGCGGGACCCCCACCTCCTCGGTGTACATCCGGGCCGAGGCGTCGCTGTAGGCGTCCCAGTGCTCCTCGGTGATCCGCTGGACCCGCTCGTCCTCCTCACCGGTCGGGTCGGTGTCCATCACCAGCAGCGGCTGGTCGGCTCGCAGCTCGCGCACGTGCGACCAGGCGTCCCCCCAGCGCTGGGAGAGGCCCTGCCAGAGCGCGAGCACCACCTCGGCCGGGCCGACGATCGAGGAGCACCGCCGCGTCCGGCCCAGGTGCTCGACGAACCCGTCGACGGCCTGCGGGTCGGCCTGCACCGGCACCAGGTTCGATCCGACGTGCAGCAGCGCGCGGAGCCGGTCGCCCACCTCCCAGCCCCACATCGGGCAGCCCAGGGTGAACTCGTCCACCCCACCGCTGCGCACCCGGGCGGCCACGAAGACGTTGACCACCGGGTCCTCGGTGAGCAGCCGGATGACGTCGGGGACGTCGGAGTCGGTGAGCACCCGCACGTGCCCGGCCAGCCGGGTGGGGGTGGTCATGGGGCCGGCGTCCGCACGGGACCGCTCACCGGATCGAGACCTCCGGGACGCCCTCACCGGCCGGCATCGACTCGGCGAGCCGCATGGCCTCCTCGATCAGGGTCTCGACGATGTCGGACTCCTTGACCGTCTTGATCACCTCGCCCTTGACGAAGATCTGGCCCTTGCCGTTGCCCGAGGCGACGCCCAGGTCGGCCTCGCGGGCCTCACCGGGCCCGTTGACGACGCAGCCCATCACCGCGACCCGCAGCGGCACCTCCAGCCCGTCCAGCCCGGCGGTGACCTCGTCGGCCAGCTTGTAGACGTCGACCTGGGCGCGGCCGCAGGAGGGGCAGGAGACGATCTCGAGCCGGCGCGGCTTGAGGTTGAGCGACTCCAGGATCTGGATGCCGACCTTGACCTCCTCCACCGGCGGCGCGGACAGCGAGACCCGGATGGTGTCGCCGATGCCCTGGCTGAGCAGGGCGCCGAACGCGGTGGCGGACTTGATCGTGCCCTGGAACGCCGGCCCGGCCTCGGTGACACCGAGGTGCAGCGGCCAGTCGCCCCGCTCGGCCAGCATCTCGTAGGCGCGCACCATGACCACCGGGTCGTTGTGCTTGACCGAGATCTTGAAGTCGTGGAAGTCGTGCTCCTCGAACAGCGAGGCCTCCCAGACCGCCGACTCGACCAGCGCCTCCGGGGTGGCCTTGCCGTGCTTCTGCAGCAGCCGGGGGTCGAGCGAGCCGGCGTTGACGCCGATCCGGATGGAGGTGCCGTGGTCCTTGGCGGCCTGGGCGATCTCCTTGACCTGGTCGTCGAACTTGCGGATGTTGCCCGGGTTGACCCGGACCGCCGCGCAGCCGGCCTCGATCGCGGCGAAGACGTACTTGGGCTGGAAGTGGATGTCGGCGATCACCGGGATCTGCGACTTCTGCGCGATGGCCGGCAGCGCCTCGGCGTCGTCGGAGCTCGGGCAGGCCACCCGGACGATGTCGCAGCCGGCGGCGGTGAGCTCGGCGATCTGCTGCAGGGTGGCGTTGATGTCGGTGGTCATCGTGGTGGTCATCGACTGCACCGACACCGGGTGGTCGCTGCCGACGCCCACCTTGCCCACCTTGATCTGGCGGGTCTTGCGCCGGGGCGCGAGCACGGGCGGCGCCTCGCGGACCTCCGGCAGGGGAAGGTCGATGGTCATGGTCTCACTCTCGCACTCGGGGACGGGGGTCGGTGACGCAGGTCAGCCGAACAGGCGGATGGGGTCGATGAGGTCGGCGATGATCAGCACCACGCCGGAGAGGGCGATGAACCCGCCGACCACGTAGGCCACCGGGAGCAGCCTGGCCGTGTCGACGAAGCCGGGGTCGCCGCGGCCGCGCAGCCGGGCCAGCACCCGCCGCAGCCCCTCCCACAGCGCGCCGGCGATGTGCCCGCCGTCCAGCGGCAGCAGCGGGACGAAGTTGAACAGCGCCACGAAGAGGTTGACCGAGCCCAGCAGCAGGAACCAGGTGGACACCTTCTCGGCGGTGACGAGCTGGTCGGTGATGGCGATGTCGCCAGCGGTCCGGCTGGCGCCGACGATGCTGATCGGGCCGTTGGGGTCGCGCTCGTTGCCGAGCACCAGGTCGGCGGCGGTGTGGTAGACGTTCACCGGGAACCGGGCGATGGCGTGCACGCTGCGCGCCGTCATGTCGGCCATGTCGCGCAGGACGGTGACCGGTCCCCCGGTGACGCGCTGGTAGACCGGTCCGACGCCGAGGAACCCGGCCTCCACCGTCTCCGAGGGGTTCCACTGGTCGGCCACCCCGGTGAGGACGGTGGGCGTGGTCGGCAGGGTCACCTCGGCGCCGTCGCGGCGGACCACCACGGTGGCGGGCTGGTCGCGGTTGGCCCGGATCAGCGCCGACAGCTGCTCCCAGCTCTGCAGGGCGACGCCGTTGAACGAGACCAGGGTGTCGCCGGGCCGCAGCCCCATGGTGGCGGCCGGCGTCCGGGGATCGGCCTCGGTGCAGGTCCGCGGCGGCTCCGCGGCGGCCACCACGCACTCCTCGACGGTGGCCACGGTCAGCTGCGGGCGGAGGATGCCGTAGAGCCCGGTCACGCCGAGCAGGATGAGGAAGGCCAGCAGCAGGTTCATCACCGGCCCGCCGGCCATGATGATGAGCTTCTGCCAGACCGGCTTCTGGTAGAACAGGCGCCCCTCGTCGGCCGGGGTGATGTGCTCGTGCTCGGCCGCGCGGGCGTCGTCGGCCAGTGACTGGAAGATGCCGCTGGAGCTGGCCCGCAGCTGTCCGCCGCGGGCCGGCGGGAACATCCCGACCATCCGGACGAAGCCGCCCAGCGGGACGGCCTTCACCCCGTACTCGGTCTCCCCCCGCCACCGCGACCACAGGGTGGGCCCGAAGCCGGTGAAGTACTGGGTGACCTTGACGTCGAAGAGCTTGGCCGGGACGAGGTGGCCGATCTCGTGCAGCGCGATCGAGACCATGATCAGGGCGAAGAACCCGAGGGCGGCGGCGAGGAAGAGCACCACGTCCATCGCTTCAGCTCACTCCCCGGCTCGTGCGGTCGAGGTCCTCGACCAGGTCTGCGGTCCGGCGGCGGGCCCACCCGTCGGCGGCCAGCACGGCCTCGACGCCCAGCTCCGGGTCCGGCACCAGCGTGCATCCTACGTCCGCCGCCGAAGTGCCCGGGGCGCCCGCGCCGGCCCCGCCGTCGGCGTCCCCGAGGTGCTCCCCGAGCACCCGCTCCACCAGCGTCCAGATGTCGGTGAACCCGATCCGGCCGGCGTGGAAGGCCTCCACGCACTCCTCGTTGGTCGCGTTGAGCACCGCCGGTGCCGTGCCCGCCGCCCGTCCCGCCCGGCGGCACAGCTCGACCGCGGGGAAGGCCACCTCGTCCAGCGGCTCGAAGGTCCAGGTGGCGGCCGTGCTCCAGTCGACCGGACGGGCCGCGCCGGGCAGCCGGTCGGGCCAGACCAGGCCGAGCGCGATCGGCAGCCGCATGTCCGGCGGGGAGCACTGGGCGAGGGTGGAGCCGTCGGTGAACTGGACCATCGAGTGCACCACCGACTGCGGGTGCACGACCACGTCGATCCGGTCCAGGCCGATCTCGAAGAGCAGGTGCGCCTCCAGCACCTCCAGGCCCTTGTTGAACAAGGTGGCGGAGTTGGTGGTGATGACCTTGCCCATGTCCCAGGTGGGGTGGGCCAGCGCCTGGGCCGGGGTGACCTCGCGCAGCCGCTCGGCGTCCCAGCCGCGGAACGGGCCGCCGCTGGCGGTGACCAGCAGCCGGTCCACCTCGCCGGCGCGGCCGCCGCGCAGGCACTGGGCCAGGGCGGAGTGCTCGGAGTCGACCGGGACGATCTGGCCCTCGGCGGCCGCGGCGGTCACCACCCGTCCACCGACCACCAGCGACTCCTTGTTCGCCAGTGCCAGCCGGGTGCCGGCGGCCAGCGCGGCCAGGGTGGGACGCAGCCCCGCGGCCCCGGTGATGGCGTTGAGCACCACGTCGCAGGCCAGCCCGGCGACCTCGACCGCGGCGTCCGGTCCGGCCACGATCCGGGGCAGGGTGGCTTCCCCGGCGGCCCAGCCCCGCTCCTTGGCGGCGGCGTAGAGGGCGAGCTGCAGGTCCTGCACCACGGTGGGGCGCGCCACCGCCACCACCGCGGGCCGGTGGTCGAGGACCTGGGTGGCGAGCACGTCGACCGAGCCACCGCCCGCGGCCAGCGCCACCACCCGGAACTCCCCGGGGCGCTCGGCCACCAGCTCCAGCGCCTGCCGACCCACCGACCCCGTGCTCCCCAGCACCACCACGTCCCGCACCGGGCCAGTGTGGCAGGCACGGCCCGTCCTCCCCAGCCGGCGCGGCCTCGCGCGTCCCCGGCCCGCGGGCCGTCCCCGGGGCACGGACGCGGGGGGTGGGGTCAGTGCCGGTGCCGGCGGTGGGCGTGGACGGTCGTCAGCACGGCGCAGGAGACCAGCAGCGCGAGCACGACCAGCACGGTCAGGACCGTCTGCACCAGCAGCTCCACGAGCAGGATCACGTCGTCACCTCCTCCCGCTCCGCGGCCCGGCGCGAGCGCAGGCTGGTCACGGTGACCGTCGTCAGCACCAGCACGATGGCGACCAGCGAGGCCCAGGTGGGCACCTCCGGGACCGCGGGCCAGAGGCCGTGGGCCCAGTGCAGCACCAGCTTGACGCCGATCAGGGCGAGGATGATCGCCAGCCCGTGGTTGAGGTGGACGAGCTTGGCCAGCGCGGTCTGCAGGACGAAGTAGAGGGCCCGCAGCCCCATCAGCGCGAAGGCGTTGGTCGCGAAGACCAGGTACGGGTCGGCGGTGATCCCGTAGATGGCCGGCACCGAGTCGACGGCGAACACCACGTCGGTGGCGAGGACGGCGACCACGACGACGGCCAGCGGGGTCAGCGCCCGCCGGGCGCCCTCGCGGACGACCAGCTTCGTGCCCCGGTAGTCGTCGGTGACCGGCATCACCCGGCGCAGCAGCCGGACCACCCGCATCTGGGAGACGTCCTGCTCGGCGGGCTCGCCCGAGACCGCGTCGCGCATGATCTTGACGGCGGTGGCGAAGAGGATGGCGCCGAAGACGAGGAAGGCCCAGGTGCCGGCCTGGAGCAGCGCGGCGCCGGCGGCGATGAACACGCCGCGCAGCACGAGCGCGCCGACGATGCCGAACAGCAGCACCCGCTGCTGCAGGACCGCCGGCACGCCGAACCCGGTGAGGATCAGCATGAACACGAACAGGTTGTCGACCGAGAGCGACTTCTCGACCACGAACCCGGTGACGAACTCCAGCGCCTGGCCGCCGCTGTAGGCCCACCACAGGTAGAGCGCGAAGACGAAGGGCAGCGAGAGGTAGAACACCGACCAGCCGATGGCCTCGCGCAGCGTCACCTCGTGCGGACGGCGGGTGACCGCGAAGTCGACCGCCAGCAGGGCGAGCAGCACACCGATGCTGATCGCCCAGAGCAGGGGGGTACCGATGGTGGTGTCGTCGGGCAAAGGGGGCCTCCTCGGGCACGTCGTCGCGTCCGAGGTCTTCCTCACCCGGTGGGTGGCGGCCCGAGGACGCCCGTGCGTCCGGAATGACCGGACCAGCCTGCCGAGGTACTCCCCTCGCGGAGAAGGATACGTGGTCGGCCGGTGCCGGCCCAACACCGCGGCGGTGCGGGTTCGGGCCGGCCTGCGGCGGGGACGCCCGTCCCCCGGGGGACCCCGCCGGCCGGGGTCAGGCCTCCGAGGCCGCCAGCTGCCCGCAGGCTCCGTCGATCTCGCGCCCGCGGGTGTCGCGGACCGTCACCGGGACGCCGTGGGCCTCGAGCCGGCGGACGAACTCGCGCTCGTCCTCCGGGCGGGAGGCCGTCCACTTCGACCCCGGGGTGGGGTTGAGCGGGATGAGGTTGACGTGCACCCAGCCCCAGTCGCCGCGCCGCTTCAGCACCCGGGCCAGCTCGTCGGCCCGCCAGGCCTGGTCGTTGATGTCCTTGATCAGCGCGTACTCGATGGAGACCCGCCGCTTGGTCACCCGGGCGTACTCCCAGGCCGCGTCGACGACCTCGTCCACCTTGTGCCGGGTGTTGATCGGCACCAGGGTGTCGCGCAGCTCGTCGTCGGGAGCGTGCAGGCTGACCGCGAGGGTGATCGGCAGCCCCTCCTCGGTGAGCTGCTGGATCCGGGGCACCAGCCCGACGGTGGACAGCGTGATCCCCCGGGCGCCGATCCCCAGCCCGTCGGGGGCGGGCGCCACCAGGGTGCGGATGGCGGCGATCACCGAGCGGTAGTTCGCCATCGGCTCGCCCATCCCCATGAAGACGACGTTGTTGATGCGGCCCGGGCCGCCGGTCACCTCGCCGCGGGCCAGCGCGCGGGCACCGGCCACCACCTGCTCGACGATCTCGGCGGTGCTCATGTTGCGCTGCAGACCGCCCTGGCCGGTGGCGCAGAACGGACAGGCCATCCCGCAGCCGGCCTGGGAGGAGATGCAGATGGTGCTGCGGCTGCCCGGACGCCCGGCGCCGTAGCGCATCAGCACGCTCTCCACCAGCGCGCCGTCGTGCAGCCGCCACAGCGACTTGACGGTGGTGCCGTCGTCGCAGCCCAGGGTGCGCACCGGCGTCAGCAGGGTCGGGAAGAACTGGTCGGCCACCGCCGCGCGGACGGCGGCGGGCAGGTCGGTCCAGCCGGACGGGTCGTCGTCCAGCCGCTCGTACCAGTGCCGCGACAGCTGCGAGGCGCGGAAGGCGGGCAGTCCCGCCGCCCGGATGCGCTCGCGCCGGCCGTCGGCGTCGAGGTCGCTCCAGTGCTCCGGCGGCTTGCCGCGCCGGGGTGCCTGCATCACCAGCGGCAGCGCCGGCGCGTCGTCCGGCACGACCTTCTCGTGGTCGTAGATCTTCTCGCTCATGTCCTCACTCCGTGCTGTGCGTGCGCTCGCCGTGGTGCGGGTCGGCCCGCAGGTGCTCGTGCTCAGCCGCCGGGGATCAGCAGGTACATGGTGAACCAGGCCACCGGTGCGGCCACCAGCAGCGAGTCCAGCCGGTCCATCACCCCGCCGTGGCCGGGCAGGATCGAGCTCATGTCCTTGATCCCGACGTCGCGCTTGACCAGCGACTCGATCAGGTCCCCGCAGACGCCGACGGCGACCAGCAGGACGCCGAGGAGCACACCGGCCCACAGCGGACCGCCCAGCCCCCACACCACCAGGCCGACCGACGCCACCGTCCCGAGCAGGAACGAGCCTGCCAGACCCTCCCAAGACTTCTTCGGGCTGATCTTCGGCGCCATCGGGTGCCGGCCCAGCAGGGCACCCACCGCGTAGCCGCCGACGTCCCCGGCCACCACCACGCAGATGAAGGTGATGACCCGCAGCGAGCCGTTCTCCCCCGCCAGCATCAGCGAGACGAAGGCCCCCAGCAGCGGGACGTAGCCGATGATGAACAGGCTCGCGGCGGCGTCCTTGACGTAGCCCTCCTGACCGGCCGGCATCCGCCAGATCAGCGCCGCCAGCACGGTCGCCCCGAGGGCGCCGAGCAGGATGGTGTTGGCGGTGATCGGCGAGTCCTGCAGCGCGGCGAAGTAGGAGCCGATGACGATGCCCAGCGTGCCGACGACGATCGGCACGATGGCCGAGCGCATCCCGATCCGGCGCAGCGCGTGGTGCAGCTCCACCGCACCCTGGGCCAGCGCCACCGCCACCAGCACCGCGAAGCCGAGCTGGAACTTCCAGAGGCTGAAGACGAGGAACGCACCCAGCGCCACCCCGACGCCGATGGCGGCCGGCAGGTTGCGCCCGGCCCGCCCGTGCTCCCGCGCGGCGGGTGGGTCGTCCGCACCCGCCTGCGCGGTGGTGGCGTCCTCGGAGCTCACTCAGACCTCGAGCAGTTCGGCTTCTTTGCCCTTGAGCACCTCGTCGATCTGGTCGGTGTGCTTCTTGGTGGCGGCGTCGAGCTGCTTCTCCGCGCGCACCACCTCGTCCTCGCCGGCCTCCTTGTCCTTGACCAGCTTGTCGAGGGCGTCCTTGGCCGCACGGCGGGCACCGCGGACCGAGACCCGGGCCTCCTCGGCCTTGGTCTTGGCCAGCTTGATGTACTCCTTGCGGCGGTCCTCGGTCAGCTGGGGCAGGGTGACGCGGATCGACTTGCCGTCGTTGGACGGGTTGACCCCGAGGTCGGAGTCGCGGATGGCCTTCTCGATCGCCGACATCGCCGAGGTGTCGTAGGGCGTGATGAGCACCATCCGGGCGTCCGGCACCTGGAAGCTGGCCAGCTGCTGCAGCGGCGTGGCGGTGCCGTAGTACTCGGCGGTGATCTTGTTGAACATCGCCGGGTGCGCCCGACCCGTCCGGATCGCGGCGAACTCCTCCTTGGCGTACTCGACGGCGGAGTCCATCTTCAGCTCGGCCTCGGTGATGATGTCGGCGATCACGGTGATCGTGTCCTTCCCTGGTCGTTCGTCTGGTGCGGTCGAGCCGGCCGGCTCGGAGGTGCGTCGGGCTGATCGGCCCGCTCGCTCAGGGGTGCACCGTGGTCCCGATCCTCTCACCCGCGACCACCCGGGCGATGTTGCCCTCGGTGTCGAGGTTGAAGAAGACCATCGGCAGCCGGTAGTCGCGTGCCATGCTGATCGCGGTGGCGTCGGCCACCTTGAGGTTCTGGGCGAGGAAGTCGTCGTAGCTGAGGTCGTCGTAGAAGACCGCCTGCGGGTTGGTCCGCGGATCGCTGTCGTAGACCCCGTCGGTGCCGTTCTTGCCCATCAGCAGCACCTCGGCCCCGATCTCCAGGGCCCGCTGCGCGGCCACGGTGTCGGTGGAGAAGTAGGGCATCCCCGACCCGGCGCCGAAGATCACCACCCGGCCCTTCTCGAGGTGGCGCTCGGCTCGGCGCGGGATGTAGGGCTCGGCCACCTGGCCCATGGTGATCGCTGTCTGCACCCGGGTGTCGACGCCGACCTTCTCGCAGAAGTCCTGCAGGGCCAGGCAGTTCATCACCGTGCCGAGCATGCCCATGTAGTCGGCGCGGTCGCGCTCCATCCCCCGCTGCTGCAGCTCGGCCCCGCGGAAGAAGTTGCCGCCGCCGACCACGATGGCGACCTGGACGCCGTCGGTGACGACCTCGCCGATCTGGCGGGCGATGCTGGCCACGACGTCGGGGTCGACACCGATCCGGCCGCCGCCGAAGGCCTCGCCGGACAGCTTCAGCAGGACGCGCTTGTAGGCGGGCAACTCACCACTCCTCGATCGGTGCCGGTCTCTGCGCCGGGCGGCCGCGTGCCGGGCCCGGATGCGGACGTGCGCCGCCAGGTGACCCCGGCGGCGCACGTCACTCTAGTGCTCGGATCAGACCCCGGCCTCGAAGCGGACGAAGCGGCTGACGCTCACGCCGCCGG
>NZ_QPKK01000510.1 GCF_003344635.1 Desertihabitans aurantiacus
GCCGAGCACCTGCCGGACCGATCCCGCATCGAGGGCCGGCAGGTCGGAGACCGCCGCGAGCACCGTCGACGCACCGCGGTCGACCGCGACCGAGGCCCCGTGCCGCAGCGCGGGGTTGAGCCCGCCACCCGGGTCGGCCAGGACCTCCGCCGCCACCCCAGCCCTGGTCAGCTCCGCCGCCAGCCCGGGTTGGTCGGAGACCAGCAGCAGCCGGCACCCGCCAGCGGCCAGCGCGGCGCAGGTGTCGAGGGCCATCGCCCGCACCAGCGCGGCCCGCTCCGGCGGCGCCAGCGCGTCCAGCCGGCTCTTGGCCCGGGCCCACGGCTTGATCGCCACCACCGCCACCGGCGCGGTGGCGGGGGGTGGGGCGGGAAGCGGCACCCGTCGACCCTACCGGCCGCGGTCGTGGTGGGGCCCGGGTCACTAGGGTGGCGCCACGATGAGCTCCCTCGACGCCACCCGGGCCCGCAGCCGGCTCCCGCTGGGCTCGGTGCTGCACGATCCGCCCGAGCCGCTGCTGCACCGCGTCATCGTGCTGCTCGGCTGGCTGATGCGCCGGCTGACCCGTCCGGACTGGCGCCATGCCGACCGCATCCCGGCCTCCGGCGGGGTGCTGGTGGTCGTCAACCACGTCTCCCACGTCGACTTCCTCGGCTACGGGCACTTCCTCACCTGGGGTGCCGGACGCTGGCCGCGGTTCATGGCCAAGGCCGAGCTCTTCGACGCCCCGCTGCTGGGCTGGCTGCTGCGTGCCACCGCCCAGATCCGGGTGGACCGGCGCTCCGACAGCGCGGCCGCCGCGGTCACCGCCGCGCAGGAGGCCATCGCCGCCGGGCAGGCGGTGACCATCTACCCCGAGGGCACCATCACCTCCGACCCCGACGGCTGGCCGATGCCGCCGCGCAGCGGCGCGGCGCGGATCGCGCTGGCCAGCGGGTGCCCGGTGGTCCCGGTCGGGCAGTGGGGGGTCCAGGAGCTGATGCCGGGCAAGCGGCCCGGGATGCTGCGGTTCTGGCGCCGTCCGGTGGCCCGGGTGGTGGCCGGCCCGCCGGTCTCGCTGGACGACCTGCGCGGCCCCGACCCCGACGGCGCCCGCCTGCGCGAGGCCTCGGCCCGCATCCACGCCGCGCTGCTGGCCGTGGTGGGGGAGGTCCGCCAGCAGG
>NZ_QPKK01000511.1 GCF_003344635.1 Desertihabitans aurantiacus
GCTCGGCGCGCCGGGTGCCCCGCTGACGCGGGTCCGCGCCGCGCTCGACCGCGCCGGCGCCCCCGACATCGCGCTGGACCGCCGGGTGGCCGCCGACAGCTCGGGCCTGTCGGCTGGTGAGCAGCGCCGGATCGCGCTCGCCCGCGCCCTGCTCGCCCTCGACTGCGGGGGTGCGGAGCTGCTGCTCCTCGACGAGCCCACCGCCGGGCTGGACGCCGACACCGAGGCCACGGTCATCTCCGAGCTGCGCCGCCTCGGCGTCACCGTCCTGGTGGTCTCCCACCGCCCCGCCGTGCTCGCCGCCGCCGACCGCGTCGTCGAGCTGCCCCGGCCGGTCAGCGCATCGTCCGACCAGGTCGCCTCCTCGGGCTTCGGCAGGCTCAGCCCGCTGGGGTCGGTGAAGACGTCGACACCGCGGACATCTGCGCTCGATGACCTCCCCCCACCCCACCACGCGAGAGGTACCGACACCCCGCGCAACGGCGGCGGGCGGGACACCGTCCCCGCCCCCCGACCGTCACCAGGCTCGACCACCAAGGCGACGGTGGCGGCCGCGGCCGCCGCGCTCGGCACCGGCGCCGCCGCCGTGGCGCTGATGGCGACCTCCGCGTGGCTCATCGCCCGGGCCGCCGAGCAGCCGCCGGTGCTGCACCTGCTGGTGGCCGTGACCGCCGTCCGCTTCTTCGGGCTCAGCCGCGGGGTGCTGCGCTACCTCGACCGGCTCGCCGCGCACCGGCTGGGGCTGCGCCACCAGGCCCGCGCCCGGCTGGACAGCTACGCCGCGCTTGCGGGGCAGCCGATGGTCGGACGCCGCCTGGGCGACCTGGTGGCGCGGCTGGTGCTCGACACCGAGGCCGCCCAGGACCGGGTGGTGCGGGTCCGGATGCCGGTGCTCACCGCGTTCGGCGTCGGCGCGCTCGCGGTGACCGGGTTCGCGCTGCTGGTGCCGGCGGCCGCGGTCGTGCTGGCGGGCTACCTGCTGCTGGCCGGCGTCGTGGTGCCGCGGCTCGCCGGGCACGTCTCCGCCCGCCTGGACGCCCGGATCGCCCCGCTCGGCGGCGAGCTGGCCGAGGCCGTCCTGCGGCTGCACCGGCACGCCGTGCTGCTGCACCTCACCGGCCAGGAGGCCCGCGGGCTCGACCCGGCGCGGACCGCGGCC
>NZ_QPKK01000512.1 GCF_003344635.1 Desertihabitans aurantiacus
AGCGATTATCTGATTCGAATTTATCTTTTTCGGCTTCTACTTCAGGAAATGGGACGTTTTTATTTTCAGCTTTTTTTAATTTTTCTTCGTTTGGCTTAATTTCATTAATTGATTTTACCATTCTTACAACCTCGTTTCGTAAATGTGATTTACTCAACAAGTCGAATGAATAACGATTATTTGATTGTGTGTTATTAAGTTGACACACCTTTACTCTACCTATATAATATAGATATAAATAGTTGTTAAACGACGGCCATCGTTTGAACAACATGATATAATGAATATATCAACTAACAAATAAATCGTGTATTCTGTTTACAGTTTTTCGACATCGTCGAGTATTAATTGATGACCTGTTCCTGCAGGTCTTATTTTTTTGCTATTTTTTAATTGAGTCATTAGCAAACGACCTCTTTTTCTTGCGCTTTTGCTTCTTCTAGTGTGCCAAAATAATTGTCTGCAACTTGTTCTGCATTGTTTAATATTTCTATAATAGTTTCTTTTTTAAAACCATCATATTCTCTATTGAAAAATAATCTACTTGTTGATGTATGTGTAGCAGATAAAATTTTAGCTAAGTCTTTTACTTGTGTTCTATCATTGTTTTTAGTTAAAAAAGCAATGAAAACTGAACCTAGCTGATAAAAAGTATCTTTTTCATTATCATCTAATACGATTGTTTTTCTATTGTTTGTTGAATCTTTGATGATTTTTTTGCAATCATTAATTTGATTTTGCAAAATTAAACGTTTGTAATGGTTATTCTTATCCATTTCTTCTTACCTACCTTTCTTTCTGATTTTATTGTTAATAATATAATAGCACACCAAACAAAAATAAGCAATTTTAAAAGTCTAAAGAAAGATGGATAATAAGTCATTATGTTGACAGACCTTAACCCTACTTTTCTTCAACCATATCAACGTTTTAGCCAATTTGACCTATAATGATAAGTAAAACTATTAAACGTGATAAGTTATTGTGATGACGTTATAACTAATTGATTTGGTAGCACTAAAACACAACTAAGCATAAAATTTTAACAGTTGAGCAAAACAATATTGCTTATCTGCATTCAATAATATAAAATCGTGTAGAGAAGTTGATGAATGAGTTATGTGTAGTTA
>NZ_QPKK01000513.1 GCF_003344635.1 Desertihabitans aurantiacus
CGGCGGCCAGCAGCGCGTCCACCACCCGGCTGCCCTGCTGCCCGGTGGCGCCGATCACGGCGACGGGGTGCTGCGCGTCTGACATGGGAGCTCCGATCTCGGAAGTGTGTCGGTAGAAGTGGAGGAAATCCTCCGTTATTCCCCTACGCTGGTGCCATGCTGCTCGCACCGGACACCGACGGCTACGCCGCGGCCACGAGTCCCCGCAACTCCTCCACCCCGCAACGACCGGGCCGCGTCGCCCGGGTCACCAGCCCCGGCGACCTCGTGACCGCCCTGAGCGAGGTCGCCGCGCTCGAGACGTCCTCGGGTCGGCGGCTGCAGGTCGTCCCGCAGGCCACCGGGCACGGCGCCGGCGCGCCGGTCACCGACGACACCGTGCTGCTCGACACCTCCGGGCTGGCCGACGTCGCCATCGACCCCGACGCCCGCGTCGCCACGGTCGGCGCCGGCGCGACCTGGGCGACGGTCAACGCCGCGGCCGAACGGCACGGTCTGCTCGGGCTGGCCGGGTCCGCACCGTCGGTCTCGGTGTCGGGCTACACCTTCGGCGGTGGGATCGGCTGGCTGGTCCGCCGCCACGGGCTGGCCAGCGCGGCGCTGCGGGCCGTGCACTACCTCGACGGCGAGGGCCGCTCGCGGGTCGCCCGTGAGGACGCCGCCGAGGAGACCGACCGGGAGGCGCTGTGGGGCTTCCGCGGGGCCGGCGGCGTCGGCGTGGCGCACACCCTCGAGCTCGACCTCGTCCCGGTACCGGACCTGCACGCCGGTGCGCTGCTCTGGGACGCCGCGGCGCTGCCCGAGCTGGTCGCAGCCTGGGCGGGCGCCCTCGACAGCATGGGTGCCGGTGTCGCCACCAGCATCGCGGTGCTGCACGTGCCGCCGCTGCCGCTGTTCCCCGAGCCGCTGCAGGGCCGCGTCGGGGTGCACCTCGCGGTCGCCGACCCGGACGGGCCGGACGGGGCGGCGCCGCTGCTGGAGGCGGTGCGGTCGGTCGCTGCCCCGGTCTCCGACACCTGGGGGCCCACCGACGCGGCCGGGCTGGCCCGGATCCACCTCGACCCGCCCGCGGCCACCCCCGCGGTCGGCGCCGCGCGGTGGCTGGACG
>NZ_QPKK01000514.1 GCF_003344635.1 Desertihabitans aurantiacus
GTGCCGCCTCGCTGACCGCGGCGGCCACCCCCACCAGGGCGTCGACCACCGAGGTCATCGCCCCGCTCGTCCACCAGGGGGTGGTCGAGGGGCTGCGGTCCAGGTGCAGCCGCACCGGCTGCGGCAGCGGACGCAGCCCCGCGGCGGCCAGGGCGCGTCCGGTGGCGGCCCGGGTGGCGGTGGCGAGCTCGGACAGCGGGTCGGGCTGGCGGACCAGCGTCACCTGCAGGTGGTCCGGGGCCAGCGGGCGCAGCACGAGCAGGTCGGCGCCGGTGCGCCCGGACAGGTCGGCCGAGACGCTGACGGCGTCCGAGCCGGCGGCGCCGGCCCGCAGGGTGAGCTTGACCCGGCTGCCCGGGCCGAAGGCCTCGCTGCCGAGCGGGCGGACGTGCACCCGCAGGTCACCGCTCAGGGCGGCCCGCGGGACGACGACCTGGGTGCCCTGGCGGCCCACCTCGGGGGCGGGGTCGCCCAGCACCAGCAGCTCGGCCGGCTGCGCGGCGTACATGCCGACCGTCAGCTGCTGGCGCTCCAGCACCTGGGTGGGGTGCTCGGCGCCGAGCGTCGTCACCGTCATCCGCGCTCTCCCCACGGGCGGCGGCGCAGCAGGTCGGCGACCCCCTGCCGGGACACGTAGCTGCGCACCACCGCGCCCACCACCCTCTCCTCCGGGGCCCGTCCGTGGGACCGCCGGTGCTCCGTCTCGTACTCCGCCTGCAGCTGGTCGCGGCCCAGCCGCTGCTCCAGCACCCACCACCGCAGGGCCGGCTGGCCGTCGCGGTGCAGCTGGTGGACGTGCGTCTCCGGCCCGGCCGGGCTCCCGGTCAGCGGAGGCGTCCGCGGGTCGCTGCGCAGCACACGGTAGACCTCGCGGCGGTGCGGCGGGCGGTGCGCCAGCCACCTGCCGGCAGGGCCGGTGAGCTCGGGGTGGGCGCGGACGAGCTGCTCGGTCTCGGGCGGCAGCGCCGCCCCGCGCAGCACGGCGTCCAGCAGCACGGTCTGGGCGAGGCCGACGAGGTCGGGCGGGCAGGGCCCGGTGGCGAGCCGGCGGAGCAGGTCGACGTGGTCGAGGCGGGCGACGGCGTCCAGGCCGAGACCGCGCG
>NZ_QPKK01000515.1 GCF_003344635.1 Desertihabitans aurantiacus
CGCTGAGCTCGAGGTTGACGATCCGGACGTCGATGCCGGTCAGCTCGGTGAACGGCTGCAGGTTGGCCGCGATGGCTGCGGTCGGGGCGGTGTTCTCGGAGATGAAGTTGATGGTGGTGCCGGCGAAGCGGCGCCACTCGTCGCCGCCGGTGAACTCGGGCACCGGTGCCGGCTGGCCGCCGGAGCCGCAGGCGCCGAGCAGGCCGCCACCGGCCAGCGCCCCGGCGCCGAGCGCACCCGCGCGCAGCAGGCTGCGTCGGGAGAGGGTCATGGGGTGCTCCTCAGTCGATGTGGTGATCTGTCGAGGAACTTCTCACAAAATACGAGAGGTCGGCAAGAGGTGTCCCTCGATCGACGAGTGCGTATCCTGCGGCAGGACGATCCGGAGGCGCCGGAGCGCCAGGAACGAAGGGCCCGACGATGAGTGACCTCGTACTCGGTGTGGACTCCTCCACCCAGTCCTGCAAGGCGATCCTGGTCGACAGCTCGACCGGCCGGGTGGTGGAGGAGCGGCAGGCCCCGCACCCCCGCGGCACCGAGGTGGACCCGCAGGAGTGGTGGAGCGCCTTCGAGACCGCGGGCGGGCCCCTGCTGGAGCGGGCCGCCGCGGTCGCGGTGGGCGGTCAGCAGCACGGCATGGTGGCCCTGGACGCCGACCAGCAGGTGGTCCGTCCGGCGCTGCTGTGGAACGACGTCCGCTCCGCCCCGCAGGCGGCCACCCTGGTCGAGGAGCTGGGCGGTCCCGAGGCCGCGGCCCGGCGCACGGGCAGCGTGCACGTCGCCTCGATCACCTCGACCAAGCTGCGCTGGCTGCGTGACGCCGAGCCGGAGAACGCCGCCCGCACCGAGGCGGTGCTGCTGCCGCACGACTACCTGACCTGGCGGCTGCGCGACGACGCCGACCGCTACACCACCGACCGCGGGGACGCCTCGGGCACCGGCTACTTCTCCCCCGAGACCGACGACTGGGACGCCGAGCTGGCCGAGCACGCCCTGGGCCACCGGCCGCGGCTGCCCGAGATCGTCCCCGCGCACGCCTCGGCCGGGCAGACCCGCACCGGGGCGCTGCTCG
>NZ_QPKK01000516.1 GCF_003344635.1 Desertihabitans aurantiacus
CGCCGGCGTCGGAGGCGCTGGTGGAGCAGGCCCTGGCCTCCTACACCCGGATGTGGACCGAGGTGCTGGCGCTGGCGTCCTGGACGCCGAACCAGGTGCGCAGCCTGGTGCTCACCGACCCGGTGGGGGAGTCGGTGCTCCGCGCCGCCTCCCGCGGCCGCGGGGCGGTGGTGGCGCTGCCGCACCTGGCCAACTGGGACCTGGTCGGCGCCTGGGCCTGCCTCAGCGGTCTGCCGGTGACCACGGTGGCCGAGCAGCTGGCCGAGGCCGAGTTCGGCGCCTTCACCCGGCTGCGCACCGCGCTGGGGATGGAGGTGCTGTCCCACCGCGACCCCCGCGCGCTGGCCCGGCTCACCGCCGCGGTGGCCGAGGGCCGGGTGGTGTGCCTGATGGCCGACCGGCTGATGGCCGGCGCCGGCATCGCCGTCGACTGGCCCACCCCCGCCGGACCGCGGCCTGTCCGGCTGCCGCCGGGGCCCGCCCTGGTCGCCCGCCGCTCGGGCGCGTTGCTGATCGGGCTGGCCTGCCACTACGAGGGCGGGCGGATGCGGATGCGGTTCAGCGAGCCGGTCGAGCCCCACCCCGGGCGCGACGGGCTGACCCGGATGACCCAGCAGCTGGCCGACTTCTTCGGCCGCGAGATCACCGCGCACCCCGAGGACTGGCACATGCTGCAGCCCTACTTCGGGCGATGAGCCGGCCGCCCGGGGCGGACGGGCTGCGGGTCGGCCTGGTCTGCCCCTACGCCCTCGACACCCCCGGCGGGGTGCAGAACCACGTGCTCGGCCTGGCCGGCTGGTTGCAGTCGCAGGGCCACCGTCCGACCGTGCTGGCCCCCGGCGAAGTGCCCCCGGAGCTGCACCGCCGCCACGGCAGCCCGCCGGTCGCCTCCACCGGCCCCGCCCACGCGGTGCGCTGGAACGGGTCGGTGGCCCGGGTCGGGCTGGGCCCGGCCACCGTGCGCGCCGTCCGAGGCTGGGTGGCCGCGGCCGGGGTCGACCTGCTGCACCTGCACGAGCCGCTCGCCCCGCTGGTCTCCTGGACCGCGCTGGCCGCGGC
>NZ_QPKK01000517.1 GCF_003344635.1 Desertihabitans aurantiacus
GGGCCGTCCAGACGTCCCAGCACCGTCACCCCGACGACGATGTCGCGGCTGCGGGTGGTGTCGCCGCCGACCAGCTGGGCGCCGGCGAGCTCGCACTCCTGCAGCACGCCCTGGCGGAAGAAACGCAGCCAGGTGACCGGCAGGTCGGCCGGCGCGGACAGCGAGACCACCAGCGCCCACGGGCGGCCGCCCATGGCCTCGACATCGGCGGCGGCCGCGGCCACGGCCTTGCGGCCGGTCTCCAGCCCGCTGCCCCAGTCGCGCTTGAAGTGGACGCCCTCGACCATCGTGTCGGTGGTGACCACCAGGTCGGTCGCGCCCGGGGCCAGCACGGCGGCGTCGTCACCCGGCCCGACCCGGACGTCCGCGCCGAGCGGGAGCCCGCGGGTGATCAGCCCGACGACGCCGAACTCCCCCAGGCCGGCGAGGGTGGCGGGCGGCTGGTCGGTCATCGGGCTCCTGGTCGTCGACGGGTCCTCGGAGTGGCACACGGTAGCGTGGCCGCCAGCACGGCACCGAGACGGCGGGAGCAGGCACGATGGCCACCACTGACCCAGGCGCACCCACGGGGTACGGCCCCGGGCTCGTCCACGGGCGGGCGGCATGAGCGTCCAGGCCTACGTGCTGGTGCAGACCGGGGTCGGGCAGGCGGCGACCGTCGCCGAGCGGATCCGTGGCCTCGACGGCGTCCGGGTGGCCCGCGACGTGACCGGTCCCTACGACGTCGTGGTGGAGGTCGAGGTGGCCTCGATGGACGACCTCGGACGCCTGGTGGTGAGCGGGGTGCAGGGCATCGACGGGATCACCCGCACCGTGACCTGCCCGGTGGTGCACCTCTGAGCGCCGCGGACACCCCGGGCCCCCGGATGGCGTCGGCGGTGCGCGCGCTGGCCGGGCTGACCGGTGCGGTGCTCGCCCTGGCCGGCTGCACCGCCGAGGTGGCGGTGGACGTCCCCACCCCCGACCCGGAGGCCGCCGCGGTGTGCTCCGCCCTGGTCGCCGACCTGCCCGAGCGGGTGGTGGGCCAGCCGGCCCGCGACGTCGCCG
>NZ_QPKK01000518.1 GCF_003344635.1 Desertihabitans aurantiacus
CGCCCGCCACGGTCGCCCTGGTCGCGTCCCAGGCCGGCGTCGCTCCGCGCGTCCCGGTCGCCTCCACGGCGCTCGTCGGGGCGTCCGCTCCGGTCGCCTCCGCGGCCACCGCCACCGCGCTCCCGGTCGTCGCCACGACGACCACCGCCACGCTCGCCACGGGAGTCGTCGCCCCAGCGGCGCTCCCCGCGTCCGCCGGCGCGGTCATCGCGACCGGACCCGCCTCGCGCACGCTCGTCCCCGCCACGACCTCCGCCAGGGCCACCCTGGGAGGGACGCTCCCCCCGGCCCCGGTCGCGGTCGCCCGAGCGACCGGCGCCCGGACGGTCGTCACGGCCGCGCCCGCTCCCGGACCGGTCGTCACGGTCACGATTGCTCCAGGGGCGGTCGTCCCGCTCCGCACCGGTTCCGGACCGGCTGTCGCGCCCGCGACCGCGGTCGCCGCCGCTGCGGTCGGGTCGTCCACCGCCGCCACGTTCGGGGCGTCCGCCGTCCCGCCCGCGTCGGGGGCCGTCTCCGGGTCGTCCGCGTCCGCTGTCTGCCACCGCACCATCCTGTCGTCTGCACCGTGCCCGGACCAACCCGGGGTGCTGCATCGCACCGCACCGGAACCAGGCACACGTCGTGAAATGCACGAGGCCCCCGTCACCTAGCGGTGCGGGGGCCTTCGTGTGTGGTTGTCCGGCGGCGTCCTAGTCTCCCACACCCTCCCGGGTGCAGTACCATCGGCGCTGGTGGGCTTAACTTCCGGGTTCGGAATGGGACCGGGTGTTTCCCCACCGCTGTGGCTACCGAAACTCTATGGAGATGTCCAACACCCCACACAAGGGTGTGTGCGGTTGGTGTTGGTGTCTCGAGAGACCTCACAGTGGGCGCGAAACATCATTCAAGGCGACATCATCGCCTTGGAGCAGAGTTTGTGTGTGATGACAAGCCCTCGGCCTATTAGTATCGGTCAGCTCCGCACATTGCTGTGCTTCCACATCCGACCTATCACCCGGTGGTCTGCCGGGGGCCTTACCAGCTTGTGCTGTGGGAGCC
>NZ_QPKK01000519.1 GCF_003344635.1 Desertihabitans aurantiacus
GCCGGCCCCGCGACCGCCGGTGGTCGAGCCCGAGCCCGGCCCGGTCGAGCGTCCGCACCGCACGCTCGGGCCGGAGGACCGCGCCGGAGGCACCCTGCCGAGCCGGTCGCCCACCGGGACGCCGACCCCCGGGCCCGGACCGTCCGCGGGTGCTGGGCCGGCCGACCCGGTGACGGTCGACCCGGACGTCCCGGCGAGCCCGGAGCGTGACCCGGCGACGCTGCCCGACCCGTCGAGCGAGGTGACCGACCTCGACCTGCCGGCGGCCGCCCTGCGCGCCTACCGGGGAGCGGCCGACGCGCTCGCCCGGACCGACCCCTCCTGCCGGCTCGACTGGGCCCTGCTCGCCGGCATCGGACGGGTCGAGTCCGACCACGGACGCCACGGCGGCTCGGTGGTCGGGGCGGACGGCCGCACCTCACCGCGGATCATCGGCGTCCCGCTGGACGGCTCGGCCGGGGTGGCGGCGATCCGCGACACCGACGGCGGACGCCTGGACGGCGACCCGGTGTGGGACCGGGCGGTCGGGCCGATGCAGTTCATCCCCTCCACCTGGGCCGGGGTGGCCGCCGACGGCGACGGAGACGGGGTGCGCGACCCCCACGACCTCGACGACGCGGCGCTGGCCGCGGCGAGGTACCTGTGCGCGGGCCCCGGCGACCTCGGCACCCGCGCCGGGGCCGAGGCGGCGGTGCTGCGCTACAACCACTCCGCGGAGTACGTCGCCCTGGTGCTCGGCATCGCCGAGGCCTACCGCGACGGACGGGTCGCGCTGCCCACGGTCCAGCCGCACCCCGATCCGTCGGACCCGAGCCCGTCCGGCTCGCCCGACCCGAGCCCCTCCGGTTCGCCGTCACCCAGCCCCGCTCCGTCGAGCACGCCGACCCCGTCGCCGTCGCCCAGCGGGACGCCCTCGACCTCCCCGAGCCCCTCGACCTCCCCGAGCCCGAGCCCGTCGGGATCGCCCAGCCCCAGCCCGTCCGGGTCGCCGAGCCCGAGCCCGTCCGGGTCGCCGAGCCCGAGCC
>NZ_QPKK01000052.1 GCF_003344635.1 Desertihabitans aurantiacus
GGTGCGAGCCGGCCACCAGCGAGTAGTAGAAGGGGAACAGGAACAGGGCCGCGGTCAGGCTCAGCACGATGTAGGTGCCGATCCCGGCCTTCTCCCCGGCCCCGCCCCGGCCGCGTCGGGCGGGGACCGGCGCGGCGCTGACGGCCGCCTCGCGCGGGGCGTCGATCGTGGTCATCGGGTGCCTCCGGTCGTGGTCTTGGGCAGGGGACGCTCGCGGGTGCGCAGCGAGGCCAGCCCGGTGTTGATGAGCACCAGCAGGATGACCAGCGCCAGCACCACCACGGCGATCGCCGAGGCCCGGCCGAGGCGGCCGATGTCGAAGGCCATCTCGTACATGTACATGGCCACCACCTGGTACTGGTTCAGCGCGCCGCCGCCGGCTCCGTTGCCGAACAGGAAGGGCTCGGTGAAGAGCTGCGTGGCGCCGATCGTCGACAGCACGATGGTGAACAGGATGGTCGGGCGCAGCCCCGGCAGGGTGACGTGGACGAACTGCGAGAAGCGGCTCGCGCCGTCGATGGCGGCCGCCTCGTACAGCTCCTTGCCGATCGACTGCATGCCGGCGAGGTAGATCAGCGCGTTGTAGCCGGTCCAGTGCCAGGTGACGATGATCGCGATGGCGATCTGGGCCGTCCAGTTGCCGGCGGTCCAGGCGACCGGCTCCATGCCGAGCAGGCCCAGCACGACGTTGGCCAGGCCCCCGGGGGTGTTGGCGAAGATCGAGGCGAAGACCAGCGTCGCGGCCACCAGGGAGGTGGCGTACGGCATGATCATCGAGATCCGGAAAAAGCTGCGGACCCGCATGTTGTAGTTCAGCAGGTGCGCCAGGCCGAGGGCCATGATCAGCTGCGGGACGGTGGAGAGGATCCCGATGGTGAAGGTCTTCCACAGCGCGTTGTAGAACGACTCGCTCCCGAACAGCCAGGCGTAGTTCTCCAGGCCGATGAACTCAGGCTCTCCACCGGCCAGGCGGTACTCGTAGAAGCTGAGCCACACCGTGTACAGCAGCGGGAACAGCCCGAAGGCGCCGAAGAGGATGAAGAACGGGGCGATGTAGACGTAGGGCGCGGACCGCTCCCCGAGCGGCCTGCGACGGGCCGGACGGGAGCGCGGTGCCGCGGGCCTGGCGGGGCCTCGGGTCAGGGTGTCGACCGCCATCTGGAACCTCCGGTTCTGTGTGTCGGATGGGCTGTCCGGTGCGGGCCGGTGCCCCCGACCGCGGTGGGGTCGGGGGCACCGGTCCGGGTCCGCATCAGCCGATCTGGTCCTCGAGGGTGCTCAGGGCGGACTGCCAGGCCTCCTCCGGGGCGACGCCGTTGCTCTCGACCGAGGTCAGCGCCTGGCCGATCGCCTGGTCGATGGCGCCGTCGTCGACACCGAGCGGCTGGTCAGGGGCCGCGCGGAACGAGTCGCTGAAGATCTGGCCGATCGGGGCGTCGTTGAAGTACTCGTCGGTGACGTCGGCGATCTGCTCCAGCGAACCGCTGTTGGACGGGAACGCCAGACCGGCCTCGAACTCCTTGGTCTCGGACTCGGCGCTGGTGAGGAACTGCGCCAGCTGGGCGGCGGCGGCGGCGTTGGGGCTGTCGACCGGGATGGACAGGTAGGACCCGCCCCAGTTCCCGCCCAGACCCTGCGGCAGCGGCATCACCGACCAGTTGCCGGCGTTGTCCTCGCCGGCCTGCTGCTTGATGTAGCCGAGCATCCAGGCGGGGCAGGCGATGGTGGCGAAGTCGCCGGTGTTCATCGCGGTGTTCCAGGGCTGGGAGAACTGCTCGAGCTTCGCGGTCAGGCCCTCCGCACCGACGCGGGCCGCGCGGTCGAACGACGGCTTGACGGTGGCGTTGGTCTCGTAGGTGGGCTCGCCCTCGGCGTCGTAGTTGCGCTCGGGCTGGACCGAGGTCAGCAGCCGGTAGTAGCCGCTGGCGGCGTCCATCCACGGCTCACCGGTCGCCTCGACGTACTGCCGGCCGACCTCCTCGTAGGCGTCCCAGTCGGTGATGACCTGCGACAGCTCCTCGGCGTCCGACGGGAGGCCGGCCTCCTCGAGCTTGTCGTTGCGGTAGCAGATGGCCATCGGGCCCGCGTCGGTGCCGAAGCCGAGGACGGCCCCGTCCTCGGTGGTGATCGCGCCCTGCTTGGCCGGCGGGTACTGGTTGGCGTCGGCGACCGCGGTGCTGCGGATGTCGAGCCACTGGTCCTGCTGCTGCTGGGTGACCAGGGCCGCCCGGCTGATCTCGATGGCCTGGATGTCGGCCAGACCCGAGCCGGAGTTCAGCTTGGTGGTCAACGCGGTCCAGTAGTCGTCCTCCTGCTGGACCTCGGTGTACTCGATGGTGACGTTGGGGTGCAGCTCCTTGTAGTCGTCGAGCAGCCCCGCCTTCTCGAAGTTGGCGAAGATGCCGCCGAACGAGTCGACGGTGATCGTGACGGGCTGGCTCGCGTCGGGGGTGCCGAGCGCGCTGGGGGGCGACCCCGCCTCGGCCGACCCGCCGCCTCCGCCGCACGCGCTGAGCAGGAGCGAGGCTGCGACGAGCCCCGCTGCGGCGCCCGCAGCCTTCCCGCGACCGGTGATGAACATCCGAACCTCCTTGGGCCCCCGGTGGCGGGGGGTCGACGTTGACCAACTGCGAGCGCTCTCTGAGAGCGCTCGCAGCACGGACCTCATCCCACGAGGACACCCCGTGTCAAGCCGGGACGGGGATCGTTGCCGTTCGGTGACCTTCGCCTCAGGCGGAGTCGCGGACGACCAGCTCGGTGGGCAGCAGCACCCGCCGGGCCTCGCCGGTGCCGTCCACCAGGTCGAGGAGCTGCTCGGCCAGGGTGCGTCCCATCTCGATCACCGGCTGACGCACCGTGGTCAGCGGAGGCCGGGCCGCGGCGGCCAGCGGGACGTCGTCGAAGCCGACCACGCCGACGTCGTCGGGCACGCGCCGTCCGCGTTCGGTGAGCGCCTGGATCGCCCCGAGGGCCATCGCGTCACTGGCGGCGAAGACGCCGTCGAGGTCGGGGACGCGGTCGAGCAGGATGTTCATCGCCGCTCGCCCGCCCTCGATGGTGAACGACTCGTGCGCCACCCGGCCCGCCAACGGCACGCCGGCACGCTCCAGCTCACGCGCGAACCCGCTGAGCCGGTCCTGTGCCGGGGTCATGTCGGACGGCCCGGCCACCATGACGACCGACGTGCGCCGCTCGAGGAGGTAGCGAGCGGCTTGCGCCGCGCCGCCTTCGTTGTCGGCGTCGACGAAGGGTTGCTCGGGATCGGGCTGGTGCGGCCGCCCGCACTGGACGACCGGGACGCCCAACCTGCGGATCTCGTCCGGGAGCGGATCGGGTCCGTGCAACGCGCCGATCATCACCCCGTCGAGGTGGCCGCCGGCGACGTACTGCTCCAGGCGCCGTCGTTCGTCGGCCACGCTCGCGATGATGAACATCAGCTGGCGTTGACGGGCCGCGACGCCCTGGTGGACACCTCGCAGGATCGTGGCGAAGAACGGGTCGGAGAACATCTCGTCCGCCGACATCACGAAGGCCACCGAGCCGCTGCGCCCGGTCATCAGGGCCCGGGCGGCGTAGTTGGTGACGTACCCGAGCTCCGCGGCTGCCTGCTGCACGGCCTCCCGGTTGGCGTCCTTGACGCTCATCCCCGAGAGCACCCTGCCGGCCGTCGCCCGTGAGACACCGGCGCGGGCGGCCACCGACTCCAGCGTCGGGTGACGTGGCACCCGCCCTGAAGCTCGTCCCACGTCGACCTCCTGTCGGCCCGCCTGCCGACCCAGCGAGCCACCCTCCGCGATGTGATGTCCTGCGCGCAATGTACAGCGGCGGGCCCCCCGGCTGACCAGCGATACCGGCTGCGCCACGGGGTCGTCGGCGAGCGACCGGTACCTGCAGCGGCCGCACGCCCGGGTGCCGGCACACCGCTGGTCGACTCGTCGGTTGAGCCGTTCGCCCTGGGCTGGCATGCCACATCGTCGCCCAGCCTGACCGAATCTGAACGAACCGTTGACGACATCCTGAGCGCCGCCTAGTTTGTGGCATGCCATCGGCATTCACCCCACGGACGGCAACCGCGCAGCGCTGCGCAGAGGAGAGACGACGATGCCGGAACAACTCGACCGAGGCGGTTTCGGCCGCCGTACCTTCGTACTCGGAGCGGCGATGGCGGGCACCGCCGTCGCCGCCTGGCAGGGCCTGCGCCAGCAGCAGGCCGTCGCTCAGCCCGACGGACCCCCCGCCAGCGGCGGCAAGGCCGTCCCGATGCCGGCCCAGCAGGCCGCCGTCAAGGGCAACACGGTCCCCGCCTTCCCCGGCTGCGAGGGCGCCGGGAAGTTCACGACCGGCGGTCGTGGCGGCACGGTCTACGAGGTGACCACCCTGGCCGACTCCGGCAAGGGCTCGCTGCGTGACGCCGTCTCGCAGGGCAACCGGATCGTCGTCTTCCGCGTCGGCGGGACCATCGAGCTCAGTGAGGGTCTCGCCGTCACCGGGAACAACATCACCATCGCCGGCCAGACCGCGCCCGGTGACGGCATCGCCATCATCGGCAACGAGTTCAAGATCCAGGCCGACAACGTCATCGTCCGCTACCTGCGGATGCGGGCCGGCGACGGGCACCAGCCGGGCGGGATCGACACCTTCAACGGCCGGGGTCATCGCAACATCGTGGTCGACCACTGCTCGGTCGGCTGGGGCATCGACGAGTGCCTCTCGCTGTACGGCAACTACGACGTCACGGTCAGCAACTGCATCATCCACGAGGGCCTCGCGATGTCGCAGCACCTCAAGGGCCTGCACGGCTACGGCGGGCTCTGGGGCGGGCAGAACATCTCCTACTACAACAACCTGCTGATCCACCAGGGCGGACGCAACCCCCGCTTCAGCTTCACCGAGGACATGGAGATGCGGGTCGACCACCGCAACAACGTGATCTTCAACCACGGCTTCACCTCCCTCTACGGCGCGGAGTGGTGCGAGGGCATCAACGTGGTCGGCAACTACTACAAGCCCGGCCCGGAGACCCTGGACGGGGTGGCCCGCCACATCATCGAGCCCTACCGGGGCGGCAGCTGGTACGTCGCCGACAACGTGGTGGAGGGCCATCCCGACGTCAGCGAGGACAACACGCTGGGCATCGCGTACCAGGTGGTCGGTCAGGGCGCCGACCCGTCGCTCACCCCGCAGGTGGGCGGCGTCGTCAACGTCCCCGGCGGCGGCATCAACCTGCTCGACGAGCCGGCCCGGATCTCCCAGCCGCTGCCCAGCACCCAGACCGCCGAGGAGGCCTACCAGACGGTGCTGGCAGGGGTGGGCGCCAGCGTGCCGCACTACGACTCGGTGGACGCCCGGCTGCTGGCCGAGCTCCGGGCCGGGATCGGACGGCTGATCAACTCCCAGGACGAGGTCGGCGGCTACCCGGTGCTCGACGACGGCGAGGCCCCGGTCGACACCGACCACGACGGCATCCCCGACGCCTGGGAGAGCGAGCACGGCCTCGACCCCGAGGACCCGGCCGACGGCACCGCCGTCGGCCCCGACGGCTACTCCAACCTCGAGCGCTACCTCAACTCGATCGAGACCGACGTCGAGGGCTACCCCACCGTCGCCATCACCGCACCGGCACCGGACACGGTGCTGTCGGACAACACGACGAGCCAGACCGTCACGGTGAGCGCGGACGCCTCCACCGTGGGCGGCGCCAGCGTCACCGCGGTGGAGTTCTACGCGAACGCCGAGCTGATCGGCACCGTGACGTCGGCGCCCTACCAGGTGAGCTGGACGGCCCCGGTGGGCACCGTGTACCTCAGCGCGAAGGCCGTCGACAGCCAGGGCGCCAAGACCCACTCGACCGCGGCGCCGCTGCACGTCAACCGCACCTCGGGGGTCCGGCCGTGGGTGTCACGCCACATCGGCGAGGTCCCGCTGAAGGGTTCGGCCTTCCGCGACCGCACCACCGGCGACATCACCATCACCGGGTCGGGCAAGATCCGCGGCCGGCAGGACGCCTTCCACTTCCTGCACCAGCCGATCACCGCCGGGCCCGACGACGTGGTCGAGATCATGGGCCGGATCGACAGCGTCAGCCGGCCCTGGGACGGCGTCTTCGCCGGGTTCATGTTCCGGGAGACGCTGAAGCCCGACTCGCGGTACTTCGCCGGTGGGCTCAAGGTCTCCCGCGACGGGCTGAAGGGCCATGTCACCCGGATCCAGTCCCACGGCCCGGGCCCCAGCCTCGGTGACTACCCCTACGAGGAGGACGAGGTGCTCGACGTCGGACCGCACTGGATCCGCCTCATCAAGCGGGGCACCGAGTTCGAGGCCCACCTGAGCCCCGACTCGCTGCAGTGGACCCGGATCGGCTACGAGCGGATCCCGATGAAGAACAAGATCTTCGTCGGGCTCGCCGTCGACGGCAACCAGCAGAGCAACGACATCCACCACTACGTGACCGCGACCTACCACCGCGTCGAGGTCAACGCCTGAGCCCGACGGGCCCGGCCGGGTGCTCCCACCCGGCCGGGCCCGTGGTCAGTGCAGCACCTTCAGCCCGATCACGCAGCCGACGATGCCCATCAGCAGCAGCGCCTTGACGACCGAGAACGACTCCGCACCAGTGACCATCGCGTAGGTCACCGTGAGCACGGCCCCGATGCCGACCCAGACGGCGTAGCTGGTGCCCACGGGCAGGGTGCGCATCGCGAAGGCCAGCCCGCCCATGCTGAGCGCCAGGGCGGCGAAGAAGACGACGGTCGGCCAGAGCCGGGTGAACCCCTCCGACCTCCCGAGGGCGGTGGCCCAGACGGCCTCCAGCACCCCCGACAGCACCAGCACGATCCACGCCACGACGACCACTCCTCCGTGGCCGTCTTGTCGCTCGCCGGGTACAGCTCCCTCGTCCGGGGCCCGGGTCTGCCGAGCCACCTCGACGGTGGCACACCGCCCGGCACCGGACAACCCCGGGCCTGGTGATCTTCCCCACCGTGCGACGTCGACGACTCCTCACCTGCCCGTGGACCGGTGTTCACCTGGGCTCAGCAGGGTCCTGCAGGTCCGCACCGACCGAGGAGACCGATGACCCAGCCCGCCCCGACCCGGCTGAGCCGACGCCGCCTGCTCCAGGCCGGCGGCCTCAGCGCCGCCACCATCGCCCTGGGGATCAGCGCCCCCGAGACCGCCGGCGCCGAGCCGGTCGGCCGCGACGAGCTGTTCGCCCTCGGGGTGGCCAGCGGCGCCCCGCGGCCCGACGGCATGGTGCTGTGGACCCGGCTCGCACCCGACCCGACCGCCGCCGACGGGCACGGCGGGATGCCGCTGCGTCCGGTGCCGGTGCGCTGGGACGTCGCCACCGACGAGCGGTTCCGCGACGTGGTCGCCTCGGGCCACGCGCTGGCCCAGCCGGAGCTGGCGCACTCGGTGCACCCGCGGGTCACCGGCCTGGAGCCGGGGACGGAGTACTTCTACCGCTTCCGCGTCGGCCGCGGCCGCAGCCCGGTCGGGCGGTTCCGCACCCTGCCGGCCCCCGGTGACACCCCCGAGCGGTTCTCCTTCGGCGTCACCTCCTGCCAGGCCTGGTACCACGGCCACTTCACCGCCCACCGCCACCTGGCCGAGGAGCCCGACCTCGACCTCGCCGTCTTCGTCGGCGACTACATCTACGAGTACGGGATCACCTCGGCCAACCTGTGGCGACGAGGCGCCTCGGTCGGCCCGGCCTCGGCGGTCGAGGTGGAGACGCTGGAGCAGTACCGGCTGCGCTACGGGCTGTTCAAGAGCGACCCGCACCTGCAGCGGCTGCACGCCCGGGTGCCGGCGGTCGTCACCTGGGACGACCACGAGGTGCAGAACAACTACGTCGGGGCCTCCTCGGCCTACGGGATGTCCGACGAGCTGTTCGCCCACCGGGTGGCGGTCGGCTACCGCGCCTTCTACGAGCACCTGCCGCTGGACGTCGACGCGCTCCCCGAGGGGCCGTCCGCCGACGTCACCACCGGTCTGGACGTGGGTCGGCTGGCCCGCTTCTCCCTGCTCGACACCCGTCAGTTCCGCGACCCGGTGCCCACCAGCGCCGAGGAGCAGCACGACCCCGACCGCACCATGCTCGGCGCGGAGCAGGAGCGCTGGGTGGCCGACCGGCTGGTCGGCTCCCCCGCGACCTGGAACCTGCTGGCCAACGGGGTCGTGGTCAGCCCGATCACCGAGGACCGCACCGACCAGTGGGACGGCTACCCCGCCGCCCGGCAGCGTCTGCTCGAGGCGATGGCCCGCAGCAGCAACCCCGTCGTGCTCACCGGCGACATCCACAAGCACGTCGCCTCCGAGCTGCGCGCCGACGTCGACGACCCATCGGCCGGCAACGTCGGGGTGGAGCTGATCTGCACCTCGGTCGCCTCCGACGGCGACGGCGCCCCGACCGACAGCTACACCCCGGACTGGGTGCAGCACGACTACGTCAAGCTCTACGACGGCCGCCGGGGCTACCTGCATGTCACCCTCACGCCGGAGCAGATGGAGTCGACCTTCGTGGTGGTGCCGTGGGTCGAGGCCGACGACACGGCCCCCCGTGAGGTGGTCGCCCGCTTCACCACCCCCGCCGGCCGACCCCGTCTCGACCGGGCCTGAGCCGGCACCGACAAGGAGGACGTGATGAGCCAGAACCCCGCGGTCGTCACCGGTCTGCAGACCGAGCAGTCGATCACCCGCACCACCCTCAGCTGGCGCTCGCTCGGCTTCGAGCCGCTGATCGACCACTACCGGGTGCACGCCGTCCGGGGCGCCGAGCGCGACTTCGAGCCCACCGAGGACAACCTCGTCGGCAAGACCGTCTACCCCCGCTTCGAGCACGACGGCCTGGACCCGCTGGGTGAGACCTGGACCTACCGGGTCCTCGCCCGCAGCGACGCCGGGCGGCTGGGACGTCCCAGCCGCCCGGTCAGCGCGACCTCCACCCCGTCGGTGGTCGGCACCGGCACCCCGGTGGCGGTGGTCGGCGCGTTCGACGGCCGGACGCTGGAGCACCGCTTCGCCCCAGCCGGCTACGCCCAGATCCCGGTCGAGCACCCCGACGCGGTCGTGGAGTACGTGCAGGGGCGCGACACCCCCGGCACCGCCTGGCCCTACCTGCTGCCCGGTCCTGGGGACTCCTGGGCCGGCCGCAAGGTCTACCGCGCCCGCTGGACCTTCGAGCTGAGCGGTGCGCCCACCGACTCCGACCTGGCGATCTGGCTGGTCGACACCACCCGGCTCGGCGGCGTCCTGCAGGTGCTGCTCAACGGCAGCGCACTGACCAGCATCGAGCTGCCTGCCGGCGCCACCCGCGGATCGCGGGAGGGCGACGCCACCGTGCCCGGGTCGACGCTGCGGCGCTGCTACTTCGAGCCCGAGGTGCCGGCGGACCGGCTGCGCACGGGCGCCAACACCGTCGAGCTGGTGCTGGCCGAGGGCGGCTGGGTGGCCTGGGACGCGGTCGGGCTCTTCGCCCGTCCCTGACCCGGCGCCGACGGAGCGACGCGGGCTGGTAGAGCGGCCGCCGTCCGGGTACGATCCGCTCGCCGCCGCGGCGTCCCTCGGACGCTGGGGTCGACATCGGGGGATCACATCGGGGGACGCAGACTCCCACACCGAGAGGATCCACATGAAGACCAAGACCCTCGCCCGGCTGGCCAGCGCGCTCGTCGCCGGAGCCGCGTCCCTGACGCTGCTCGCCCCGCCGGCGCAGGCCGTCACCAGCACCACCTACGAGGCCGACACCATCAAGTACACCAACGCCGAGCGCACCAAGCGCAGCCTCGGCAAGGTGGCGTCGAACTCCTGCGTCGACCGCTACGCCGAGCGCCAGGCGGCGGCGATGGCCAAGTCCAAGCGGATGTACCACCAGTCGCTGAAGCCCATCCTCACCGAGTGCAAGCTGTCGGCGGTCGGGGAGAACGTCGCGGTCGGTTACACCAGCGGCTCGTCGGTGGTGAAGGCGTGGATGGGCTCGAGCGGCCACCGGGCCAACATCCTCAACTCCCGCTACACCCGGATCGGCGTGGGCGCGGTCAAGGGCACCGACGGACGCTGGTACGTCGCCCAGGTCTTCGGCCGCGGCCGCTGACCCTCAGCCCTCGCCCCAGAACACCCGGTCGACGACCGCCCGGCACCGCCGGGTGAGTCGCCGGTAGTGCTCCAGCAGGTGCGAGCCGCCGCCGTGGCCGTAGCCGAGCAGCTCGGCCACGGCGGTGAGCTCGACCGGGTCGGTGGGGAAGGTGTCGGAGGCCCGTCCGCGCACCAGCATCACGGTGTTGCGGACCCGGCTGGCCAGCAGCCACGCCTCCTCCAGCGTGCGGGCGTCGGCCTCGCCCAGCAGGTCGGCGTCCCGCGCGGCCCGCAGCGCTCCCAGCGTCTCGGTGGTCCGCAGCGCCGGCAGCCGGTGCGCGTGCTCCAGCTGCAGCAGCTGCACCGTCCACTCCACGTCGCTCAGCCCGCCGGGGCCGAGCTTGGTGTGCCGCTCCGGCCGGGCGCCGCGGGGCAGCCGCTCCGCCTCCATCCGCGCCTTGAGCCGCCGGATCTCCCGCCGCTGGGTGGCGTCGATCCCGCCCTCGGGCCAGCGCAGCGGGGCCACCGCCGCGAGCACCTGCTGGGCCAGGGCGGCGTCCCCGGCGCCGACGGTCGCCCGGATCATCGCCTGCGCCTCCCAGGGTGAGGACCAGCGCTGGTAGTACTGGCGGTAGGACGACACGCTGCGCACCATCGGCCCGCCCTTGCCCTCCGGACGCAGGTCGGCGTCGACCACCAGCGCCGGGTCCGGACCCGGCCGGGCCAGGTGCTCCCGCAGCCGGGTGACCGCCGTCCGGGCCGCCGCCAGCTGCGCCTCCCCCAGCTGGTCACCCACCACGAACATCGCGTCCGCGTCGGAGGCGTACGACATCTCCTGCCCACCCCAGCGGCCCAGCGCCACCAGCGCCAGCGGGACGTCCTCGGCCCCGGCGTCGCGGCGGGCGACGTCCAGGGCGGCCTCCACCGTCGCGGTGCTGATGTCGGTGACGGCCCGTCCCACCTGCTCGACGTCGACCAGCCCGAGGACGTCGGCGGCGGCGATCCGGAACAGCTCGCGGCGGCGCACCGAGCGGACCGCGGCCACCGCCTTGGCCGGGTCGTCGTGCCGGCGGGCCGAGCTGCGGGTGGCCTCGCACAGCTGGCCGTGGTTGCGCGGCGCCAGGTCCTCGACCTTCGCCAGCATCTGCACCGCCTCCGGGGAGCGGCGCAGCAGCGCGGTCGCGTAGCGCGAGGAGGCGAGGATCCGGGCCAGCCGCTGGGCCATCGCGCCCTCGTCCCGCAGCGCCCGCAGGTACCAGGAGGTGGAGCCGAGCGCGGTGGAGACCTGTCCGAAGGCGCGCAGCCCGGCGTCGGGGTTGGGGGCCTCGGCGAACCAGCCCAGCATCGCCGGCAGCAGCTGGCGCTGGATGTCGGCCGAGCGGGACATCCCGCGGCTGAGCCGCTCGATGTCGCGCAGCGCGCCGTCGGCGTCCAGGAAGCCCAGCGCGCTCAGCCGGTCCCGCGCGCCCTCGGCGCTGAGCCGCAGCTGCTCGGACGGGATCGAGGCCACCGCGGCCAGCAGCGGTGAGTAGAACAGCCGGCGGTGCAGCACCTGCACCTGCCGCGAGGTGGTCAGCCAGGCCTCGCTGACGGCCTCGGCGTCGCGCAGCCCGACCGAGCGGGCCAGCCGACGCAGCTCGGCCTCGTCGGTGGGCAGCAGGTGGCTGCGGCGCAGCCGGAACAGCTGCACCCGGTGCTCCAGCAGCCGCTCGAACCGGTAGGCCTCGCCGAGCTGGTCGCCGTCGGCCCGCCCGATGTAGCCGCCCTCCACCAGCCGGCCCAGGCCCTCGAGGGTGGAGCGCACCCGCAGCGTCTCGTCGGTGCGGCCGTGCACCAGCTGCAGCAGCTGCACGGAGAACTCGACGTCGCGCAGCCCGCCCTCGCCGAGCTTGATCTCCCGGCCGGCCTCCCGGGCCGGGATCAGGTCGATCACCCGCCGCCGCATCGCCTGGGTGGCCGCCACGAATCCCGGCGTCTCCCCCACCCGCCACACCAGCGGCGCGACGAGGTCGCAGAACTGCTGGCCCAGCTCGGTGTCGCCGGCGACCGGACGGGCCTTGAGCATGGCCTGGAACTCCCACGGCTTGGCCCAGCGCTCGTAGTAGCCGCGCATGCTGGCCAGGGTGCGCACCAGCGGACCGGCCTTGCCCTCTGGACGCAGCGCCGCGTCCACCTCCCAGATGGTGCCGGCGGCGCTGTGGGCCGAGCAGATCCGGGTCATCGCCGCCGCCCAGCGGGTGCCGGTGGCCACCGCCGCGTCCACCCCGACCAGCGGCTCGCCGTCGGCGTCGAGGGCCGGTTCGGCCACGAACAGCACGTCGACATCGCTGACGTAGTTGAGCTCGGCCGCCCCGCACTTGCCCAGCCCGACCACCGCCAGCCGCACGGTCTCGGTCCCCTCGACCTCGCGGGCGGCGACGTCGAGGGCGACCTGCAGGGTGGTCTCGGCCAGCCGCGCCAGCACCTCCGACACGTCGGGCACCAGGTCGATCGGCCGGGGCGCGGTGAGGTCGACGGCGGCGATCCGCAGCAGCACCCGACGGTAGGCCAGCCGCAGCGCGTCGGCGGCGGCGGCCGGGGTCGGCTGGTCGGCGACCGCCTCGGCCAGCACGCCGAGGTCGTCCGGGCCGGGCAGCCCGACCGGGTGCGCCAGGTCCTCGACCAGGTGGGGGTGGTGCTGCAGGTGCATGCCGAGCGCCTGGCTGGCCCCGAGCACGGCCAGCAGCTGGCGGCGCAGCACCGGCTCGGCGGCGAGCCGCTCCAGCAGCCCGTCCACCTCGCGGCAGAGCCGGTCCACCCCGGCCAGCGCGAGGTCGGGGTCGGGCAGGGTGGCCAGCCCGTCCAGCACGACGTCCCCGGCGGCCGGCCAGTCGTCCAGCACGCGGCGGGCGGCGTCGAGGTCGTGCAGGCCACGGCGGAGCAGCGCGGTCACGCCGGTGTCGAGCCGGGTCATGTGCCCGATCGTAGGGTCAGGGCCTGCCGTCCCCGAGGTCGGCCGCGAAGGAGGCGACCCAGCCCATCGGCGCCTGCCAGTTGATGGTCAGCTCGTTGGTCGAGTAGGAGCCGATGTCGTCGACGTAGCAGGTCTGCGGCGCGCAGCCCTCGGGGAACAGCGCCGAGGTCACCGGGTCGCCCGAGGTGGACGTCGTCGCGTTCGCCCCGCCCGCCACCGTGCCGGGCGGCGGGTTCGGCGAGGACGGGTCGAGCTGGTTCGCATACATCCGGCTGTGCATGTTCTTCGAGGCCACCTCGCCGTAGCCGGTCACGTAGGACTGGTTGAGCGCGTTGCGCCCGAACAGGTAGTCCATGCCCTCGAGGAACCCATCGGCGTACCTCTGGTCCCCGCGCAGGTCGTAGGCGTAGCCCAGCACCATCAGGATGTTGAGCACCTGCCCGTTGGAGCCCCACGCGTAGTTGCCGCCCGTCGGGGCGTAGGGGTGGCCGAACGGCTCGCCGTCCTGGATGGCCAGGTAGCGGTCGGCCCCGCGCAGCACGGACGCCTGCAGCGTGCGCCGCGAGCGCAGCTCGTTGGGCACCGTGGCCAGCGAGAGCTTGCCGAGGCTGGCCACCTCCCCCCAGCTGGCGCCGTCGGCGGTGAACGAGTCGCGGCGGTGGTGCGGCGAGGCGGTCAGGTCGGTCTCGTAGCCCCGCTCCCCGGTGGTCAGGTACAGCTGGGCGGCCGCCCAGTAGAACTCGTCGGAGGGGTCGGCGTCGTCGTAGGGTCCGCTGCCGGGGTTGGGGTCGACGGCGGCGTCCGGCGGCGGGACCAGCAGGTCGGGGTGGGCCTGGGCGGCGGCGTAGGCCGTCCGGGCCGCCTCGAGCAGCTCCTCGGCGAAGGCCTCGTCGTAGGGCGCCCACAGCCGCGACCCCTGGGCGGCGACCGCGGCGAGGTTGAGGGTGCCGGTGGTCGAGGGGCGGTAGAGCACCCGGCGCTGGGGGTCGGCGGCCGGGTCGAGCGGCAGCCCGGTCCAGTCGACGTCGGCCACCTTGTGGTTGGTCATCCCGGCGTACTGCTGACCCTGGGGAACCTGCATCTTCAGCATCCACTCGAGCTTCCAGCGGGCCTCGTCGAGGATGTCGGGCACGCCGTTGCCGGTCTCGGGCACCCGCAGCGTCCCGTCTCCGAGGGCGTCCTCGTCGACGACGTCGGCGGTCAGCGTGCGCTCGTGCTCCATCAGCATGGTGCCCACCGAGATCCCGGCGGGGACCATGTACTTGCCGTGGTCGCCGGCGTCGTACCACCCGCCGGTCACGTCACGGGTGCCCTCGCACGTCCAGGGCTCGTCGTAGAGCAGCTGGGACGGGTCCCCCGGGTCCTGGCAGGGCACCGCGGTGTCGCCCTGGTTGGGTGCCACCCCGACGTGCCCGGCCGCCCGGCCGTAGCCCGGGGCGATGGCGTCGGAGATCTCGATCCCGCTGCGGTTGGTGTAGAAGAACGTCTTGGCGTCGACGCGGAGCGGGTCCCACAGATCGGCCCGGATGGAGAAGGGGTGGCTCTCCTCCTCTCCCACCCGCAGGGTGAAGCCGTCGCCGGTACGGCGGACGGCGCTGAAGTCGACCGTGTGCACCTCGACGCCGGCGCTGGGGTCGAGACCGGCCGGCGCGGTCGAGCCGCGGCGCACCACCACCCCGTCCTGGCGCAGCTCCCAGGGCTGCGGCCGGTCCTCCGCGGAGACGACCGTCGCCCGCTTCGGCCCCTCGGGCAGGTAGCCGACCTGGTTGACCCGGACGGCGGGACCGGTGTCGGGCTCGTAGGGCTCCGGCTCCGCCCCGCCGGTGAGCGAGACGTCGTCCACGCAGAGGCGGTAGGCCTCGGCGTTGGTGATGTCCTGCTGGAAGGTGACCTGGGCCTCGGCGTAGTCGGTGTCGGGGGTGAAGGTCCAGGCGTGGGTCTGCGGCTCCGGGGTCAGCGGCACCTTCTTGGTCGGCAGGAACTCCCGGTAGTTGAGGTCCGGCCCGGCCTGCACGACCACGCGGACGTTGCCCTGGGTGGCCGGCACGCTGAGCATGGACGCCTCGAGCCGGTAGGTCTCGCCGGCGAGCAGCGGCACCGGCTGCTGCAGCGCCGCGCTGTAGGGACCGCTGCCGGCCGGCACCTCGACGCAGCCGCGCCCGTCGACCACCGCCGGGTTGGGGTAGGCGTTCCAGCCGGCCAGGCCGTCGTCGAAGCCGCCGTTGCGGATCTGCTCCACCGGCTCCTCGGCGGCTGCGGGCGGCGGGGCCGCCAGCCCGGTGGCCAGCACGACCGCGGTCGAGCACAGGAGCGCAGGCCAGCTGCGTCGGGCACGGTGAGTCATCGTCGACCTCCGAGGGGGTGATCCGTGGTGGGATCGATCCCACCCCGCGGGGTCGGTCGCTGTCAAGGGCCGCTAGCCCGATCCCCGCCGGACCAGGTGGGTGGGCAGCACCACCGAGGTCGCCTCCGCCGGACCGGGGGCGTCGAGCAGGCCGAGCAGGGTCCTCGTCATCTGGCGCCCGATCTCGCCGACCGGTTGGCGGACGGTGGTCAGCGGCGGAGTCAGGTGCTGGGCCAGCGGCCGGTCGTCGAAGCCGACCACCGCCACGTCGTCGGGCACCCGCCGCCCGGCGGCCCGCAGCGTCTCCAGCGCCCCGGCGGCGAGGAGGTCGGAGGCGCAGAACACGCCGTCGAGGTCGGGCCAGCGCGCCAGCAGCCTGTGCATCGCCTGCTCGCCGTGGGCCTTGGTGAAGTCGCCGGCGGCCGCCATCGCGGTGACCGGCTCGTGCCCGGCGGCGAGCAGCGCCTCCCGCCAGCCGGCCAGCCGGTCGGCACCGGCGCTCATGTCCTGCGGCCCGGCGATGGTGACGACCCGCCGGCACCCGCGCCCGAGCAGGTGCTCCACCGCCGTGCGCGCCCCGCCGGCGTTGTCCACGTCGACCCAGCTCATGCCGGTCAGCGGCGACCGCCCGGCCGTCACCAGCGGGACGCCGGCGGCCAGCAGCGCGGCGGGCAGCGGGTCGCGGGCGTGCGCGGAGATGAGCAGCAGCCCGTCGACGTGGCGGTCGGCGGCGAAGCGGCACAGCTGCTCGCGCTGGGCGTCGCCGTGCGGGATGGAGAGCACCAGCTGCAGCCCCGCGATCGCCAGCTCGGTGCTGACCGCTCGCAGCACCTCGGGGAAGAAGGAGTCGGTGAAGACGACGTCCTCGGTCTCGGGGACGACCAGCGCGACCGAGTCCGCCCG
>NZ_QPKK01000520.1 GCF_003344635.1 Desertihabitans aurantiacus
GGCAGCCCGTCCGCGCTCGGCTGGGACATCACCAGCTGGCCGATCCGGTGCTTGAGGCTCATCCGCCCGGTGGTGCGCGCGGCCAGGTCCACGCAGCGGGCCTCCTCGTCGGCGGCCGGTGCCGGTCCGGGCTCGGCCGCCGCCGGCGCGGCGAGACCGCCGCCGACCAGGGCGAGGGCGGCCAGGGTGGTCAGGGGTGTGCGCAGGCGCATGACCGTTCTTCTTCCTCGAAGGGGGGTGACGGGGCGTCCGTTGCGCCGGAAGTCTAGACCGGTGCCGCCGGCGGGGGTCAAGGGTCGCCGGCCGCTACCCTGGGCCGTCGAGGAGGACGCGATGACCGACCCGGACGCCACCGACGAGGCGGCCCCCACCAGCCGCCACCCCGAGCTGGACGCCACCCTGGACGCCGTCGCCGACCTCGGCTCGGTGCCGCTGGCCGAGCACCACGAGCGGCTCGAGCGGGCCCACCGCGCCCTGCACGAGCTGCTGTCGGGCACCCGCGCCGAGCACTGAGGTGCGGCTCGACCGGGCGGTGCTCGCCCGCGGGCTGGCCCGCTCACGCACCCAGGCCCAGGCGCTCGTCCGCGCCGGCAAGGTCCGGGTCCGCGGGGTCGCGGTGAGCCGGGTCGCGAGCGAGGTGGACCCCGACGACGTCGAGGTCACCGACGTCGACCCGTGGGTGTCACGGGCTGCGCACAAGCTGCTCGGCGCCCTCGACGACCTCGCCCTGCAGCCGACCGGCCGGGCGCTGGACGCCGGCGCGTCCACCGGCGGGTTCACCCAGGTGCTGCTGCACCACGGCTGCCGGCCGGTGTACGCCGTCGACGTGGGCCACGGCCAGCTGGCCGAGCCGCTCCGCCACGACCCGCGGGTCGTCGTCCACGAGCGGCTCAACCTGCGCGAGCTCACCCTGGCCCACCTCGACGACGAGCCGGTGGACCTCGTGGTGGCCGACGTCTCGTTCATCTCGCTGACGCTGCTGGTGGAACGGCTGCTGTCGGTCACCCGCCCCGACGGCCGTGCG
>NZ_QPKK01000521.1 GCF_003344635.1 Desertihabitans aurantiacus
GTTGCTTATATTCTGTCTCTGAATGACCTTCTTGAGTGTTGTTTTCTTCTTGTTTTTTATTCTCAATTTGGTTTAGTGTTGTTTCTAATTCTTCAACTTTCTTATTACTTTGTAATGCTAAAAGTTGTTGGTTTTTTAGTAGTTCTGAATACTGATTAATTTGTGAATCTTTCATCTCTAATTGATTATCTTTTGTTTCGAGTTGTTGTCGTAAATATTTTATTTCTTCATTTAAAGATTGAATGAATTCTTGATTGTTAGTCGTAGTTTTATCATCATTTTTGGAAGATGATTTTTGTTTGCGCTCGCTAATTTTTTTAGTAATGATTTCTTCAAGTTCATCGTCAATGTAATTTACTCCATCAATTTTTGTAAAGCTCATATTTTCTGGAACGTTATTATAAATTGTAGGACGACTTACACCTAATTTCTCGGCTAGTTTATTAATCGTCATCATATTTTCAGTCATATTATGTCTCTCCTTTTAATGTAAGTTTTTTTAGCTTACTATAAACCTTAATGTAAATTTTACAGTTGCCTATCATTTTAGTAAAGTGTAACTTTCTCCTCCCCTACCCCTTTTAAATTTACGCCTTACAAACCATACAAATCCCCTATTTAAAGGTATTTATAGGACTTACGCTATGTAACCTTACATGTAAGACTTATAGTAAAGTTATTAAACTTACACCCGTCATTTACACATAAAAATAAGCGTGTAACCTACATATAAAAGTTACACGCTATCGAATGGTACTTAATTAAACTGAGATTCGTTAGAATCAGAGTTGTTATCAACTGAAGTATTATCATCGTCAGTTAACTTCATATTAGCAAACAGCTCGATGTCGTCTAATAAGCCAGTTAATGTTTTAGTTCTGAATCTAAGACGCTTGCCAGACATTAAGCCATTTAATGTACCTAATTTTATATCAAAGTCTTCAGCAAGTTTAGGTATTGAATTTGAGTCGTTCAAGTTACTACATAATCTCACTAAGAAAATAATATCGTTCAAATCTT
>NZ_QPKK01000522.1 GCF_003344635.1 Desertihabitans aurantiacus
GGGGCACCGGGTGCCAGGCTGGGGACGTGACGGGTCGTCGGGTGTCGGTGCTGGTGCTGGGTCTCGGCCCGGCCGGACGCGCCCTGACCCACCGGCTCGCGGCGGCCGGGGTCGACGTGGTCGCCGTCGACCCGGCCCCGGAGCGCCCCTGGACGCCGACCTACGCGGCCTGGGCCGACGAGCTGCCCGGCTGGCTGGCGCCCGAGGCGGTCAGCACCCGCTTCGAGCCCTGGGTGCACACCGGCACCGCCCGCCGGGTGCCGCGGGAGTACGTGGTGCTGAGCACCCCCCGGCTGCAGCGGAGCCTCACCCTGGACGGTGCGGAGGTGCTTCCCGGCACGGTCGCCGAGGCCGACGCCACCCGCGTCCTGCTGCGCGACGGCACCCGGCTGACCGCCAGCTGCGTGCTCGACGCCCGCGGCGCCCCGCTCGACCCCGCCCGGGCGCAGCAGACCGCGGTGGGGGTGGTGGTCTCGCGCCGGCGGGCCGAGGAGGTGCTCGGCGGGCCGTGGCTGATGGACTGGCGCCGCCACGACTCCGCCACCGCCGGGGGCGCCTCCTCCGGCCCGGCGAGCTTCCTCTACGCGCTGCCGCTGGACGCCGAGGACGCCCTGCTGGAGGAGACCTGCCTGGTGGGACGTCCGGCGCTGGGGATGCGTGAGCTGCGCGAGCGGCTGGAGACGCGGCTGGCCGGCCACGGCCTCACGCTGTCGGGCTTCGAGCGCACCGAGCACGTGCGGTTCGCCGTCGAACCCGACCCGGCGGCCGGACGCCGACCGGGACCGGTGCCGTTCGGCGCACGCGGTGGGCTGATGCACCCGGGCACCGGCTACAGCGTGGCCGTCTCGCTCCGGCTGGCCGACGTGGTGGTCGCGGCGGTGCGCGCCGGCCGTGACCCGCGACGGGCGCTGTGGACGCCGGCCGCCCAGGCCACCCGCCGGCTGCGGCAGGCCGGGCTGCGCACCCTGCTCGGGCTGGACGCCGCGGGCACCGTCCGCTTCTTCGACGCCTTCTTCG
>NZ_QPKK01000053.1 GCF_003344635.1 Desertihabitans aurantiacus
GCGGCCGAGGTCCAGCGCGGCGGCCGCCTGCTGCAGCCGGCGCCGCCGCAGCACCCACAGCGGTCCGGCGCCGACGTGGTGCAGGAACACCCGCTGCAGGGTGCGAGCCGAGACGTGCAGCCTGGTGGCCAGCGCCTCCACGGTCCGCACCCCGGGGTCCTCGACCAGGGCGAAGGCCCGACGCACCAGCCGGTACCCGGCGTCGGCCGCCACCGCGGCGGGGTCGTGCCGCCGCGCCACCGCCTCGACCAGGGGCTGCCAGGGGTCGTCGGCGTCCGGGTCGGTCGTGGCGACCTCGAGGACGTCGCCGGCCGGCAGCACGCGTCCCGCCCACGCCCGGGCAGCGGTACCGGTGAGCACGCTCAGCCCGCCGGGGTGGAAGGCCAGCCCGTGCACCACACCGGCCACGGGGAGCTCGACCTCGAACACCTCCGGCACCAATCCGTGCAGCAGCACCGTCGGGGTGGGGTGGCCGTGCAGCGGCGCCGCCGCGCCGGTCTCGTCGGTGGCCGCTTCCGCGGTCAGGTGCACCACCGGGTCCGACAGCACCCGCGCGGTGTGCGGCCGGCCGGGTGCCCGCTCCCAGCGGACGCGCCAGCGGTGGGACAGGACGTCGGCGAGCGGGCCCTCGACGTCCTCGCGCAGGGTGTCGGCCACCTGCTGGGTGGAGGCGGGACGCAGCACCCGACCGAGCTGTCGCGGATCTTCAAGCGCCACGGCACCGCCCCCGGCCAGGCTGGTCGGCATGAACGCACACGTCCCCGCCGGCCACTCCTCGTTGACCCCCCTGCTGGTCCTGCACCGCGCCGCCGAGGCGATCGCCTTCTACACCGACGTCCTCGGCGCCCGCCCGGTGGTCCGGATGGACGGCCCCGACGGCACGGTCGTCCACTGCGACCTCGACCTCGGTGCCGGCCGGTTCACGGTGATGTCCCCGTCCGAGGAGTACCACACCCGGGCACCCGACCCCGACGACGACACCGTCAGCTCCAGCCTGGGCGTGTTCGTGCCCGACGTGGACGCCACCACCCGGCTGGCGGCCGAGCGCGGGGCCACGGTCCGGGAGCAGCCGACCGACTTCGTCAACGGCGTCCGCTTCGCCTCGATCCGCGACCCGTTCGGCGTCCGCTGGACGCTGATGACGCAGGTCGAGCCCAAGACCGACGCCGAGGTGCAGGCCGCGCTGGACGCCTGGGCCGCCAGCTGGGCCTGACCGGTGTCCGCTCAGCCGACGGTGACGGTGGAGATCTCCGAGGGGTTGTTCGGCTTGCCACCGCCGACCTGGCCGAAGCTGCCGTCCTGGCCCTCGGTGGCGATCCGGGCCACCACGCCGATCGAGGCCTCGTCCATGGTGCCGAGCACGGTGTAGTCCGGCGAGAGCTGGGAGTCCTCGTAGACCAGGAAGAACTGCGAGCCGGTGCTGGCCGGCTGGGTCGTCCGGGCCATCGCCACCGTGCCGGCGCCGTAGGTCTCCTGCCCGGTCAGCTCCTCGGCGAAGCGGTAGCCCGGGCCGCCGGAGCCGGTCGCGGTGGGGTCGCCGCACTGCAGCATGAACAGCCCGCCGGAGTCGCTGAGGCGGTGGCAGACCGTGTCGTCGTAGAAGCCCTGGGTGGCGAGGGAGACGAAGGAGTGCACCGCGCAGGGCGCGGAACCGCGGTCCATCGTCACCGTGACCGGTCCCTGGTTGGTCTCGATGGTGGCGACCACCTCACCGGTGGTCTCGACCTCGCTCGACGGCGGGTCGACCGGCCGGGACGGCTGGCCCTCGGGCAGGTACTCGCACAGGGCGCCGACGGGCGCGGACTCCTGGCCCTGCGGGGCGCCGGCGGTCTCCTCCGGCGAGGGGGCGTCGTCCAGGGAGCTCTCCGGCGGGCTGCACGCCCCGAGCACGACGACACCGGCGGCGAGCAGGAGGGGGAAGGTTCGCTTCAGCACGGGCGTCACCCTGCCACATCCGCCTCCGGGTCGGCGGCTGCCGGACGCCTGCCGCGCCCGCTGCCGGGCACCCACAGCGTCTCCCCGTCCGGGACGGCCAGCCGCCGTGCCAGCACGAAGAGCAGGTCCGACAGCCGGTTGAGGTAGGTCAGCGCCAGCGGGTTGAGCCCGCCCGGGGCGGAGCCGTCGGCCGGTGCGGGGTCGGTGCCGTACACCGCGACCGCGGCCCAGGCCCGTCGCTCGGCGCGACGAGTGACCGTGCGGGCCACGTGCAGGGCGGCGGCCGCCGGCGTCCCGCCCGGCAGCACGAAGGAGCGCAGCACCGGCAGGTCCTCGGAGAACTCGTCGCACCACCGCTCCAGCCGCTGCACGCTGTCGGCGACCATGCGCAGCGGCTCGTGCTCGGGGTGCTCGACCAGCGGCGTGGACAGGTCGGCACCGAGGTCGAACAGCTCGTTCTGCAGGTGTTCCAGCACCTCCTGCACCTCGGGCTCCAGCCCGTAGGCCAGCGCCACCCCGAGGTGGCTGTTGGCCTCGTCGACGTCGCCGTAGGCCTCCACCCGCGGGTCGGTCTTGCCGGTCTCCGACAGGTCCGACAGCCGGGTGCGCCCGGCGTCACCGGTGCGGGTGTACACCCGCGAGATCGTCACCATGGCGACAGGCTAGGCGGTCAGGTCGGGTAGTCGTCGCGCGGCGGGGCCGCCTCCAGCCAGGACAGGAACCCCGTCACCGACTCCGAGTTCATCGCCAGCTCCAGCTGCTCCTGGCCGCGCCGCGACACCTGGACCACCTGCTGGTCGCTGTAGAGCACCACGGCCTCCGAGCCCTCCGGCGGACGCCGCCGCACCAGCGCGGTGCCCTCCCGCGGGATCCGCACCCGGGGGCGCAACGAGAGCGAGAAGACCCGGAACCAGTCCAGGTTCTCGCCCTCGTAACGCGCGACTCCGAGCGCCCAACCGGCGCCCGGAGTCGTGGTCTGGATCCGCATGGAGCACTCGAACATGCTGCCCGCGCGGGAGAGCCAGCGGCGGCGCAGGCCCATCAGGAGCAGCGGCAGGACCGCCAGCGCCAGCAGGCCGAAGACGATCTCGACGACCGGCAGCCACTCCATACCCGCAGACTACCGACGCTCGCTCACCTGGCCCGCTCGGCAGCCTTCACCCGGGCCCTGGCCCGGGCGATGGCGGCCTGCAGCTCCGGGTCGTCCTCGTCCGCGCCGACCCGGCCGAGCAGCTCCTCGAGCTCGGAGCGGGCCCGGCCGGCGTCGATCTCGCTGCTCATCGCGGCGTACTCGCTGAGGATCGAGACCCGGTTCTGCGCCACGGAGATGAAGCCGCCGTCGACCGCGACCACCTGGCGTCCGCCGCCCTGCTCGACGATCTCCACCCCCGAGGGCACCAGCACGGCCAGCACCGGGGAGTGCCCGGGCAGGATGCCGATGTCGCCCTCGGTGGTGCGCGCGGTGATGGAGGTGACGTCACCGGACCAGACGGAGTGGTCGGCAGCCACCACCTCGACGTGCAGCACGCTGCTGCCCGGCTCGGCCACCTCAGCCCTCCTTCTGCATCCGGGCCCAGTTCTCCTCGACCATGTCCATACCGCCGACGTTGAAGAAGGCCTGCTCGGCGATGTGGTCGACCTCACCGTCGCAGATCATCTTGAACGACTCGATGGTGTCCTTGAGCGGGACGCTGGAGCCCGGGATGTTGGTGAACTTCTCGGCCATGTAGGTGTTCTGGCTGAGGAACTGCTGGATCCGGCGGGCCCGGTTGACGACGATCTTGTCCTCCTCGGACAGCTCGTCGACGCCGAGGATCGCGATGATGTCCTGCAGCTCCTTGTTGCGCTGCAGGATCTGCTTGACCCGCACGGCCACGTCGTAGTGCTCCTGGCCGATGTACTGCGGGTCGAGGATGCGGCTGGTCGAGCTCAGCGGGTCCACCGCCGGGTACAGACCGCGGGAGGCGATCTCGCGGCTCAGCTCGGTGGTGGCGTCCAGGTGGGCGAAGGTGGTCGCCGGGGCCGGGTCGGTGTAGTCGTCGGCCGGCACGTAGATCGCCTGCATCGAGGTGATGGAGTGACCGCGGGTGGAGGTGATCCGCTCCTGCAGCTGACCCATCTCGTCGGCCAGGTTGGGCTGGTAGCCCACCGCGGACGGCATCCGGCCGAGCAGTGTGGAGACCTCCGAGCCGGCCTGGGTGAACCGGAAGATGTTGTCGATGAAGAGCAGCACGTCCTGGCTCTGCACGTCACGGAAGTACTCGGCCATGGTCAGCGCCGACAGCGCCACCCGCAGGCGGGTGCCCGGCGGCTCGTCCATCTGCCCGAAGACGAGGGCGGTGTCCTTGAGGACGCCGGCCTCCTCCATCTCGTTGATGAGGTCGTTGCCCTCACGGGTGCGCTCGCCGACCCCGGCGAACACCGAGGTGCCACCGAAGTTGTGGGCGATCCGGTAGATCATCTCCTGGATGAGCACCGTCTTGCCCACACCGGCGCCGCCGAACAGGCCGATCTTGCCGCCCTGGACGTAGGGGGTGAGCAGGTCGAGCACCTTGATGCCGGTCTCGAGCATCTCGGTCTTGGACTCGAGCTGGTCGAACTTCGGGGCGTCGCGGTGGATCGGCCACCGCTCCTCGATCTGGAGGGTGCTCGGGTCGGCGTTGAGCACCTCACCGGTCACGTTCCAGACGTGGCCCTTCGTGACGTCGCCGACCGGCACCGAGATCGGCTGCCCGGTGTCGCGCACCGGGGCGCCGCGGCGCAGGCCGTCGGTGGGCTTGAGCGAGATCGTCCGGACGATGTTGTCGCCCACGTGCAGGGCGACCTCCAGGGTCTGGGTCCGCTTCTCCCCCATCACCTCGAGGTCGACCAGCAGAGCGTGCATCAGGTCGGGCATCTGGTCGGCGGGGAACTCCACGTCGACCACGGGGCCGATCACCCGCGCGACCCGGCCGATGCCGTTGCCGCTCGCGTTGCCGTACCCCGGCTGGGTGTCGTTGATGGTGGCAGTCATTGTTCTCACTCGCTCTCGGAAGCATCGGCCAGCGCAGCTGCACCACCGACGATCTCGCTGATTTCCTGGGTGATCTCGGCCTGGCGCGCCTGGTTGGCCTCACGCGTCAGTCGCTCGATCAGCTGTTCTGCGTTGTCCGTGGCGGACTTCATCGCGCGCTGCCGGCTGGCGAGCTCGGAGGCGGCCGACTGCAGCAGGCAGTACTGGATGCGGCTGGCCACGTAGAGGGGCAGCAGCTCGTCCAGCACCGTCGCGGGGTCGGGCTCGAACTCGTACAGCGGGTACACCTCGTGGCCCTGGGACTCGTCCCCCCCGCTCTCGACGACCTCGAGCGGGAGCAGCCGGATGACCTCGGGGCGCTGGGTCAGCATCGAGACGAACCGGGTGTAGACGATGTGGATCTCGTCCACCCCGCCCTCCTCGGCCGGGGCGTTGAACGCCTCGATCAGGGTGTCGGCGATCTCGCGGGCGTGGGCGTAGGTCGGGGAGTCGGAGAAGCCGTCCCAGGCTCCGGCCACCTCCCGCTTGCGGAAGCCGTAGAACGCCGCCGCCTTGCGTCCGACCAGGTAGGGGGCCACGTCCAGGCCGTCGCCACGCAGCCGCTCGGCCAGCCCCTCACCCTGCTTGATCACCGAGGAGGAGTAGGCACCGGCCAGTCCGCGGTCGGAGGTGATGAGCACCATGGCCGCGCGCTGGGGGTTCTCCCGTTCGGTGGTCAGCGGGTGGTCGACCTCGGAGTAAGTCGCGACCGCCGAGACCGCACGGGTCAGCTCGCGGGCGTAGGGCGCTGCCGCCGTGGCCCGCTGCTGGGCCTTGATGATCCTCGACGCGGCGATGAGCTCCATCGCCCGGGTGATCTTCTTGGTGGTGGTGACGGAGTTCCGGCGCTGGCGCAGCTCGCGCAGGCTGGCTGGCATCCCTCAGACCCCCGTCCTGCTCGTCGTCGTCGTGGTCGGCACGTCAGCCCCGCTTGCCCTTGACGATCTGGGCCTGCTCGATGTCCTCGTCCTCGATCGCCTCGGTCTGCTCGTTGCCGACCAGCAGCTTGCCGTCGGAGGTCTGGAAGCCCTGCTTGAACTTCCCGATCTCCTGCTCCAGCGCGCTCGCGGTGTCGTCGTCGAACTTCTGGGTCTCGCGGATGGTCTGCAGCACCGGCGAGTTGTGGCGCAGGTGCTCCAGCAGCTCCTGCTCGAAGCGCAGCACGTCGTCGACGGGCACCTCGTCGAAGTAGCCGTTGGTGCCGGCCCAGACGCTGACCACCTGCTCCTCGACCGGGTACGGCGCGTACTGGCCCTGGCGCAGCAGCTCGGTGAGGCGGGCGCCCCGCTCCAGCTGGCGGCGGGAGGTGGCGTCGAGGTCGGAGGCGAACATCGCGAACGCCTGCATGTCGCGGTACTGGGCCAGGTTCAGCTTCAGCGAGCCCGCGACACCCCTCATCGCCTTGACCTGCGCGGCGCCACCGACCCGGGACACCGACACACCGACGTCCACGGCGGGACGCTGGTTGGCGTTGAACAGGTCGGACTGCAGGAAGATCTGGCCGTCGGTGATGGAGATGACGTTGGTCGGGATGTAGGCCGACACGTCGTTCGCCTTGGTCTCGATGATCGGCAGACCGGTCATCGAGCCACCGCCCAGCTCGTCCGACAGCTTGGCGCAGCGCTCCAGCAGACGGGAGTGGAGGTAGAAGACGTCGCCGGGGTAGGCCTCACGGCCCGGCGGGCGACGCAGCAGCAGCGACATGGCGCGGTAGGCCTCGGCCTGCTTGGTGAGGTCGTCGAAGACGATCAGCACGTGCTTGCCCGCGTACATCCAGTGCTGGCCGATGGCCGAGCCGGTGTAGGGAGCGATGTACTTGAAGCCGGCGGGGTCGGAGGCCGGGGCGTGCACGATCGTCGTGTACGCGAGGGCGCCGGCGTCCTGGAGGGTGCGACGCACCTCGGCGATGGTCGAACCCTTCTGGCCGATGGCGACGTAGATGCAGCGGACCTGCTTCTTCGGGTCGCCCGACTCCCAGTTCGCCTTCTGGTTGATGATCGTGTCGAGGGCGATGGCGGTCTTGCCGGTCTTGCGGTCGCCGATGATGAGCTGACGCTGGCCGCGACCGATCGGGATCATCGCGTCGATCGCCTTCAGCCCGGTCTGCAGCGGCTCGCGGACCTCCTGGCGGTCCATCACACCGGCGGCCTGCAGCTCCAGCGCGCGGCGGGCCTCGAGGTCGGTGATCTCACCCAGACCGTCGATGGCGTTGCCCATCGCGTCGACCACGCGGCCGAGGTAGCCGTCGCCGACCCGCACCGACAGCACCTCACCGGTGCGGCGGACGGTCGAGCCCTCCTCGATGCCCTCGGAGTCACCCAGCACCACGACGCCGATCTCGCGGACGTCGAGGTTCTGCGCGATGCCGAGCACGCCGTTCTCGAACTCGAGCAGCTCGTTGGCCATGGCCGACGGCAGACCCTCGACCCGGGCGATGCCGTCGCCGGAGGTGATGACCGTGCCGACCTCCTCGCGGGAGGACGCCTCGGGGGTGTAGTCCTGGACGAACCGGTCCAGCGCGTCCCGGATCTCCTCCGGGCGAATCGTGAGTTCCGCCATTGCTCTGCGTCCCTAGCTCTCGTGTCGATCGTCTGCTTGCAAGTATGTGCGTCTGCCTGCTGATCCGCGGATCAGTGCAGGCGGCGCCGGGCCTCTTCGAGGCGGGCGGCCACCGTGCCCTCGATGACCTCGTCGCCCAGCTCGACGCGGATGCCGCCGAGCACGGCCGGGTCGACGACGACGTGCATCGCCACCGGACGTCCGGCCTGCCGGGTCAGCACGGCCTGCAGGCGTGCCTGCTGGTCGGCCTCCAGCGGGCGCGCCACCCGTACCGTGGCGACCGCGCGCTGACGCACCTGGGCGGCCAGCTCGAGGTAGCCCTCGAGGGTGCGGGTGAAGCTGCGCTCGCGGGCCCGGACCGCCCGGGTCGCCAGCGTCGTGGTGGCCGGGGCCGCCCGGTCGACGAGCAGCCCGCGGACCAGCTCCTCGCGTCGCCCCACCGAAACCGCACGGTCGGCGATGGCGTTGCGCAGCCCCTGGTCGGAGGCGACCAGCCGGCCGAAGCGGAAGAGCTCGTCCTCCACCTCGTCGAGCCCGGAGCCACCGGCCACAGAGGCGAAGACCGCCCGCACGGCTTGGCGCTCGAGGGCGGCCACGAAGTCGCGACCGCTCGCCCACCGGTGCTCCACCGCCGCGGTGAGGACGCTCAGCGTCCCCTCGCCCACCTTGCCCTGCAGCAGCGAGGTGGCCAGCTGCTGTCGGACCGATACCGGCTTGCCCGGGTCGGTCAGCGCCCGGCGCAGAGCCGGCTGCTGGTCGAGCAGGTCGACCACCGCGAACAGGTCGCCCGACAGGGTCGCCCCGTGCTGGGCGTCGAGCACGGCGTCCAGCGCGGACAGCCGGCTCGTCTCGGCGGCGTGTGCGGACGGCGTCATACCCGCTCGCTCTCGGCCGGCGAGGACTCCAGATCGGCGATGAAGCGCTCCACCGTGCGGCGGGCGCGCTCGTCGTCGTCCAGGGACTCACCGACGATCCGACCGGCCAGGGTGGTGGCCAGGCCGCCGACCTCGGCGCGGAGCTGGGCGACCACCTGGCCACGCTCGGCCTCGATCGCGGCGTGGGCCTGGGCGCGGATCCGCTCGGACTCGGCCTGGGCCTCCTCGCGCATCTCGGCCAGGATCTGCGCACCCTGGTTCTTGGCGTCCTCCCGGATCCGGGCGGCCTCGGAGCGGGCGTCGGCGAGCTGGGCGCGGTACTGCTCCAGCGCGGCCTCGGCCTCGCGCTGCGCAGCCTCGGCCTTCTCCATCCCGCCCTCGATCGCGGCGCGACGCTCGTCGTACATCTGCTCGAACCGCGGCACCACCAGCCGCTGCATCACCACGAAGATGACGATCATGAGCAGGATGCCCATGACGATCTCGGAGGCGTAGTGCGGCAGCAGCGGGCCGAGGTTGATTTCGAGGAGAGGCATGATCAGAGCACGAAGGAGAAGGCGAGGGCGAGGATGGCCAGAGCCTCGACCACGGCGAAGCCGATCCAGGCGGTGCCCATCATGGCGCCACGGGCCTCGGGCTGGCGGGCGGTGCCCTGGATGACCGAGGCGAAGATCAGGCCCACGCCGATGCCCGAACCGATGACGGCGAGGCCGTAACCGATGAGGTTGAGGGAGCCCTCGATGATCGGACCAGTGGTTTCCATGGGGATTCCTTTCGGATCAACTCAGTGTGAGTGGTCTTGATGAGCAGGTGAGCGGTCAGTGGTCCTCGGCCAGCGAGGACGCCACGTACTGGGCGGTCAGGACGGTGAAGATGTAGGCCTGCAGCGACGACACCAGCAGCTCCAGGGCGAAGATCGCGAAGCTGAAGATGAGTGAGGCGCCACCGGCCACCTTGTTGACCGCCCCGTCGGCCTGGAACAGCAGGTAGGCGCCACCGGTGACGAAGACGAGCACCACCAGGTGACCGGCCAGCAGGTTGCCGAAGAGTCGCAGGCCCAGCGTCAGCGGCCGGATGACGAAGTTCGACAGGAACTCGATCGGGATGATGACGAACCACAGCGGCCAGGGCACACCGGCCGGAAGCAGGCTGTTCTTGAAGTACTTCATCCCGTGCCGGGCGACACCCGCCACGTTGTAGATGACGTAGGTGAGGAACACCAGGCCCCAGGCGTAGCCGATGTTGGAGAACGTCGGGAACATCAGCAGCGGGAAGAGCCCCATGAGGTTGTTCACCCAGATGAAGGAGAACAGGCCGACCAGGTAGGGGACGTAGCGCCGGAAGTCGTGCTGCCCGAGCACCTCGAGCGCGACCCCGTTGCGGATGAAGTTGTAGAAGTACTCGTTGAGGAACTGCAGCTTGCCGGGCACGACCTTGAGCCGGCGCGAGGCCAGCAGCCAGAGCACGATGACGATCACGGCCGCGAGCACGGCCTGGATGAACGGCTTGTTCACCCAGTCGGGTCCGCCGAAGCCGCCGACGAACTCGAAGTCCTCCAGGCTCGGAGTGTGCCAACCACCCTCCTCGCCGTGGCCGGTCTCCATCGGCACCGGGAACCTCATCGGCACTCCGGGCACGGTCAGGCCGCCCACGCGAGCTCCTCTCTGCGTCGACCGTTCACCGAACGGCTCCGTAACGCTTGATGATCATGTACACCGACAGCCCGAGGCCCAGCACGAGCCCCAGCGGCAGCAGGAACTGCGTGCCGAGGAAGTGGTCGCCCACCCAACCGAGACCGCCGTAGGCCAGAGGCCCCGCGATGACGTAGGAGAGGGCTCGGTAGCCCTCCCGTTCACCGGCGGCGTTGTCGGCCCGGGAGCGCTCCGCACCGGTGAGGACCCTATCAGCGGAGATCCGATCGGTCATGCTGGTCAACCCCCTTCCGAGACGTTCTCCGACACGTTGTCGTAGACCCTATCCGACGGCTCGTCGTAGATGGGAATCCGCAGCCGGCGGTAGGTCAGGACGACCCCCACGAGCCAGCCGACCACCGCCAGACCACCCGTCACGGCCAGTGCCATCGCGTTGACCCGGGCCACCGACTCGGCCGGGAGGTTGGACCACCCGACGACCAGCAGACCCAGGATCGAGGCGCGCAGACCGAAGGAGAGCAGCGAGGCCCGCATCAGGACGCGTGGCGCGGCACCGGCGAAGCGGATCTGGACGGCCTGGCCGATCGTGTCGAAGACCAGCACCAGGGCCAGCCCGACGAGGGCCGACAGGAGCCCGCGGGCCCCGTCCACGACGGCCCAGACCAGCACCGCGGGCAGGGCCAGCGCGTGGCAGCCGACCACGCCGCCGACCAGCAACCGGCGTGCCCGCTCGGCGAGCACGACCGCCTGACCGGCGTCTGCGGGGGACTCCCCGCGGGCGTCGATGCTCATGGTCGTCATGGTGGTCGAGATCCTCGTCTGCGGCCAGGATGCGGCCCGGCTCGGGGCGCTTGTGAAAACTAGCACAAGGGCCCGGGTGCGGCCGAAACCTGCGGTCAGCCCCGCCGGGAGGGGATCTGCGGGTGCTCGGTGGAGCGGTCCAGCGGGCGGCTGAGGGTGAGGACGACGGCTACCACGGCCAGCACCGCCACCCCGGCCATCACCACCCAGCTGCGGGACAGACCGATCGCGATGACGCCGAAGGAGATCAGCGCGGACCACAGATAGAGCAGCGCGACGGCCCCGCGGTGGGAGTGCCCGCGGCGCAGCAGCTGGTGGTGCAGGTGCTGCTTGTCGGCCACGAACCACCAGCGCCCGGCGATGGTGCGCCGGGTCCAGGCGAGCACCACGTCGAGCAGTGGTAGCGCGAGGATCGCCACCGGCAGCACGAGCGGCAGGTAGGCCGGCAGCACCCCACCGCCCTCGGTCCCGGGCTGGATCTGCGGCAGCCCGAACTGGCCGGTGAGGCTGATCGCAGAGGTGGCGAGCATCAGCCCGAGCAGCATCGAGCCCGAGTCGCCCATGAACATCTGCGCGGGGAACCAGTTGTGCGGCAGGAAGCCCAGGCAGGCGCCCACCAGGGCGACCGCGATCAGGGCCGAGGTGGTGGCGCGGGAGAGGTCCTGCTCACGGGTGAGCACGTAGCAGAAGGTGAAGAAGGCCATCGCGCCGATGGCGACCACCCCGGTGGCGAGGCCGTCCAGGCCGTCGACGAAGTTCACCGCGTTGGTGCAGAGCACGATGAAGAAGACGGTGATGGCGATCGAGGTGATGTCGTCCAGCGAGATGATCCGGTTCGGCAGCGGGATCCACATCATCCGCACGCCGTTGACCACCACGATCCCCGCGGCCAGCACCTGCCCGGCGAGCTTGACCAGCGCCGACATGTCGTACAGGTCGTCCAGCACCCCGACGACGCAGATCACCACCGCCGCGAGCAGCACGTAGGCGGCGTCGTGGGTGACCAACGGCTGGCTGCCCAGGAAGGGCAGCCGGGACGCCACCAGCACCGCCGCCGCGATCCCCACCAGCATCGCCACGCCGCCGAAGTACGGGATCGGCACCACGTGCACGTCGCGGTCGCGGACCCGGGCGACGGCACCCCAGCGCAGCGCCAGCCGTCGGCACAGCCCACTGACCAGGTAGGTGGCGCCGGCGGCGACCAGCAGCACCAGCAGGTACTCACGCACGGCGGGACGTCCTCAGCGGCGCTCGTCCGAGGTTCGGGCCGGCGGGTCGGCCGGCTCTCCCCCGGCCAGGACCTGGTCGACGACGTCACGCCGGTCCACGTCCTCGTCGCCCGGGATCGTCTCGCCCTCCTCCGCCGCGGGGTCGAGCTCGGCGGCGGTCGGGGCGGGGCCCGGGTCGTCGACGGGTACCGGGTCGCCGGTCGGGCTCTCGATCTGCCCCGCCCGGTCGTCGGCGGGCGCCTCCGCCGCCGCGGCAGCCTCGGGCACGTCGGCCACGACCGTCACGCCGTCCTCGGCGGCGTCCTCGTCGAGGACCACGACGGACCCGTCGTCGGTGACACTGGTGACGGTCTCCCCCGCGTCGTCCGGGACCAGCGCGTCCTCGGTGCCGGGCGTGACCGCCGTGTCGTCGGCGACGTCCTCGGTAGCGGTGGCGGCGCCGTCCTCGGGGACGTCCGTCGCCTCCGCCTCGGCGGCGTCCTCCCCGGTGCTCTCCTCGGCCGCGGCCTCCCGGGCCGCCTCGAGCTCGGGGCTCAGCGTCAGCTCGGGGACCGTGGCCTGCAGCTGCTCCAGGCTCAGCACCCCTTCACGCACCACGACGCCGGAGTCGGTGGTGGTGAAGTCGACGATGGTGGACGGCTGCGGGCCGGGCGTCGGCCCGTCGTCGAGGTAGACGCTGACCAGGTCGCCCAGCTGGTCGATCGCGTCGTGCACGTCGACCGCCGGCGGCTGGCCCGTCTTGTTGGCGCTGCTCACCGCCAGCGGCCCGGTCCGCCGCAGCACCACCCGCGCCGCATCGGAGTCGGGCACCCGCAGGGCGATGGTGCCCTCGGTGTCCCCGAGGTCCATCCGCAGGCTCGGCTGGGCGGTGAGGATGAGCGTCAGCGGGCCGGGCCAATGGGCCTCCATCAGCTGCTCGGCCTCCCGCGGCACCCGGGTGGCCAGCGCGCGGCTCACCGCCGGCTCGCTGACCAGCACCGGCGGCGGCATGTCGCGTCCTCGGCCCTTGGCGTCCAGCAACCGCTGCACCGCCTCCGGGGAGAACGGGTCGGCGCCGATCCCGTAGACGGTGTCGGTGGGGATCACCACGCACTCCCCCGCCTCGACGGCGGCCTGCGCGGCTGCGGCGCCCTGGTACAGCTCGTCGTCGCTGCACATGAAGTGCTGCCAGCCCTGCTCCTCGCTCACCCGGCCATCCTGCCAGAGGCGGCGGACCGGCATGGGAGGATGAACGCCATGAGGAGCAGCGACGACCTCGTCCCCGACGCCCCCACCGACGGCGGTCCGGCCGGCGACGTCCAGACCGTGGACTCGATCGCCGAGCTCGAGGAGGTCGTCGGCCACCCGCTTCCGCACGTGCGCGACAAGGTCCGACCCCGGCTGGTCGAGCTGGACCGTCGCTGGCTGGAGGTCTCCCCCTTCTGCGTGCTGGCCACCGCCGACGCCGAGGGCCGCTGCGACGCCAGCCCCAAGGGCGACCCGACCGGCTCCCTGGTGCACGTCATCGACGACGGCCACGTCGCGGTCGCCGAGCGTCCCGGCAACCGGCGGGTGGACGGCTACCGCAACGTGCTGGTCAACCCCCACGTCGGGCTGCTGTCCTTCGTGCCCGGGCGCGGCGACACCCTGCGGGTCAACGGCCGGGCCCGCCTGGTCCGTGACGCCCCGTGGTTCGACGCCATGGCGGTGCGCGGGCGGCGTCCGGTGCTCGCCGTCGAGATCACCGTCGAGGAGGTCTTCCACCACTGCGCGAAGGCCTTCCTGCGCTCCGGGCTCTGGCAGCCCGACACCTGGACCCCAGACGTGCTTCCCAGCGTGGCCGAGATCAGCAAGGAGCTCTACCGCCCGCAGGACGACCTGGGCGAGCTCCAGCAGTACTACGGCCCGTCCTACGCCGAGAAGCTGTACTGACCCACCCGGGGGTGGCGGACCCGGTCACCGTGGGGTGAGGCCGTGAGCTCCCCCGACCACGGACGCCCTGCGGAGCAGCCGCCGCTGCCGACCGTGCCCGCCGACGTCGTGCTCGACCGGTTCCTGCAGCTGCTCTCGGCGGCGAGGAGCATGGACGAGCTCACCGCGGAGCTGACCGGTGCGATCCTGCAGCTACCCGTCACCCGGAAGGACGCCGAGCAGACCGTCTACGCCGCCGGCTCGGTGCGCACCACCGCTGCGGTGTCGCACTGCACGACCATCCCGCGTCCGGACGGGTTCTGCTGCTGCAGGTCGTCGCCGACCGTCCCGACGGCGAGGTCGCCGGCACCGAGGTCGGACGGCTGGCGACGCCGCTGGTGGCCGCCGGTTTCGGCGAGCAGCGCAGCCACGGCTCCCACGTGGCCCGGGCCGGGTACCGGTACGTCCGCGGACCGCTGCAGGTCCGGGTCGACACGAGCGGTGGGACGTCGCCGGAGCTGCCCGAGCGGATCACCGAGATCAGGGTGAGCGCCGTCGCCACCGGATGAGGCCCGGCCCCGGCTGTCGGACGGGTCGCGTGCGCTGTTCGATCGCTTCGCCGCCCAGCCCGGGGCCGGCGCCGACCGGGCGGAGACCCTGCGTTCGCACGTCGAGAGCTCTCCCGCGCTCGTGCGCCAGCTCGACCGGGCGGTCGCGACCGACGAGCTGCGCGGCTTCACCGTGCAACCGGCCGACGTCGACGCCGGCGGCACCGACGACCCCTCCGCCCGCCACATCAGCGTCCCGCTCAGCCAGCTGGAGGACCGCTACGAGTGCGTCTTCGTGCTGGTCACGAGGTCCAGCACGCGCTCAACGGGCCGCGGCCGAGGACGCCGACGTCCGCTTCCCGACCGACCTGCACCAGCAGGCGAGCAGCGGCTCGCTCGACGACACGACACCGGTCGCCACCCTCATGCAGGCCCAGCGCTGGGACGCGGCCGGCGCGAACCTCGCCGGGTGGAACGCGCTGGTCAGCCACCACACCGCCGCGGCCGCCGAGGCCGGTCTGCCGCAGCCTTCGCTGGCGACCATCGCCGCCTCCGACGGGCGGACCCGCGACGTCCTCGATGGCGACGTGCTGACCGGCTGGACCCTGCGTCCGAACCTCTCCCCCGGCGCCGACCTGACCGCGGAGCTCAGCCCGGCCGACGTCGAGGGCATGGCGCAGAACTACGTCGACCGGCGCACGCCGGCGTCGCGTCGGCCGCCTCCACCCGGGCCGCCGCACGACCGGGTGCTCGCGAGGTGGTGCCGCCCGTGCGCACGCCGCGCTCCGGCGACCGCGGCCGCTGACGCCCTCCCGGCGAACCTTCGCGGACGGTCTCAGCCGCGGGTCGCGGTGACGAAGCGGGGACGTCCGTTGAGGTCGCGGTGGTCGCGCACCTGCTGCCACCCGTCGGCCACGAACAGCTCCACCACGCTGTGCTCCTGCACCTCGGCGTGCTCGGCGGTGAGCAGCCCGCCGGGTCGCAGCAGGCGCCGGGCCGTTCCGGAGAGGGTCCGCATCGCGTCCAGCCCGTCCAGGCCGGAGAACAACGCCAGCTCCGGGTCGTGGTCGCGCACCTCGGTGGCCACCGACTCCCACGCCTCCAGCGGGATGTAGGGCGGGTTGCTGACGACCAGGTCGACGCTGCCGTCCAGCTCGGGCAGCGCGTCGGCGAGGTCGCCCGCGTGCAGCGCGACCCCGGTGCCGGCCAGGTTCCGCTCGGCGTAGGCCAGCGCCTCCTCCGACAGCTCGACGGCGTGCACCCGGGCCCGTGGCAGCTCGTCGGCCAGCGCCTTGGCGATCGCGCCGGAGCCGGAGCACAGGTCGACCACCAGCGGTGCCGGCGCGTCGGCCAGCTGCTGCACCGCCCAGCCGACCATCACCTCGGTCTCCGGGCGCGGCACGAACACGCCGGGGCCGACCTCCAGCCGGACGTGGCGGAACCACGCCTCGCCGGTGAGGTGCTGCACCGGCGCCCCTCCGGCCCGGCGGCGCAGCAGCTCGCGGTAGCGCTCGTGCACCTCGGGCGTCATCGCGGGGGCCAGCACCAGCTGGCCGGGGTCGAGCCCGAGCAGGTGGCAGGCCAGCACCCGGGCCTCGGCCGCCGGGGCGGGGCAACCGGCGGTCGCCAGCTCGGCGGCGGCGGCGCGCAGCTGCTGCTGCAGCCCGGCCGGTCCTGCCAGCGGGGCCGTGCTCACCGTGCAGCCAGCCGTTCGGCG
>NZ_QPKK01000054.1 GCF_003344635.1 Desertihabitans aurantiacus
CCTGGGACACCCTCGACCGGGACCGGTCGGGCCGGGTCCATCCCGGCCCGACCGGCCTGAACGGCTGGGCGCGGGTCCTGCTCGTCGCCGCTGTGCTGGTGCTGATCTCAGGAACTGTGGTCACCGGTAGCGGCCCGCACGCCGGCGACTCCGCGGACGTCCCGCGCATGGGCTTCGACTGGGCGGCGACAACGGTCGTCCACGGCTGCATCTCCGGCGCAGTCGTCGTCGCCGCAGCGAGGGTGCGCTGGTCGAGCCCGCGCGGCAGCAGACTGCGATCCCACGCCACCCGGCTGCTGGTGCTGCTGGCTGCGCAAGCCGCAGTGGGCATCCTCCAGTCCCTCACCGGGCTGCCGAGCGCGGCCGTCGTCGCCCACATGCTCGGCGCCGCACTGATCGTCGTCGGCGCCGTCCGGTTGACCCTCGAAACCACCCACACCACCGCGGGCGCGCCAGCTCGAACTGGCGGCTCGTGTCAGGAGAACCCATGAGCTCAGATCTGTCTTCGACACCGATCCTGTTCCTCGGCGGAGCGGGCCTTCCGGCGTGGATCTGGGACGAGGTCCGGGCGGACCTCCCTGCTGAGTCGGTCGTGGCGACCTATCCGAAGCGGGCCGACACACGTCTCGATGACTGTGTGTCCTCGGTGTTGGTCCAAGCACCGGAAGGCCCGTTCACCGTCGTGGCCCACTCGCTGGGCGGTGTCGTGGCAACCCAGCTCGCCGCAACCGCACCCGAACGCGTTGCCGGACTGCTCGGGGTCTCCGCGTCGTTCCCCGCCGTGGGAGCCTCCTTCCTGGGCGCCTCCGCGCTGCAGCGCGTTGTGCTGGGCGCTGTCATGCGTGTGGCCGGAACTCGTCCTCCCGAGCGGGCGATCCGCTCGGTCCTGTGCGCCGGCCTCGGCGAGAATGACATCCAACGGATCGTGTCCGAGTTCGAGCCGGAATCACCGCGCCTGTATCGGGACAGGATGTCCAGAAGGGCATTTCCTGGGTGGACGGGGTATGTCGTGACCACGGCGGACCCGATGTTCCGCGCCACGACGCAGCACCGGCACGCGGCCGAGCTCGGGCCTGGATTCCGTCGCGAGCTGCCCACCGGACACCTGCCGATGCTGCAGGACCCTTCAGCACTGGTCAGCATCATCCAGGAGTTCACCACCGGCGCGTGCGCGCCGGCTCCATGACGGGCAGTCGGGCATCGATCGCCGGCGCCGATAAGGCCTCCCGGTGCTCCCCCGGGGCGACGCTCACGAAGCGGGCGGCTCGTGGGCGGCGATGCCCTCGGCCAGCTCCAGGCAACGCAGACGAGCCGGGGAGAAGTCGTAGGGCATCTTCCCCACAGCCGCCACCACGCTCATGGGCTCCTGGCCCGCGCCGTCCCCGTCCTCGCCGTCGTCGCCGGGGTGCAGGTCCTCCCAGGAGTCGAAGAGCGCCTCCTCGCCCTCAGCCAGCCCGGACTCCTCGATGACGGCGTGCAGCCTCAGCTCGAAGGCCCGCCGTTCGGCGGCCACCTGTGCCACGCGGGGGTCGTCGACAGCGACCGTGTCATCGAGTGCCTCCTCGGCGGCGCCGACCAGGTCGGACTCCTCCCGTAGATCGGGATGGGTGGCCAGGGCGAGGAACCGGCTGGCCTGGATGGCCGCGCCGAGGGGGCCGAAGATCCGCTCGGTGACCAGCAGGCTGTCGAGGTCCGACTGGCGCAGGGAGCCTTCGGGCAGGCCCTCGAGGCGGCTGGCGACGATGTCGGAGAGCAGACCCATCCTGCTACCCCGGGTGCGCATGCGCTGCACGGCGGTGCGCTGCAGCTCCAGCTCTGCCTGCTGAGCGGCAAGGATCTCCTCCAGCCGTTCCAGGATGCGCGCGAATTCCTGGTCTTCGTGCGCACCAGCAGGAGCCGCGTCGGCGACGGCTGCACGGATGTCGGTCAAGGCGATCCCGGCGTCAGCCATCTTGCGGATCCACAGCAGCCGGATCATCTCGGCGTAGCCGTACCGGCGGCGGCCGCCAGGACTCCGCTCGGGCTCCGGAAGCAGGCCGATCTCGTGGTAGTGACGGATCGCCCGCGGCGTGGTGCCGACGAACGATGCAGCATCACCGATCGCGACCTGACGCGGCGGACTGAAGGACGCATACATCGGGTTGGACCGTGCGACACTGCCAGCATGGCATCACTGCGACTGCAGGTTGTGCCGGATCCCGAGGACGCCAGGGCACTGCAGGCTTGGGTTGACGCCACCGTGGGCTCCTCGGTGGTACGGATGTTGCTCGACACCGGGAGCCGGCGCTCGGCCATCCCGGCGGCCGTCGCGGCCGGCTCGCGGACGGGTGCGCGCTCGCCATCCGGGCGCGGGCTCGCCGGGGGCGACGAGCTCGAGGTGGAGCGGGTGAGGACCCGCCTGCGCCTCTCCAGCGCCTTGTCCTGCTCACTGACGGTCGACGTCCAACCCGATGGCTGGCAGCACCCACCGCTCCTGGGTACCGACGTCTTCGGCAACCACCGTTGCCGCTTCCGTTTCGGGCTCGGCCAGATCGAGATCGACCCGCCTGAACGGCCAGACGAGACACACGTCGTGGGACCGTGGCGGGGAGGACCATGCGTCCCGGTGCGATGGGGCGACACGGTGGTCGACGCCGTCTGGGACACAGGCGCCGGTGTGACCGTGGTCGATCGCGCCTGGGCTGAGGCTCACCCTCATGCGCTCACGCTCTTGCAGGAGCCCAGCCGCGGCACCGACGTCACCGGAGCGGAGATCTCCGGAGCTCGTGGCCTCCTCAGCGCCAGCCTCGTCGCCGGCCAGGCTTTCGCTCCGCAGGAGTGCGGAGTCGTCGACCTCTCTCACCTGAACGCGCACCTCGACGACCCGATCCGGCTCATCATCGGACTACCGCAGATCGTCCAGCGAGACTGGTACGTCGACTTCCGCACCAGAGTGCTGGCTCCCTACCCACCGCCGAGCCGCATTCACTGACGATGGTTACCACCCGCCGACAGCGCGCGCCTGCGGGTGTCTGCCTGGACGAGGCGTTCAGTGCATCGCGCCACCTGGTTTCCCGCAGCCGTGATGAGCCTGCATCCCAGACTGTTGGCCGGTGCGTCAATGAGATCGGCAACCCGGCGCGGATGAAGCGAAGGAGCGTGACAGGCTCGTGAGCAGATGACCATCACAGACGCCTCTTGGTACCACCCCGACCCCGGACGCGTCCGCCTGCATCTCGACGTCGTCCCGGCAGACGTCCTGCATGCGTTGGCGGCCGGGGAGATCGGCCCGCTCGATCCTGCCTATGCGTCGCCCTACCTGACAGGTCCCGAGTGCCGTGGCCTGTGGCGGATGAGGAGCAAGCAGATCCGGGAGACGCCTACAGACGCGCCATGGATCACCCGGCTGATCGTCGATCCATTGCGCGAAGCGCCGGTCGGGCTGGCTGGCTTCCACGGCGCCCCTGATCGTGCGGGGATGGTCGAGGTGGGGTATCGGGTCGACCCGGCGCTACGGCGACGCGGCCATGCAAGGGGTGCCCTGGAGACGCTGCTGTCGGTCGCGCAGCGCCACCCTGACGTCCGGACCGTCCGAGCAACGATCAGCCCGGACAACACGGCATCGCGGGCACTCATCGACGACTACGGGTTCGCCGAGACAGGTGAGCAGTGGGACGAGGTAGACGGACGGGAGACCATCTACGAGGTGTCCACGTCGGCGATACGGCTGTCGTAGGCGATGCTCCGTCGTCGGCGGTCAGTCGCCACGCTGGGCTCGGTCGTAGGTGTCGGGGTCGACGGGCTCGAGCCACGTCACGGGCGTCCCTTCGGACCGGTCTCCTGGCCGCGTCGGCCCCATCAACCCCGACCTCGTCGAAGGGCTCGACGCCCTCCGCCAGGTCTCCTCCGGTCGGTCAGGGGTGTGCTGACGCCGGTGCGGTCGGATGAGCCGGTGACCACCGCGCGGAGAGCCATGACCGGCCGTCCAGGACTTGATCGGAGGTGGGCACCATGACGCCCGCGTCGGCGCACCCGGCGCCGCTGACGGCGGCGTTGTCGAGCGCTGGTCTGGGCGACCTCTGGTACCGCTGGTGCGACCGGCAGCGCGACTGGTCGGCGGAGGCGACGGCGCTCTACGAGCCGGACTCGCTGCTGACCGAGCGCGGGAGCTACACCGCGCTACCGGTCACCGAGTTCATGAAGGCCTACCGCGCCGCCGGGGCGACCGTCACCCGTGGGAGCCGGCTGGGCGACCCCCGCCACCGTTCCTTCACCGTCGAGGTGGCGGACGGACCGGTGCTGGTCAGGCTGGCCGTCCTGCTCGGGCGGGGCCTCAACTCGCAGGAGTGCTCGCTGTGGGTCGAGGTCGATGGTGAGCCGCAGGAGGAACCGGTGAAGCTGCACGCGGTCGCCCGCGACCTCCGGCTCGCCCGCGGCGAGTCAGTCCCCGGACCCGACGCCCCGTATCCGCGGCCCATCCTCAGCAGCCGCAGCCACCTCGAGGTCACCTCGCGGGAGATCGTCGCCCTGATGGCCGATGTCGCCCGCGGCTGGGCTCCGGCGGAGCTACCTGGCTGACGGCGACCGGGGTGCTCCCCGGGGGGCGACCCGCTCGCGTCCCGTCGTCACTGGACGGCGCTCGAGCCGGTCGATCGACGCACGGGGAGCAGCCGCGTGCCGAAGTACCTGCCGGCGACCTCCTGCATGGCCAGGCGGATGGCCCCGCGCGCCACGTGGTCGCTGCCCAGGGTGGAGACCAGCACCTTTGGCATCCGCAGCACGCTCTTGCTCAGGGCGGCGCTGAACTCCGGGACCCACAGCGACTCCGCAGCCACCATGCCTCCCCCCACCACGACGGCCTCGGGGTCCATGGTCAGCACCAGCGCCGCGGCGCCCGTGGCGACGTCCTGCGCGTAGCGCCGCATCAGCGTGCGGGCTGTCTCGTCCCCCATCCGGGCGCGCTCGGCGGTCCAGGCCATGTACCCGTTCTCGCTGAGCTCCGCGGGCAGACCGGGAGTCTCCCGCAGGTTGTCCGGGGCCGTCTTCCACCGGACGGCCGGCAGGGCCCCGATCTCGCCAGCCGCGCCGCCGTGACCCTTGACCACGCGGCCGTCCACCATCACCGCCGCTCCGGTGCGGACCCCGGCCAACACGTAGACCACATCGCGCATGTCGCGCGCCGCACCCCACTCGTGCTCACTGTGCAGGGCGAGCTTGACGTCGTTCTCCACCTGGACCGGTGCGTCGAAGAGGGCGGAGAGGTGGGCGACGAGATCCACCTCGTGCCAGTCGGGCAGCGGGGTGGACAACAGGGTCCGACCGCGCTCGTCGACCGGTCCGGTGACCCCCGCCGCCACCGACCAGACGTCACCGGGTGCGACGCTGTCGGCCTGCAGCAGCGAGCCCAGCATCGCGTCCATGGCGGCCAGCCGTCGCGAAGGTGGGCTGTCGTGCTCCACCCGGACCTGCTCGTGGGCGAGGCGGTGGCCGGCGAGGTCGGTCAGCAAGCCGGCGATCCGGTGCACGCCGATGTCGATCCCCACGAGTGCGCCCGCCTCGGCGCAGTAGCGGAAGCGCTGCGCCGGACGGCCGTTCTGCCCGTCCGGGACGGAGTCACCAGCCACCACCCAGCCCAGCTCGCCCAACCGTGCGAGGGCGTTGGTGGTGCTGGGCCGGGAGAGCCCGGTGGCACGCGTGAGCTCGGCGATGGTGCCGGGTGACTCCCGGAGGGCTGCGAACACGCGCAGGGCGGTCAGGTCACTCACCAGTCCATTGTCGCGGCGGCTCACAACGGGTAGGCACCCGCAGCACCGTGGAGCGCCGGGTTGAAGTCCACCTCGCGGTCCCCTATCCGGTACCGGTACCGGCCCAGGCCCACTGTTGCCGGCGAGTCGGCGAGGAAGGCGCGCAGCGCGGGCAGGTCCTCTGCCTCGATCCATCCCGGCGGGTCGGAGACCGCCTTGAAGTCCGACAGCGTGGCGGCGTCGCGGATCCAGGCCATCTGCTCCTCGCTCAGCAGGTTGCGCCGTCGCCGGAAGTAGACCGCATCGGGGTCCAGACCGATCAGCCCTCGCATCCAGAGCCGCTCCACGGCGTTGCGCAGGGCGTTCCTGGCGGTGGCGTCGGACATGTCGTCGGTGGCGTAGTTGTCCCACATGGGTGCCACGTCCGGGCCCGTCCGCACGGCGTCCAGAACACCCAGCGAGGCCATCACCGGCGCGCCTGAACCCAGCAGGTAGGTGTCCTCCCCCGCGGCTCGGCGCACGATCTCGATCGCGGTCCGGTAGGCGGCCTCCCGGTCCACGTCGTGCTCGCGGCACCCGGTGACGGCGCCGGCGTTGATGAAGTCCAGCTTGAGGTACTCGAAGCCCCATCCACGCACCAGCCGGTCGATCGTCTCGGCCAGGTGGTCCTGCGCATCGGGGCGGGTGAAGTCGAAGGTGTGGTAGTGGCTCCCCCAGTTGCTGCCGGCGCGCACCAGCTCACCGTCGTCGTCGCGCAGCAGCATCTGGGGGTACCGCTCGACGACGGGCGTACCGGGCAGGGTGATGAATGGCGCGATCCACAGCCCGGGACGCATCCCGAGGGCCTTGATGGAGCTGGCCGCGTCACGCATCCCCGCGGCGAACTTGTGGTTCGCGGACCAGTCCCCGACCCTGCGTTCCCAGCCGTCGTCGATCTGCACGGTCGTGAAGCCCAGGTCCGGGAGCCGCGGCACGATCGAGTCGAGCTCGGCGCGGGAGACGGTCTCGTAGAGGGAGTACCACGACGACCAGACCGTCCCGGGGTGGGACCGGCGGGTTCCGTGACGCTGTCGCAGCAGCTCACGGTAGCGGTCGAAGACCTCCTGCTCGGACCCCTGGAGCACCACCCACAGACCCGGCTCACCGGTCTCGGTCCAGCCGGCGACGACGTCCGGATCGGCGTGGGTCCGTGGAGTCGCCCCAGCGATGGCGCCGAGCAGCAGGGCCCGCCCACCGGAGCTGATCGCCGTCATCCACGAGGAGTGGTGGCGGACCACGTCGTCCCAGCGGGAGTCGTCAGCGGTCTGGCGCCGGACGGGGTCGGCGACCCGCAGCGGAGGCGAGGTCAGGGCCGTCCACCCGGTCGGGGACCAGGAGTTCTGCCCGTTCCGGTAGACGTCGCCATCGGGCATGCCGTGCAGCAGGCTGACCCGCGAGCACGCCACGAACGTCGCCCCAGCTCCGAGATCGGGACCCGACCAGCCCGGTGCCGCGGAGAGCTCCTCACCGTCGTGGCGCATCACCAGGACCTCGGCCGACTCAGGGACCTCCGGCACGGCGGGTCCGGCGGGCGCTTCGAGGGTCATGCACTGCCTCTCTGTGGATGCCCGGTGGGAGTGGTTGGTGCTACCACTCCCACCGGGCAGGGGTTTCGGACGGCTGCTGGTCGCGGTCAGCGCGCAGGCGACCTCAGCGGAAGAGGGCTTCGACCTCCTGGTCGGCGGCGGCCAGCGTCTCCAGGGCCGGGGCGCCCTGGGCGATGGCCTGCATGGCGTCCTGCACCACGAGGTTCACCTCGGAGGCCTGCTCGAAGACCGGGATGGCGTAGGTCTCGCCGGCCTCGACGCGGTCGACGAAGGCGCTGGAGTCGATGCCCTGCTCCTCACGGGCCTGCAGGGCGAGGTCGGTCGCGGAGGTGAGGGCGGGGAAGATCACCCCGGACTCGGCGACCTGCTCCTGGCACTCGGCCGAGGCGAGGTACTCCACCCACTGGTAGGCCTCCTCCGGGTGGTCGGTACCGGCCCAGATCGCGTCCGAGAGGCCGTTGGAGGCGGCGAAGCGACCCTGCGGCCCGGCCGGCACCGGGGCGAAGGCGAACTCCACCGGTGCGGCATCGTCGAGGTAGGTGCTGGCCAGCCACGACCCGGCGATGGTGGCGGCGGCGTCCTCGTTCTCCATCACGGCCTGGGTGCCGAGCGAGGACTGGGCGTCGAACTGGGGGGCGATGCCCTCCTGGATCATCCGCTGGAACCAGGTGGCGGTCTCGGCCAGCTGCGGTGAGTCGTAGTTGAAGGTGGTGGGGATGCCCTGGTCGTTGGTGAAGGTGAACCCGTTGGCATGGGCGAAGTTGCCCCAGCCGTTCTGACCGACCGCACCGTCGCCCCACTCGGGGTAGTAGCCGTAGCGGACCACGTCGCCGGGGTCGAACTCGGGGTCGTTGCCGTCACGACCCTGCCCGTCCTCGGCCATCGCGCGGATGAACTCCTCGAAGGTGCCGCCGTCGGTCGGGTTCCACTCCAGCGCGGCGATGTCCTCGGCCGAGTAGCCGGCCTCGGTGGCGATATCGACGTTGTACAGCATGGCGACCGTGTCCCAGTCCTTGGGCAGCCCGTAGCGCTTGCCGTCCAGCACCCACCGCTCGGGCGTTCCGGGGGTGTAGGCGGCCATGTCGATGCCCGACTCCTCCACGTAGGGGGTCAGGTCGAGCAGCTGGTTGGTCTCCACGAACTGGGCGAAGTAGGAGATCTGGTTGGTGAACACGTCGGGAGCGGACCCGGCGGTGATCTGCGTGGTGAGGTTCTGCCAGTACTGCGCCCAGGCGGTCTGGGTGATGTTGATCGTGATGTTCGGGTTGGCAGCGGTGAAGCTGTCGGCGCACGCCTGGTAGAGGGGCGCCTGGAGGTCGTCCCAGAGCCAGTACTCCAGGGTCACCGGCTCGCCGCCGCTGCCGGTGCCGCCGCCTCCGCCGCCTGACGAGCAGGCCGCCGTGGCGGTGAGCGAGAGCGCGGCGATCGCGGCCGCGGTGACGCGAACGAGCTTCTTCATGGTCGATCTCCTTGGGTTTCGGCGCAGGGCGGACCGGACGGTCCTGGAGTGACGGTGTGGGAGGAGCGGACGGCTACTTCCCGGCTGAGAAGTTGAGGGACTGCACGAGCTGCTTGCCCAGCAGCAGCAGGATCAGGAGCACGGGGACGACGGACAGGGCGGAGCCGGCCATCAGGCCGGTCCAGTCCGGGGAGGTGTTCGGCGACTGCTGCTGGAAGACCCCCAGACCGACCGACAGCAGGCGGGTCTCGTCGGAGTTCCCGGCCACCAGCGGCCAGAGGTAGTCCTTCCACATGGCCACGAAGGTGATGAGGACCATCGTGGCCACCGGGCCGCGGCTCATCGGCAGCGTGATCCGCCAGAAGCGGCCGAGGCTCCCCACGCCGTCGAGCATCGCCGCCTCCTCCACCTGCCGGGGCAGGGAGAGGAAGAACTGGCGGAGGAAGAAGATGGTGAACGGGTTCATCAGCAGCGCGGGAGCCACCAGGCCGGCCATGGTGCCGACGAGGTCGAGCTCACGGACGAGGGCGAAGTTCGGCAGCAGGGTGAAGATCGGCGGGATCATGAGCCCGGCCAGGAACACCCCGAACAGCAGGTCCCGTCCTGGGAAGTGCAGGCGGGCGAAGGCGTAGGCGGCCGCCGCGCACGAGAAGGTCTGCACCACCGCGACGGAGCCGGCGTAGAACAGGGAGTTCAGGGTGTAGCGGACGAAGTCGATCGAGGCTCCGGATCCACCGGCGGCAACCGTCTCCTCCAGGGTCGCCAGGCCCAGCACCCGGCGGAAGTTGATCAGGGTGGGATCGCTGGGGAACAGCCGTCCCGCGTCGGTGATGAGATCCGCGGCCGGGGTCAGCGCCGTCCTGATCATCCAGTAGAACGGGAACACCGTCGCGAGCACGACGAGCCCCACGACGACCCAGGCGAGGACGGCTCCCACCCCGACCGGTCGACGGCGTCGGGTGCGCGGGCGGGCGGGAGGGCTCCCCGGCACAGGGCGGACGGTGGTCAGCGTCGCGGTCATGCGAGGTCCGATCGGTTGGCGCGCATCAGGCGCAGCTGCACGAAGGTGAGGGTCGCCAGGATCAGCAGCAGCAGGAGCGCGATCGTCGAGGCGTAGCCCATCCGGTAGAAGTTGAAGGCCTGCTGGTAGATGTAGTAGTAGATGACCCGCACCTCGGGGATCGGGTTGTTCCCGTAGCCCACCTGCACCAGGTCGAAGACCTGGAACGACCCGATCAGCGAGACGACCACCACCAGCGCGAGCACCGGCCTGATCAGCGGGATCGTGATGCGCCAGAACATTCCGGCCTCCGTGGCCCCGTCCAGGGCCGCGGCCTCGTACAGGTCGTGCGGCACCTGCAGCATCCCGGCATAGAGCAGCAGCGCGGTGTAGCCGAGCCCGGCCCAGGTCGAGATCAGGACGAGGATCGTCAGCGCCGCCTCGGCGTTGTAGAAGGTGAATCCCGGGATGCCGATCTGCTCCAGCAGGTTCTTGAGGAAGCCGACGTTGGCGTCGAGCAACCAGCTCCAGATCAGCGCGATGGCCACGTTCGGGACCAGCCACGGCAGCAGCAGCAGCGCCCTCGTCCCTGGCCCGAGCCGCAGCCGCTGCATCAGGGCAGCCAGCCCGAGCGCCAGCACCATCGTCACCGCGATGCTGGCGAGGGAGAACACCGCGGTGATGCGGAGCGACTGCCACACCTGCGGGTCGGCCACCAGCGTGCGGACGTTGTCCATCCCCGTGAACTCCGGGTCGCTGAGCAGGTCGTAGTCGGTCAGGGAGAACCAGGCACCGCGCAGCGCCGGGTAGATGTAGAAGACCAGGAACCCGAGGGTCGCGGGCAGCAGCAGGGCGAGCGCCGCCCACTTCTCCTGACGCCGCAGCCGACCAGGTCGGCGCGCGGCCTCCACTGCCGGATCCTCGTCCGTGCCGACCACCTCGTCGGCGCCGATCCTGGTGCTCATCGCGTCCCTCTCCGGTGCGCTGCCACCGGCACGCGCTCGGTGACAGCGGTTATGCAAACGCCTTTCGACAGTTCTGTCAATGGGGTTGCACAACAACGTAAACCAGGTTTACCGTCGCAGTGACGGGATCGGTCGCCTGCGCCGGACCCGCCAGCGAGCTCCCAGCAACGACGCAACCGCGGACGGCCGGAGGCCGACCCGGCAAGAGGAGGACACCGCAATGGAACACACACCCACCACTCGGTCACGGATCACCGCGGCAGCCGCCGTCTCCGCCCTGGCCCTGGCCCTGCCGGGACTGGTCGCCCAGGCGCCGGCCGCGGCCACCCCCGACCGCCACGACTGGACCACCCTCACCACGACCGCGGCCCGGACCGACGGACCGCTGGAGGGCTTCATCCCGTTCGCCCCCGAGCCCGGCAGCGAGCTCGAGGCCGCCGACCCCGACTTCCCCTACCAGCTGGAGTGGTTCTACCTGCCGGTCGACGCCGTGGTCGTCGGTGAGGACCGCTACGACTGGAGCCGCTTCGAGGTCTGGCTCGACTCCGTCGCCGACCGCGGGCACCAGTCCGCGCTGCGGTTCTACCTGGACTACCCCGGCCGGGAGACCGGCGTCCCGGACTACCTGCTCGGCCCGGACGGCATCAGCCAGGACCGCCGCTACGACTTCTACGACAACAACGGCATCAGCTTCTCCCCCGACTACGACGACCCGCGGGTGGTCGAGCTGCTCACCGGCTTCATCGCCGAGCTCGGCGAGCGCTACGACGGCGACCCCCGCATCGGCTACGTCACCGCCGGCCTCATCGGCTTCTGGGGCGAGTCCCACACCTACCCGGTGGAAGGTGAGGTCGACCCCGTCAACAACCCCGAGGGCGTCAGCTGGATGCCCTCCACCCAGACACAGGCCAGGATCTGGCAGGCCTGGGACGACGCCATGGACGAGACCTGGGTGCAGGCCCGCTACCCCAACGAGCTGACCGCCCAGCACGACCTCGGCTACCACGACGACTCGTGGGCCTACGCGACCCTGCCCACGACCGACTGGCACTTCCTGGGACGGATGGAGCGCGCCGGGGAGAGCGAGAACTGGAAGCACGCCCCGGTGGGCGGCGAGCTGTACCCGCCGCTGCAGACCTGCATTTTCTCCGAACCCCTCAGCTGCCCGGGCGCCGAGGGTGAGATCGCAGCCGGCCGCGACTACGACGTCGACGGCGCTCTCGAGGCCAGCCACGCCACCTGGATCATCAACCACCGCGCCTGGACCGTCGGTTACGAGGGTGAGGACCGCCAGCGGGCGCTCGCGGCGCACGCACGGCTCGGCTACGACCTCGCGGCGACCCAGACCAGGACCGTCGTCGACGCCCGCCGCAGCGTCGCGGAGGTGTCGGTGCGGGTGACCAACCGCGGCGTCGCGCCATTCGCCTACGACTGGCCGGCCGAGCTGTCCCTGCTGGACAGGGACGGCCGCGAGCTGTCCACCGTCGTCGCCGACGTCGACCTCACCGAGATCCTGCCCGGGTCCACCGTCGAGATCACCGCCGAGCTCCCCCTGCCGACCCGCTGGCGGGGACTGTCGATGACCACCGCGCTGCACGTGCCCAATCCGATGGCGGGAGGAGCGCCGGTGCGCTTCGCCAACGAGACGCAGGACAGCCACGCCGAGGGCTACCTCAGCCTCGACAAGGTGACCGCGGCCGACTGCCTCTCTCCCTGCACGATGACCCGTCGCTGACCACCCCGTTCACCGCTCCGGCGACGTCGTGCACCAGCGCGGCGTCGCCGGAGCGTGCACCCACTGCCCACCCAGCAACCGATGGAGGACCATGCCCACCGAGCAGCACCGACCCGACCTCAGGGTGGCCGTCATCGGCACCGGGGTGAGAGCGCAGATCGCCCTCGCCATCCCCCGGCTCCGGCCTGGGGCCGCGGTCACCGCCGTGGTCGACCCCAGCCCGACCGGGCTGTCCCGCGGTCGGGAGATGTTCGGTGACGTCGCGGGGTTCTCCAGCCACACCGACCTCGTCGCCGCCGGCGGCATCGACGCGGCGGTCGTCACCAGCCCCGACGACACCCACGTCGACATCGCCCTGGACCTGCTCGAGGCCGGCATCGCGGTCTACCTCGAGAAGCCCATGGCCATCACCCTGGAGGGGGCCGACGCCGTGCTGGCCGCCGCCGCCCGCACGGGCACGCCCCTGTACGTCGGGCACAACCTGCGCCATGCCGACGTCGTACGTCAGATGCGGGCGATCATCGAGCGCGGCGAGATCGGCGAGGTCAAGACGGTCTGGGTGCGCCACTTCGTCGGCAACGGCGGCGACTACTACTTCAAGGACTGGCACGCCGACCGTCGGCGGACGGGGAGCCTGCTGCTGCAGAAGGCCTCCCACGACATCGACGTCATCCACTACCTGGCCTCCGGCCACACTCGGCGGGTGGTGGGCATGGGTGACCTCATGGTCTACGGCGGCATCACCGACCGCGGCGGGCACCAGGACGAGCTGATGCCCGAGTGGTTCTCCCTCGACCACTGGCCCCCCACCACGCAGACCGGGCTCAACCCGGTGGTCGACGTGGAGGACGTGTCGATGGTGCTGATGACCCTGGACAACGGGGTGCTCGCCAGCTACGAGCAGTGCCACTTCACCCCCGACTACTGGCGCAACTACACCGTCATCGGGACCCACGGCCGGCTGGAGAACATCGGCGACACGGGGGGCGGGGAGATCCGGGTCTGGTCGCGGCGGCACGGCTGGCAGGAGGCCGGGGACGCCGCCTACCCGATCGCGGGGGTGGAGGACGGGCACGAGGACGCCGACATCGCGACCATGGCGGAGTTCCTGGACCACGTCGTCGACGGCGCACCGACCGTCGTCTCCCCCCTCGCCGCCCGGGCCGCCGTCGCCGCCGGGGCGCTCGCCGCCCACTCGCTGCGCAACGGCTCGACGCCGCAGGACGTCCCCCCGGTCCCCGACGACGTCCAAGCACACTTCGCCCGGCTCGACACCAGCAAGGAGCCGAGCCGCGCCGACTGAGCCACTCCGATGCTGCTCGAGCGCCTCCTGTCCGGCGGCCCAGGCACCGGTCGAGTGAGGTCGCAGCGGCAGGGACGGTGGTCGTCTGCCCCTGGTCTCTTCACTCGCCCGCGGTCGGCAGAGGTGACGGGGCCTACGAACAGGACTCGTTGCCGACCGAGCGCGATAGACCTTCTGCACCTCCCGCGCCCGGTGACCTGGATCCGGTCGAGCGCACCGCCGAGCGGTGACGGTCGACCAGTCACCAGCTCCAGGACCACCTCACGTGACGACTCCGGCGCTCAGCCGATCCAGGCAGCCCAGTCCGGGCCGGCGTCGAGCCAAAGGGCTCGCAGGTAGACGCTGAGCTTGCCGTAGAAGATGTAGACCGCCTCCCGGTAGACCTGGTGCTGGACGAACGGGGACGCGATGAAGCCGCCGCCCCGGTCGATGCTGCCGACGTGGAGCTCGTCATCGGTGAACCGGTCCAGAGCAGCCTTCATCGCCTCGTCGTGGGCTCTGAACCATGCACGCAGGGTCTCGACGGTGAGAGGAGCAGGGGCGGGCAGCTGCCGGTGCGACCAGTCGAGCGTGAGGGTCGCGAACGAGTGCGTGTAGACGCCCTGCAGGTCGCCCATCTCGACCAGCAGCTCGCCCAGGGTCGGGTTCGATCCCGGCATCTGCTCGGTGAGGTCGTCGTCGGAGACGAGGGTCAGGACGTGGTCCCGCATGCTGTGGTGCCCGCGGATCTCTTCGTCGAACAGCGTGTTCATCGGGTGCCGCCCGGCCCACGCCATCGCTGCCTCACCATCGACCCTCCTGTCGGCTGCCGCCTCCAGCGTGCTGCCCCGAGACCGATGCGGCGTCACGCTCGTGGTGTCTCTTGACCCGCGACGCTAGCGAAAGGGTTCGGACGATGTCGACGCCCACGTCGAGCCGATCGACCGACTAGGTCCCAGGCCTCCGACGGGGCGATGGACGGCGCCTGCCGAAGAGGTGACGGCGACGGCGGTCGTCCGGCCTGGCCTCTTCGCGCGCCTTCCTCCTCGCTTCCTCAGCCCGGGCGGCCCTGCGCTCGGCCCAGGCGGTCACCGTGGCCTCCACGTCACGCGGCATGGTGATCAGCGGCGGACCGGCTGGCAGCTCGTAACGGGCACGGATGACCCGCTCGTTGAACTGCTCGACCTCGTGCCGGACCGCGGCCTCGTTCGGCAACTCGTCCAGCTGCCCGTCGAGCGCGGCGTCGTCCTTGCGCAGCTGGACGGACGACGGCAGCAGCGCGATCCTCTCGCGCTTCATGAGGTTCTTGATCCACCAGTCAGGATCATGGCGCTCGGGGAGGTCGAGCGGCTTGCCACTGCCCGGCAGGTCGTCGAACTCGCCCCGCTCGATCGCCGCACGGATCATCATGTCGGCGAGCAGCGCGATCGTCACCTCGGAGTCGTAGGTGAAGGCCACGGGGTCGTAGAAGGAGAGGGGCAGTCCCGGCTCTGGATCCGTCATCCGTGCGCCTCCCTGTCGCATTCAGTCACTTGTATTATGTCAGGCGTATGAAAACAGAGGAGGCGGGGTGCCGAAGCAGGTCGATCACCGCGAGCGGCGGGAGCTGATCGCGCGGGCGCTGTGGCGGATCGTGGACCAGCAGGGCTGGACGCGAGCGACCATGCGCGAGGTGGCGCGCGAGGCGGGAGTCTCCCTGGGGCAGCTGCAGCACTACTTCTCCTCGCGCGGGGAGATGCTGGTCTTCGCGATGGAGTTCGCGTCGCAGCAGACGTCGGCACGGATCGATCGGGGTCTCGCCGCACTCGACCAGCCTCCGCACCCACGCGACGTGCTGCGACTGGTGCTCACCGAGATGCTCCCGCTGCGACCCGATGCTCGGGCCACCAGTCGCATGAACGCGGCCTACGTCCTCGAGGCGATGCACGACCCGACGCTGCAGCGGCAGGTCGGCATCGGACTACGCGACGGACGCGCGATGGTCGGACGTCTGATCCGACAGGCGCTGGAGGACGGGCAGATCCCTCCGGATCGTGACCCCGACATCGAGACCGACCTCATCCTCGCCCTGACGGGTTTCGCCACGCTGATCGAGCTCGACGTCGTCGAACCGCAGGCGGCACTGGCAGCCATCCACCAGCACCTGGATCGGCTCTTCCGCGCTGACGCCTGACGTGCGGGCCGCTCAGGACGGCAGCGCACCCCATCGGCCGTCGTGCACGCGCAGCTCCCGCGGCCGCCGCGGCCGGCGACGTCCTGAGCCGGCGGCCCGCTCCCCCGGCGCGCGGTGGCCGAGGGCGACGACGCCCGCGCTCGACCAGCCGTCCGGGACGCCGAGCGCCGCGG
>NZ_QPKK01000055.1 GCF_003344635.1 Desertihabitans aurantiacus
CGACGACCCGACCGACACCGTCAGCCAGGAGCGTCAGACCATCCCGGTCTGAGCCCCGGCACCCCGACGGCCCGGCACCCAGGCGGGTGCCGGGCCGTCGTCGTCTCAGGCGGGCGGGCGGGCGGCGGCGGCGTCGATGACGTCGGCCAGCTCCCGCGGGCGCGACCACATCGGCCAGTGGCCGGTGGGCAGGTCGACGTAGTCGAGCGCGGTGTGGTCGAGGAGGGCGGCGAGGAAGGGCACGCCCTGGGCGGCGTAGGAGCGGTACTCCTCGCTGCTGAAGGCGGTGCAGACCACCGTGCCGGGCACCGCGAGCCGGGCCGGGTCGCCGACCCGGACCTCGCCCCGCACCGTCCCCGCCGGCTGCGGCACCGCGCGCCGGCGGAACTCCTCCAGCTGCTCGGGCGTGAGGTCGCGCATGCTGCCCCCGGCCAGCTCCTCCTCCCACGCCGCCTCGAGCGGGAAGGTGTCGCCCTCGAGGTCGGGGTTCATCGCGTGGCCGTCGCGGACCGGTCCGGTGTCGACCCAGACGACGTGGTCGACCAGGTCGGGGTGGCGGTCCAGCGCCAGGGTGCCGGGCAGGGCGGCCCCGCTGTGCAGGACGAGCACCCGCCGGTCGGCGTCGCGGTCGAGGGCGGCGGTGATGCACTCGGCGTGGTCGTCCAGCGTCACCTCCGCCGGCGGCCGGACGGGCTCGGCCTCCAGCCCGGGCAGCGTGAGCGCCGTGACGTCGTACCCGCGCTCGCGCAGGTGCGGCAGCACGTCGTCCCAGGCCCAGGCGCCGAGCCAGAAGCCGGGGACGAGCAGGATCTGTGTGGTCATGGTCACATGCTGGCAGCCGCCACCGACAGGAGCGGGTGGGGACGCACGACGGCCCGGCACCTGCGCGGTGCCGGGCCGTCGGAGCCGGGTGCTGCGTCAGCGGCCGTCGCGGACGCCGGTCGCCTCCAGGGCGTCCACCAGGCCCTCGCCGAAGAAGGCGTTGTCGGCGGTGCTGCCGGTGCAGCGGTCGTCGTCGGGGCAGGGCACGTCGTCGGCCTGCCGCTCCAGCAGCCGGATCAGCTGGTGCGGCTTGGCCCTGGGGTGCTCGGCCTTGAGCAGTGCGAGCACACCGGCGGCGTGCGGGGAGGCCATCGAGGTGCCTGACGAGCGCCCGTAGCCACCGGGCACGGTGGACAGGATCGAGCTGCCCGGGGCCGTCACGTCGATGACGCCCTCGCCGTAGTTGGAGAAGCCGGACTTGGCCACGTTCACGTCGTTGGAGGCCACCGTGACCACCCCGTCGAGCTCGGCGGGGATGTCGAGGCAGCCGTTGTGGATGTCCCGCTGCACCGGGGTGGTGTCGTTCGGGCTGGAGCTGTCGGTGGTCTTGTTCGCCAGGTCGACGTTGCTGTTGCCGGCCGCGGCCGCGTGCACGACCCCCTGACGGGTGGAGTAGTCGACGGCCCGGCGGACGGCCTCGACGACCGCGCCCTGGTTCTCGTCGTCGGTGCACCAGAACTGCCACGGGTCGATGTAGTAGCTGTTGTTGGTGACGTCGGCGCCGTGCTCGGCGGCCCAGACGAAGCCGCAGATGGCGTACTCGGGGTAGATGAAGCCGTCGTCGTTGACGACCTTCACCGAGGTGAGCCGGCTGTCCGGCGCGACACCGACGATGCCGACGCCGTTGCGGGCGGCGGCCACGGTGCCGGCCACGTGGGTGCCGTGGCTGCTGGTGGTCGGCAGCCAGGACTCGCGGGTGGTGTCGGGGACACCGGCGTCGATGCAGCTGACGGAGTTCGCGTCGTCGACCTGGGAGGCCAGGTCGGGGTGGGTGTCGTCGATGCCGCTGTCGAGCACCGCCACCGTGACGTCGGCGCTGCCGTCGGAGGCCACGTCGGCCCCGATCTGGGCCATGTCCCACTGCTCGCCCTCGAGCGGGTCGGCGGCCTCGGCCTCGACCAGGACGCCCTGGCGCTCCTCGAAGGTCTGGTCGACCTGCCGGGTGCGCATCCGCTGCGCGGCCTCGGCGGCGCGCTCCTTGACCGCGGCGGTCCGGGTGGCGCCGACCGACTCGACCGCCCCGCCGAGGCGTCCGCGGGTGACGTCGGTGGCGAAGCTGTCGGAGGTGGAGTGCACCACGAGGACGCCGATCTGCGGCCAGGCCTGGACGACCTCGCCGTCGGCGGCCTCGACCGCCTGCTCGGCGCGCTCCAGCTGGGTGGCGCTGGGACGGGTGTTGACGACGTAGCTCATCAGCTCACCGTCGGCGGCGGTGGCGGTGGGGGCGGCGAGCCCAGCACCGAGCAGCGCGGTGACGCCGAGGCAGGCGGTGAGGGCGGGAGGCACGCGGCGGAGCCGGCGGTGGCCGTCCGGAGGGGTCGGTGGCATGGGGTCTCCTCGGGGTTCGGCCGGGCGGGGGTGGCGTCACGGCGTCGTGGCGTCTCCGCCCGGGGAGTGGGATCAACCTAGGCCCCGCACCCCGCCGGCCGCCACCACCGCCCGGCCACCGTCACACCCGGCCCACGCCTCCCCTGACGCGGTTCGAGGTGATACCGCGCTCCTCGGAGCGCGATATCACCTCGAACCAGCGGAAGGGGGGTGCGGCGGGTGCCCGCGGGGGCGGCGGGTCAGCGCCTCGGGGCGGTGTCGGCCTCGGCGGGGTCGCTGGCGCGCTCGCCGGTCGGGTCCGGCTCCTGGGCGCCCGTCTCCATGGTGTTGCCGCGCCGGGTGCTGACCACGACCGCGGCCACCACCACCGCCAGGGCGACCGCGGCGATGACGAAGCGCACCGGGGAGTCGTCGCCCAGGGTGGACATGCCCACCACCGCCGGGGCGATCAGCACGGCCACCAGGTTCATCACCTTGATCAGCGGGTTGATCGCGGGGCCGGCGGTGTCCTTGAACGGGTCGCCGACGGTGTCGCCGATCACGGTGGCGGCGTGGGCGTCGGAGCCCTTGCCGCCGTGGTTGCCGTCCTCGACGAGCTTCTTCGCGTTGTCCCAGGCGCCGCCGGAGTTGGCCAGGAAGACCGCCATCAGCGTGCCGCAGGCGATCGCGCCGGCCAGGTAGCCCGCCAGCGCCGGGGCACCGAGGCCGAAGCCCACCGCGACCGGGGCGAACACCGCCAGCAGACCCGGGGTGGCCAGCTCGCGCAGCGAGTCGCGGGTGACGATGTCGACCACCCGGCCGTACTCGGGACGGGCGGTGCCCTGCATGATCCCGGGGATCTCACGGAACTGGCGGCGCACCTCGAAGACCACCGCACCGGCCGCGCGTCCCACCGCGCTGATCGCCAGCCCGGAGAAGAGGAACACCACGGCCGCACCGGCCACGATGCCGACCAGGGTGGCCGGCGCGTAGACCACCGAGGCGTCCACGAAGCGCTGGTAGCCCTCGTCGCCCAGCACACTGGCGACCGCGTCGGTGAAGGAGCCGAAGAGGGCGGTGGCGGCCAGCACCGCGGTGGCGATGGCGATGCCCTTGGTGATGGCCTTGGTGGTGTTGCCGACGGCGTCCAGCTCGGTGAGCACCTGGGCGGCCTCGCCGTCGACGTCGCCCGACATCTCCGCGATGCCCTGGGCGTTGTCCGAGACGGGGCCGAAGGTGTCCATCGCGACGATGACGCCGACGGTGGTGAGCAGGCCGCAGCCGGCCAGCGCGATCGCGAACAGCCCGATCACGCCGCCGCCGCCGAGGGCGAAGGCGCCGAGCACGGCGGCCGCGATCACCAGCGCGGTGTAGACCGCCGACTCCAGGCCCAGCGAGATGCCGGAGAGGATGACGGTGGCGGGGCCGGTGAGCGAGGTGCGCCCGACCTCGCGGACCGGACGGTCCTCGGTGCCGGTGTAGTGCCCGGTCAGGGTGAGGATGACCATCGCCAGCACGATGCCGACCAGCACCGAGCCGATGGCCACGATCCGCGGGTCGTCGACCAGGCCGGTGAACTCGGCCTCGGTACCGAGGGCGGCGAAGCTGTCCGGCAGGTAGACGAAGGCCGCGACCGCGCAGAGCACGGCCGAGATGGCGGCGCTGACGTAGAAGGAGCGGTTGATGGTGCGCAGACCGTTCTCCCCGGTCCGCGGCCGGGTGAGGAAGACGCCGATGATGGCGGTGACCACGCCGATGGCCGGCACGATCAGCGGGAAGACCAGCCCCGCCTCGCCGAAGGCGGCGCGGCCGAGGATGAGCGAGGCGACCAGCATCACCGCGTAGGACTCGAACAGGTCGGCGGCCATGCCCGCGCAGTCGCCGACGTTGTCGCCCACGTTGTCGGCGATGGTGGCGGCGTTGCGGGGGTCGTCCTCGGGGATGTTCTGCTCGACCTTGCCGACCAGGTCGGCGCCGACGTCGGCGGCCTTGGTGAAGATGCCACCGCCGACCCGCATGAACATGGCCAGCATGGCCGCGCCGAAGCCGAAGCCCTCGAGGATGGTCGGGGCGTCCCCGCGGAAGATCAGCACCACCGCGGCGGCCCCGAGCAGGCCGAAGCCGACCGTGGCCATGCCGACGCTGGCGCCGGTGCGGAAGGCGATCCGCATCGCCGGCTCCCGGCCGGTGTCACGGGCCGCGGCGGCCACGCGGACGTTGGCGCGGACGGCCAGCCACATGCCGAGGTAGCCGATCAGCGCGGAGAACCCGGCGCCGACGACGAAGGCGACCGACCGCGCACCACGCAGCAGCCACTCGTTGCCCTCGCCGTGCGCGGGCAGCGCCAGCAGCAGGACGAAGGCCACCACGGCGAAGATCCCGAGGGTGCGGAACTGGCGTCCCAGGAAGGCCGCGGCGCCCTCCTGCACGGCCACCGCGATCCGCTTCATGTTCTCGGTGCCCTCGGCGGCCTGCAGCACCTCCCGGCGGAAGACCAGTGACATCGCGATGGCGATCAGGGCGATGGCCCCGACGACCGCGACGATCGTCAGGTTGGACCCGGCGAGGGTGATGGGCATACGACGTCTCCTGCGAGCGTGTTCGGCGGTGAACGGGCTGGGGAGATATAACCACACAGGCACTGGTCTGGGTCGGCAGGGACGGCTCGGCGGCCGGACGGTTCAGCGCACCCGGCGCGCCCCGACCACGGCGTAGGTGCGGGCCAGCAGCTCGAGGGAGGCCTCGTGGTGCAGCCGGGCCACCCCGATGAACAGGCAGTCCACCACCATCAGCTGGGCGATCCGCGAGCCCATCGCCCCGGCCCGGTACTCGGTCTCCCGGGCGGCGGTGAGCAGCACCACGTCGGCCTCCCGGGCGAGCGGGGAGCCGGCCGAGGAGGTGATCGCCAGCGTGGTGGCGCCGCCGGCGCGGGCGTGCTGGAGGTAGCTGATCGCCTCCGGGGTCCGGCCGGAGTGCGAGACCGCGCAGGCCAGCGCGGAGTCGTCCAGGGTGGCCGCGCTGGTCCAGGCCATGTGCGGGTCGGTCCAGACCAGGGCGGTGCGGCCGATCCGGGTGAGCTTCTGGTGCAGGTCGAGGGCGGCCAGCGAGCTCGCGCCGACCCCGAACACGTCGACCCGGCGTGCCACGGCGACCGCGTCGACCGCCCGCTCCAGCGCCTCGACGTCGAGGGCGAGCGCGGTGTCGACGAGGGAGGCCGCCTCGGCGCGGGAGACCTTCTGCACCACCGCGGCGAGCGGGTCGCCCGGTTCGATGGCCTCCCCCAGCGAGGACCGCCCCTCGCTGAGGGCCGAGGCGTGGTCGGCACCCAGCGCGAGCTGGAAGTCCTTGCTGCGCCGGTAACCGATCCGCTGGCAGAGCCGGACCACCGAGGCCGTCGAGGTGCCGGCTGCCCGGGCCAGCTCGACCACGGTGGCCCGGGCGGCGGCCGGCGGGTCGGCGAGGACGAGGTCGGCCACCCGGCGCTCGGCGGCGGGCAGCCCCGCCAGCGCCGAACGCAGCCGGACCAGCACCGGCGGCTCGCGACCGGTCACCTCGGCACCTCCTCAACCGCTGGGTGAACGACGTTTACACATCCTGATGCCGATCCGTACGATCGGTTCACCGACTGACGACGAGGAGTCTCGCATGCGGATCCGGCTGGCCCTACCCGTCCTGATCGCCGGTCTGGTGGTGGCCGGCTGCACGCCGACCGCGAGCCAGGTCGACGGCCCGTCCGAGCAGCAGGGGGCGGGTGCCCTGGTGGTGGGCGTGACCAGCGACCCGGACACGCTGCTGCCCTGGACCGCCACCCAGTTCCAGGCCGTCAACGTGCTGCAGAACGTCTACGGCACCCTGACCGAGTTCGACAGCGACCTCGAGGTCGTCCCGGGGCTGGCGGAGTCGTGGGAGACCAGTGAGGACGGCACCACCCTCACCCTCACGCTGCGCGAGGGCGTCACCTTCCACGACGGCAGCACCTTCGACAGCGAGGACGTCGTGCACTCGCTGGAGGCCATCCAGGCCGAGGAGACCGCCGCGGTGGCCCGCACGAGCCTCGCCTCGGTGACCGGGATCACCGCCGTCGACCCCAGCACCGTCGAGCTCAGCCTCAGCACCCCCGACGCCGGCCTGCCGTCCAACCTGGCCTCGATCAACATGGCCATCCTCTCCAGCCAGGACGAGACCAGCGCCCTGGAGACCGCACCGAACGGCACCGGCCCCTTCACCTTCACCGACCGCACCCCCAGCCAGTCGCTCAGCCTCCAGCGCTTCGACGGCTACTGGGGCGAGGCCGCCCTGGTCGAGGGCGTGGAGTTCCGGGTGATCCCCGACGAGACCTCGATCCTGGCCGCCATGCAGTCGGGCAACGTGCAGCTGTCGGTGCTCGACGACCCGCTGGTGGCCCAGAGCGCCGGCGCCGGCATCACCATCGAGCGCACCCCGCAGCTGAGCTACCACGCGCTGCAGCTCAACACCCGCCGCGGCGCCCTGACCGACCAGAACGTGCGGCTGGCGATGCAGTGCGCGATCGACCGCCAGGTGGTCCTCGACACCGCCGCACTGGGTGAGGGCGAGGTGACCGGGCCGATCACCAGCCCGGCCTACCGCAGCGACCCCGCCGACCGGCCCTGCCCGACCCGCGACCTGGACCGGGCCCGGGAGTACCTGGCCGCCGCCGGCGAGGCCGACGGCGTGACCATCACCGCGATCGTCTCCCAGGGCGAGTACGCCACCAGCGTGAACGAGGCGCAGGCGCTGCAGGCCCAGCTGGCCGAGGCCGACATCACCCTGGAGCTGGAGACGCTGGAGTCCGGCGCCTACGTGGACCGCTGGGTGGCCGCCGACTTCGAGGCCGCCGTCGCCCTGAACGGCGGACGTCCCGACCCCGACGGCATGTACGGGCGCTACTTCACCTCCGAGGGCAACCTCAACGAGGTGGCCGGCTACTCCTCGCCGCGGCTGGACGAGCTGTTCGCCATGGGCCGCGCCGAGACCGACGAGAACGCCCGCCGCGAGATCTACGCCGAGATCTCCGGCGAGCTGGAGGCCCAGGCCGCCTGGATCTGGCTGTTCACCGGCTACACCTACACCGCCACCACCGAGGGCGTGAGCGGGTTCGTCCCGCTGGCCAACGGCTCGCTGCAGAACCTGCGGCTGGTCTCGGTCTCCTGATGGCCGACCCCTCCCCGCGGTCGCCGCGGCGGCTGCGACCGCTGCGCGCCGGGCTGCTGGGCCACCCGGTGGTCAGCCGGCTGCTCGGCGCGGTGGCCACGCTGCTCGGGGTGGCGGTGCTGGTCTTCGTCCTGCTGCGGCTCGTCCCGGGCGACCAGATCACCGCCAACCTCGGCACCGAGGCGGCGGCGCTGACCCCGGCCCAACGGCAGGCGCTGGAGGCCTACTACGGCCTGGACCGCCCACCGCTGGAGCAGTTCCTCGGCTGGCTCGGCTCGGTGCTGACGGGCAACCTCGGCTGGTCGGGGCGGGCGCAGGTCAGCGTCCTCGACCTCACGCTGCAGGCGTTGCCGATCACCGTCGAGCTGGCCGTGCTGGCGATCGCGCTGTCGGTGCTGGTCGGCGTCCCGCTGGGGATGCTGGCGGCCCGGCGGCCCAACGGCGTCCCGGACACCCTCGGCCAGGGCGCCAGCCTGCTGGGGCTGTCGCTGCCGGCCTTCCTCATCGGCACCGTGCTGCTGTCGGTGCTCTCCTACCGGTTCGGGTTCAACCCCAACGGGCAGGCCTTCGCCGGGCTCTTCGACGACCCGGTGCGCAACCTGCAGCAGATGCTGCTGCCCGCCGTCACCCTGGCGATCGGCATCTCCGCGCCGATCATCCGCACCACCCGGGCGGCCGTGCTGGAGGTGCGCGGGCTCGACTTCGTCCGCACCGCGCGGGCCAAGGGGGTCGGGGAGCGGCGGCTGCAGGTCCGCCACGTGCTGCGCAACGCCCTGGTGCCGATCGTCACCATGACCGGCCTGCAGCTGGGCTACCTGCTGGGTGGGGCGATCGTGGTGGAGCAGATCTTCTCCGTGCCCGGGATCGGCCGGCAGGTGCTGCTGGGCATCCAGCAGAAGGAGTACGCCCTGGTGCAGTCGACCGTGCTGGTGATCGCGCTGTGCTTCGTGCTGGTCAACCTGCTCACCGACCTGCTGTACCGGCTGATCGACCCGAGGGTGAGGTTGTCGTGAGCGTCGAGGTGGTCCCCGACCTGCCGGTCGGGCTGCGCCGGCAGGGCGTCACCGGCCGGGTGCTGCGGCGTCCCGCCGGAGCGGTCGGCGCGGCCCTGCTGGTGCTGCTGGCGCTGGCGGCGCTGGCCCAGTCGCTCGGCCTGCTGGCCTTCGACCCGGCGGTGCAGGACCCGCCGAGCCGGCTGCAGGGCCCGAGCGCGGTGCACTGGTTCGGCACCGACCAGTTCGGCCGCGACCTGCTCGCCCGGGTGCTCAGCGCGGTCGCCAACTCGCTGCGGGTGGCGGTCGTCGCGGTGCTGATCTCCGCGGTGGTCGGGACGGCGCTCGGACTGCTGGCCGGCTACTTCGGACGCGGCTCCGACCTGGCCATCTCCGGGGTCACCAACGTCCTCTTCGCGTTCCCGCCGATGCTGCTGGCGCTGGCCCTGACCTCGGTGCTGGCCCGGAACTGGTTCACCGTGGCGGTGGCGATCGCCGTGGTCTACGTGCCGATCTTCGTGCGCACCACCCGCGGCGCGACGCTGTCGGTGCGCCAGGTCGACTTCGTCCGGGCCGCCGTCTCCACCGGGCAGCACCCGCTGGCCACGGTGGTCCGCCACGTGCTGCCCAACGTCGCCGGCCACGTCGTGGTGGTGGTCGCGCTGGCGCTGTCCTGGGCGGTGCTCACCGAGGCGGCGCTGTCCTTCCTCGGGCTGGGCACCCCGCCACCGGCGGCGAGCCTGGGCAGCCTCATCCTCGACGCCCGGACCACGGTGTTCGTGGCCTGGTGGACGATGCTCTTCCCCGGCGTGCTGGTGGTGCTGCTGGTGATCGCGTTCAACCTGCTGGGTGACGCGCTGCGCGACGCCCTCGACCCGAGGGGACGCCGGTGAGCGCGGTGCGGGTGCTGGGGATGATCTCGGGCACCTCCCACGACGGGATCGACTGCGCGCTGGTCGACCTCGAGCAGCACGGGGAGGAGCTGCGGGCCCGCTGGGTCGGACGGGCCTCGGTGCCCTACTCCCCCGCCCTGCGGAGCCGGTTGCGCGCCGTGCTGCCGCCGGCGTCCACCACGCTGGCCGAGGTGACCGAGCTCGACACGCTGATCGGCCAGGAGTTCGCCGCGGCCGCCGAGCAGGTGGTCGCGGGTGCGGGGGTCGACCTGGTGGTGAGCCACGGCCAGACCGTCTTCCACTGGGTCGAGGACGGGCTCGCCCGCGGGACCCTGCAGCTGGGCCAGGCCGCCTTCATCGCCGAGCGGGTGGGTGCCCCGGTGGTCGCCGACGTGCGGGTCGCCGACATCGCCGCCGGCGGCCAGGGGGCGCCGCTGGTGCCGCTGCTGGACGAGCTGCTGCTCGGCGGTGACGAGCCCACGGTCGCGCTCAACCTCGGCGGGATCGCCAACCTGACGGTGCTCTCGCCCGGTGCGCGCATCCTCGCCTACGACGTCGGCCCGGCGAATGCGCTGGTGGACGCGGTGGTGGCCGAGCACGACCTCGACCCGGCGGGTTACGACACGGCCGGACGGGTCGCCGCCGCCGGCCGGGTGCACGAGGGCCTGCTGGACCACCTGCTCGCCGAGCCCTACTACGCGCTGCCGGCGCCGAAGTCCACCGGCAAGGAGCTGTTCCACGGCCGCTACGTCGCCGACGCGGTGTCGGCCGCCGCACCGGACATCGAGCCGGGCGACCTGGTCGCCACGCTGACCGAGCTGACCGCGCGGACGGTGGCCGACGCCGTCCGCTCCTCCGGGGCCCGGCGGGTGGTCGCGGCGGGCGGCGGCTGCCGCAACGAGCACCTGATGGGCCGGCTGGCCGCCCTGCTGCCCGGGGTGGCGCTGGTCGGCACCGACGAGCTCGGGGTGCCGGCCGACCTCAAGGAGGCGTTGGCCTTCGCGGTGATCGGGTGGTTCTCGCTGCACCGGCTGCCGGCGGCGGTGCCGGGCGCCACCGGGGCGCGGGAGGCCCGGGTGCTCGGGGCGGTGCACCAGGGGCCGCACGGGCTGGAGCTGCCGCCCCGTCCTGACGTCCGACCGGTGCGGCTGCGGGTGGTGGCGTGAGCAGCGCCTCCGCGCTCGCGGCCGGCTTGGCCGGGTGGTGTCGCGGGGCCGTGGTCGGGGTGCTCCGCGGCGGGGTGGAGGAGGTGGGCGTGTGGGGCGAGCGCGTCCCCGGCGAGCCGGTCGGGCCCGAGGCGGTGTTCGACCTGGCCAGCGTGACCAAGCTGGCCACCACCGTCGCCACCGGGCGCGCCGTCGCCGAGGGGCGGCTGCAGCTGGGCAGCACGGTGGGCGAGCTGCTCGAGGACGCCGGCCTCGGCCCGCTCGGTGCGGTGACGGTGGAGCAGCTGCTGCGGCACCGCTCCGGGCTCGCGCCGTGGGCCCCGCTGTACCTGCTGGCCGACGACCCCGCCGGTGCCGTCGACTGGATCCTGCGCCACGGCCTGCGCGGCCGTCCCGGGGACGCGTTCGTCTACTCCGACCTCGGCATGGTCCTGCTGGGTGAGCTGCTGGTGCGGCGGACCGGCACCCCGCTGCCCGCCCTGCTCGAGCAGGCCGTCGCGGAGCTGGCCGGACGTCCGGTGCTGCGCGCCGGCGGGGCCGACCCGGCGCTGGCCGTGGCCAGCGACGAGGGGGACGCCGTCGAGCGCCGGATGGTGGACACCGGGGAGCCGCACCCGGTGCCGTCCGGGCTGGACGTCGACTCCTTCGCCTGGCGCACCCGGCTGCTGGTGGGCGAGACCGACGACGGGAACGCCTACCACGCCTTCGGCGGGGTGGCCGGGCACGCCGGCGGGTTCGCCAGCGTGCCGGGGCTGCTGGCCTGGGGTGACGGGATCGTGCGGGCGTGGCACGGGGCGGACGGACCGGCGGCCCACGGCGTGCGGGCGCTGCTGTCGGCGCCGGCGGTGGACGGCCAGGGGCTGGGATTCCGCCACCGCGACGTGGGCACGCCGCTGTTCTGGCACCCCGGGTTCACCGGGACCGCGCTGGCCGTGCTGCCCGAGCGCAGGCTGGTGCTGGCCCTGGGGGCGTCCCGGTTGCTGGTGCCCGAGCCGGTGCCGACCACCGAGCTGTTCGACCACGTCCTGAGGGAGCTGCTGCGATGACCACCGTGCTCGAGGTCGCCGACCTGTCGGTCGTGTTCGACACCGCCGGCGGACCGGTGGAGGCCGTCCGGGAGGTGTCGTTCGAGATCGCGGCCGGGGAGACGGTGGCTCTCGTCGGGGAGTCCGGGTCGGGCAAGTCGACCACCGCGAGCGCGGTGAACCGGCTGCTGGCCGACAACGCCCGGATCACCGCGGGCCGGGTGCTGTTCGACGGCGTCGACCTGGTGGGCGCCGACGAGCGCACGCTGCGAGGGGTGCGGGGGGCCGGCATCGGGCTGGTCCCGCAGGACCCGATGTCGAACCTCAACCCGATGATGCGGGTGGGCGAGCAGATCGCCGAGGCGCTGGAGGTGCACGACCTGCCCAGCGGCCCCGGACGGGTGGTCGAGCTGCTCGAGCTGGTCGGCATCCCCGACGCGCCCGCCCGCGCCCGGCAGTACCCGCACGAGTTCTCCGGCGGTATGCGGCAGCGGGTGCTGATCGCGATGGGGCTGGCCTGCCGGCCGCGGCTGGTGATCGCCGACGAGCCGACCAGCGCCCTCGACGTCACGGTGCAGCGACGGGTGCTGGACGAGCTGGACCGGCTGACCGGCACCACCGGGTCAGCCGTGCTGCTCATCACCCACGACCTGGCGCTGGCCGCCGAACGCGCCGACCGGGTGCTGGTGATGCAGCGCGGGCGGGTGGTGGAGTCGGGCACCGCGACCGACATCCTCAGCCGGCCCGAGCACCCCTACTCGCAGACCCTGCTGGCCGCCGTGCCGGGTCTGGCCGACCCGCTGGAGCGCGGCCCGGTGCCGGGCGGACCGCCGCTGCTGGAGCTGCGCGGCGTGCGCAAGACCTACCCGCTGCGCCGGCCCACCGAGGACGGTCGGCAGACGGTGACGGCGGTGGACGACGTGTCGCTGACCATCCCGCGCGGGGCCACCGTGGCCGTCGTCGGCGAGTCCGGCTCGGGCAAGACCACCACCGCCAACCTGGTGCTCGGGCTCGAGGCCCCCGACGCCGGCGAGGTGCTCTTCGACGGTGTGCCGCGGGGCACCCGGCGGCGCGAGCTGGTGGCCTTCCGGCGCCGCGTGCAGCCGGTGTTCCAGAACCCCTACGCCTCGCTCGACCCGCGCTACCCGGTGGGGCGCAGCATCGCCGAGCCGCTGCAGGTGCACCGGGTGGGCACCGCGGCCGAGCGCCGGGCGCGGGTGCACGAGCTGCTGGAGCAGGTGGCGCTGCCCGGCGCGGTGGCCGAACGCTACCCGCACGAGCTCTCCGGCGGGCAGCGCCAGCGGGTGGCGATCGCCCGGGCGCTCGCGCTGCGTCCGGAGCTGGTGGTGCTGGACGAGGCGGTGAGCGCCCTCGACGTGGTGGTGCAGAAGCAGATCCTCGACCTGCTGGCCGACCTGCAGCGCGAGCTGGGGCTGTCCTACCTGTTCATCAGCCACGACCTGGCGGTGGTGCGGCTGATCTCCGACGTGGTGCACGTGATGCGGCGCGGGCAGGTGGTGGAGTCCGGCCCGCCGGAGCGGCTGTTCGCCGAGCCCGCCCACGAGTACACCCGCGAGCTGCTGGCCGCCATCCCACGACCGGCGGCCTGAGCTGGGCGCTCCACCGGCGTCGGCGGTTCCGGCGCGGATCCGTCGGGCCCGCGTGCCACGCTGTCTGCGATGACGACGACCGACCCCGCTCCGCCGACCGCGGACACCGCCTCCGAGCACCGCTGCGTGCGGCCGCCCCGGCCGCCGGTCAGCGCCGACTGGCCGGAGTGGCTGCCCGAGGCGGCGGTGGACGCGCTGGCCGGCTGCGGGATCGAGCGGCCCTGGCGGCACCAGGTGCAGGCGGCGGAGTCGGTGCGGGCCGGGCGGCACACGGTGCTCACCACCGGGACGGCCTCGGGCAAGTCGCTGGCCTACCTGATGCCGCTGCTCGCCGAGGCCCTCGCCCCGGTGGACGCGCGCCGCGCCGGGAGCCGGCCGGCACCGGGTGGGGGACGTCCGGGCAGCGTCCGGCAGGCGTCGGTGGCCGACCTCGTCCGCGGGCTGCGGGCGCCGACCGCGCTCTACCTCTCCCCCACCAAGGCGCTGGCCCACGACCAGCTGCGTTCCTGCACCGCGCTGCGGCTGCCCGACTGGCGGGTCGGCGCGCTGGACGGCGACAGCTCCGAGGTCGAGCGGCGCTTCGCCCGCGAGCACGCCTCGCTGGTGCTGACCAACCCCGACATGCTGCACCGCTCGGTGCTGCCCCAGCACGCCCGGTGGTCGCGGCTGCTCGGGTCGCTCACCCACGTGGTGGTGGACGAGTGCCACCGCTACCGCGGGGTCTTCGGCGCCCACGTCAGCGCGGTGCTGCGGCGGCTGCGCCGGCTGTGCCACTCCTACGGCGCCGACCCGGTGTTCGTGCTGGCCTCGGCGACCACCGCCGAGGTGGCCGCGTCGGCGTCCCGGCTGATCGGGGTGGAGCCGGCGGAGGTGGTGGTCGTCGACGAGGACTGCTCGCCCCGGGCCGAGGTGACCATCCGGCTGCGCCAGCCCGAGCAGGGCATCGAGGAGGCTGCGTCCCGGGCCCTGGTCGACCACGTCAGCCGCGGGGAGCAGGCGCTGGCCTTCATCGGCTCCCGGCTGCGCAGCGAGCTGGTGGCGCTGTCGGCGCAGAGCCGGCTGTCGGAGCTGGGGCTGCAGACCGCCGCGGCCGACGGGCTGCCGCTGGTGGAGGCCTACCGCAGCGGCTACCTCGCCCGCGAGCGGCGCAGCATCGAGGCCCGGCTGCAGGACGGCTCGGTGCGCGGGGTGGCGGCCACCAACGCGCTGGAGCTCGGCATCGACGTCGCTGGCTTGGACGCGGTGGTGATCGGCGGCTTCCCCGGCACCATGGCGGCGTTCTGGCAGCAGGCCGGACGGGCCGGACGTCGCGGCGGCTCGGCCGAGGTGACGATGCTGACCCGCGACGACCCGCTCGACCTCTACTACTTCGACCACCCCGAGCTCGTCTTCTCCGGACGGGTCGAGGCCTGCGTGCTGCACCCGCAGAACCCCTACGTGCTCGGCCCGCACCTGGCCGCAGCGGCCCAGGAGATGCCGCTGCAGGCCGACGACGTGCGCTGGTTCGGCCCGCAGATGGTGGCCGTCGCGGACCGGCTCGCCGCCCAGGGGGTGCTGCGCCGGCGCGCCCGCGGCTGGTTCTGGACCCGGCCCGACCGGGCGGTCGACGCGATCGACCTGCGCAGCGCCGGTGGACGCCCGGTGGAGATCCTGGAGGCCGGCACCGGCCGGGTGGTCGGTCAGGCCGACCCGCAGACGGCCGACCGCAGCGTGCACGAGGGTGCGGTCTACCTGCACCGCGGCGAGCTGTGGCTGGTCGAGCGCTACGACCCCGAGGCCGGTGAGTGCACCGCCCGGGTCGCCGACGTGCCCTACCGCACCTCGGCCCAGTCGGTCAGCGACGTGCGGGTGCTGGGCCGCCGCCGCTCCAGCCGCCTGCCCCGCGCCGACGTCTTCCTCGGCGACGTCGAGGTGACCTCCCAGGTGACCGGCTACCTGCGCCGCGACGCCCTCACCGGCACCGTCTGGGACTCCACCCCGCTCGACCTGCCGCGCCGGGTGCTGCAGACCCAGTCGATGTGGCTGACCGTCGACGAGACGTTGCTCGCCGAGCTGGGGCTGAGCCAGCAGGCGCTGGCCGGGGCGGCCCACGGCGCCGAGCACTGTGCGATCGGGCTGCTGCCCGCCTTCGCCCCGTGCGACCGGTGGGACATCGGCGGGCTGTCCACGGTGCTGCACCCCGACACCGACGCCTGCACGATCTTCGTCCACGACGGCCACCCCGGCGGCGCCGGGTTCGCCGAGCGTGCCTTCGAGGAGGTCGAGCGCTGGCTGACCGCCACCTGGGAGCGGCTGCGGCTCTGCCGGTGCGGGACCGGCTGCCCGGCCTGCGTGGTCTCGCCCAAGTGCGGCAACCAGAACCAGGTGCTGGACAAGCCGGCCGCCACCGCGCTGCTCGCCGGCGTCCTCGGGCGTTGAGGTCGCCGGCCCGGCCCGCCGGCACGTCACGTCACGTCACGTCAGATCATCGGCCGGCGAGCTCGGAGCTGCCGGCATGGGCCACGGCCCGCAGCTCGAGGGCGCGGCCGCCCACCTCGAGCCCGATCGGCTGGGCCACCTCGGCGGTGACGACGAACTGCCACTCGTCGCCCGCCACCTCGCAGTCGAGCACCCTGGCCCCGTTCTGCCGCGCCGTCTGCTCTGCCGCGGTGCAGGCGTCCCCACCCTCGCGCACCGCCCGGGCGCCGGCCAGGGCCGCCAGGTCGGCGTGGTCCCGCGTCACCGCGGTGGCCAGCACCGCGGCGCCCACCCCGACCACGACACCGCCGACCAGGAGCACCACCGCCAGCACCGCCACCGTCAACCCGGTCCCGCCGCCGCGTTCGTCGTGCGGTTGCCCAGCGGAGGAGGCCCGGCCCGCGGCGCGGACCGGGAGGACCGGCCGGC
>NZ_QPKK01000056.1 GCF_003344635.1 Desertihabitans aurantiacus
GCCGCCTGCAGCGGCGACCCGGACGCCGGCGCGGGGAACGCCCCGCCGCCACCCACCACCGCGGCCGCCTCCCCCTCGCCGACGCCCACCCCGACGCCGTCGCCCACCCCGACCCCGACCCCCACGCCCGACACCGAGCCCGGGCTCGAGGTGGAGGTGCTGGCCGACGACCTCGAGCTGCCCTGGGACGTGGCCGAGCTGGCCGGCGGTGAGCTGCTCGTCACCGAGAAGGAGAGCGGCCGGCTGCTGCTCCTCGACGGCAGCGAGCAGCGGGTGCTCTCCGACGGGCCGTCCGGGCTGTGGTCCAGCAACGAGACCGGGTTCATGTCGCTGGCGGTCGACCCCGAGGACGACAACCGCTTCCTCACCTGCCACGGGCACAGCGACGACGGCGAGACCGACGTCCGGGTGGTCGAGTGGACCCTGGACGAGGACCGCACGGAGGCCACCGAGGGTGACGCGCTGATCAACGGGATCGGGAGCACCACCGGCCGCCACGGCGGCTGCCGGCTGGAGATCTCGGCCGAGGGCGAGCTGTTCGTCGGCACCGGCGACGCGGCGGTGGGCGAGAACCCGCAGGACCGCACCAGCCTCAACGGCAAGGTGCTGCGCGCCGACCCGGCCACCGGCGAGCCGCTGGCGGACAACCCCTTCATCGACGCCGACGACCCCGACGAGCGGCTGGTCTACACCTACGGCCACCGCAACGTGCAGGGCATCGCCTTCCGCGACGACCAGGTGCTCACCGCCGAGCACGGCCCCGACGTCGACGACGAGGTCAACCTGCTCCAGGCCGGTGGCAACTACGGCTGGGACCCGGTGCCGGGCTACGACGAGTCGGTGCCGATGACCGACCAGGACCTGCCCGGGGAGCAGGTCGAGGCGGTGTGGAGCTCCGGCGACCCGACGCTGGCCATCTCCGGGATGAGCGCGGTCGAGGGGCCGCAGTGGGGCAGCTACGCCGGCGGGCTCGCGGTCGCCGCGCTCAAGGCCAGCGAGCTGGTCTTCATGACCCTGGACGAGGACGGCACCGTCACCGACACCCGCACCCCCGACGTCCTCACCGGGTACGGACGCCTCCGCTCGGTCACCCAGGCCGCCGACGGCTCGCTGCTGGTGACCACGTCCAACGGCTCGGACGACCAGCTCCTCCGCGTCACCCCCACCGGCTGACCGGCCCGCGTCCGCGGCACACACCTTCGCCGGGCGCCACACACGCTGCAACCAGGGTGCCGTCGCGCGAAGGTGTGTGCCGGCAGCGGGGTGGGCGAGCGGCACACACGTTCGTCGGGCGCCACACACGCTGCAGCATGGGTGCCGTCGCGCGAACGTGTGTGCCGGGCGCGGGGTGGGCGCGCGGCGTGCCGGGACGTCCGGTGCCGTCGAGTTGGGGCAGGTGTCACCTCGTCGTCGTCCCGATGTCGCCTGGGAGGGCCAGCGTCGACGTCATGAACCACACCCCCACCCTCACCCCCACCCGTCGGACCGTGCTCACCGCCGGTCTGGTCGGCACCGCCGCCGTCGCCGCCCCCGCGCTCGCGGCGCCTTCCACGGCCTTCGCGGCCCCCACCCCCCGCCAGGACCCCTTCACCCTCGGCATCGCCTCGGGCGACCCGTGGTCCACCAGCGTCATCCTGTGGACGCGGCTGGCTCTCGACCCGCTCGCCGAGGACGGTCTCGGCGGGATGCCGAACGCCTCCTACACGCTGCGCTGGGAGGTCGCCTCCGACGAGCGGTTCCGCAAGGTGGTGCGCAACGGCCGGGCCGTCGCCCAGCCGGAGTTCGGCCACGCCGTCCACGTCGAGGCCACCGGGCTGCGCCCGGACCGCGAGTACTGGTACCGGTTCCGCCTCGGCCGCCACGTCTCCCCGGTCGGACGCACCCGCACCGCCCCGCGCCCCGGCGCGATGCCGTCCTCGCTGAGCATGGCCTTCGCCTCCTGCGCGCAGTACGAGCACGGCTGGTTCACCGCCTACCGCCGGCTGGCCGACGAGCGTCCCGACCTGGTGCTGCACCTGGGCGACTACCAGTACGAGTACAAGGCTGACGCCTACGTCGCCCCGGGCGGCAACGTCCGCGACCACGAGGGCCCCGAGACCACCACCCTGGCCGGCTACCGCCAGCGCCACGCCCAGTACAAGGCCGACGCCGACCTGCAGGCCGCGCACGCGGTGGCCCCGTGGCTGGTCACCTGGGACGACCACGAGGTCGACAACAACTGGGCCGACTCGATCCCGGAGAACGTCGCGGAGCGCCCCGGCTTCCTGGCCCGGCGCGAGGCCGCCTTCCGCGCCTACTACGAGAACATGCCGCTGCGGCCGTCCTCGGCGCCGAAGGGCTACGACCTGCAGCTGTACCGCCGGGTGCAGTGGGGCCAGCTCGCCACCTTCCACATGCTCGACACCCGGCAGTACCGCTCCGACCAGGCCTGCGGGGACGGCTGGGACACCGACTGCCCCGAGGCCTCCGACCGCCGCCGCACCATCACCGGCACCGCCCAGGAGGCCTGGCTGCTCGACGGCTTCCGCGACTCCGAGGCCCGCTGGGACCTGCTCGGCCAGCAGGTGTTCTTCGCCGAGCGCGACAGCGACCAGGGCCCGGCCACCACCGTCTCGATGGACGCCTGGGACGGCTACACCGCCTCCCGGCAGCGGATCACCGACGGCTGGCTGGACGCCGGCGTGCGCAACCCGGTCGTGCTCACCGGTGACGTGCACACCCACTGGGCCAACGAGCTGAAGGCGGACTGGGACGACCCGACCGGTCGCAGCATCGGCACCGAGCTGGTCTGCTCCTCGATCACCTCCGGCGGGAACGGCAGCGACTCGGCGATCGGCAGCTATCCCGCCCAGGCCTGGAACCCGCACATCAAGTTCCAGAACGCGCTGCGCGGCTACGTCTCGACGGTGATCACCCCCGACGCCATGGACGTCAGCTTCCGCTGCCTGCCCTACGTCCAGGAGCCGGGCGCGCAGGCGTTCACCCGGGCCCGCTTCCTGGTCGAGGACCGCGACGCCACCCTCAACCTCGTCGAGGACAACCCGATCGACGTCATCGAGCAGCCCGCCGCCCGGCAGCTGGCCGAGACGGCGCGGATCGAGTCCCAGGCCTGACGGCTGCCCCCCCCCCGCGGGTGTGGGCGTTCCGTCGGTTCCGACCAGCTCGGACCGACGGTTCGGCCACACCCGCGGGTGTCGGGCCGGGGTGACGGCGAGACCGGGCGGCCCCGACCGGCGGGGACTGGCACGATCGCTCCCGTGGAACCCGATCTCGCACTGCTCAACGGTCGGGTGCTCGACCCCGCCTCCGGCACCGACCTCGTCGGCGACGTGGCGATCAGCGACGGACGGGTCGCCGCCGTCGGCCCGGGGGTCGGCGCGGGCGCGGGCCGGACGATCGACGTCTCCGGCGCGCTGGTCACCCCGGGTCTGGTCGACCTGCACACCCACGTCTTCGCCGGCGCCGGCTTCTGGGGTGTCGCGCCCGACCCGCTCGCCTGGAGCACCGGCGTCACCACCTGGGTGGACGCCGGCTCGGCCGGGGCGTACGCGGTACGGGCGCTGGCCCGCCAGGTCGCGGCCACCGGCGTCCGGGTGCACGCGCTGCTCAACGTGTCCGGGATCGGGCTGACCGGCTCCACCGGGGAGTCGCTGCTGCTCGACCACTGCGACGTGGACGCCGCGGTCGCCGCGATCCGGGAGCACCCCGCCCTGGTCCGCGGGATCAAGGTGCGCGTCGACCGGCACACCGTCGGCCCCCACGGGCTGGAGCCGCTGCGCCGCGGGCTGGAGGTGGCCGAGGCGACCGGACGTCCGCTGATGGCCCACATCGGCTACGGCCCGCCGTCGGCCTCCGACGTGGTGGCGCTGCTGCGCCCCGGCGACGTCCTCACCCACTGCGCGACCGGGGTGGCCGAGGGACTGGTCCGCGACGGACGCCCCGAGCCGGCCCTGGTCGAGGCGGCCGCCCGCGGGGTGGTGCTCGACCTCGGGCACGGCTCGGGCGGGTTCTCCTACCCGGTGCTGGACGCCCTGCTGGCCGCCGGGCTGCCGCCGGCCACCGTCTCCTCCGACCTGCACGCGCGCTCGCTGCACGGCCCGGTCTTCGACCTGCCGACCACGATGGGCACCGTGCTGGCGGCCGGGATGGAGCTGGTCGACGTGGTCGCCGCCGCCACCGTCACCCCCGCCCGGGTGCTCGGGCTGAACGCCGGCACGCTGGCGGTCGGCGCGCCGGCCGACATCGCGGTGTTCGACCTGGACGAGGGCGACCACGTCTTCGGCGACGCCCACGGCGTGACGCGCACCGGCGGGGTGCGGCTGGTCAACCGGATGACCCTGCTGGACGGCCGTCCGCTCGCCCCGCGCTGGCCTGAGCCGGTGCCGTCGTGGATCCCGCTCAACGACCGCCAGCGGGCCGCCCTGGACGCCCGTGAGCAGCGGCTGCGCGCCGCGCTGACCCGTCCACTGCTCGAGCCGCACGAGCTGAGCGAGCAGTTCCCCCGCCCCGAGGAGGCCGCCCATGACCCCTGCTGAGGACGTCCGCCGGTACGGCCTGGACGAACCGCTCGACGCCCGCTTCCGCAACCTGCCCGTCGACCCGGAGCTGCTCACGCGCGCCGGCACCGTCGGCGGGGTGGCCGGCGCCGGCTGGCACCTGGACGACCTGCTGCTGCCCACCGCGACCCTGCGGGCGTCCGCGCTGCGGCACAACGGCCGGCTGTTCGCCGACTGGTGCGCCGGGCACGGGGTCGACTTCGCCCCGCACGGCAAGACCTCGATGAGCCCGCAGCTGGTCGCCAACCAGCTCGCCGACGGGGCCTGGGCGATCACCGCCGCCACCGTCGCGCAGGCGCGGGCGATGCGGGGGTGGGGCGTGCCGAGGGTGCTGCTGGCCAACCAGGTCACCGACCCCGCCGGGCTGGCCTGGCTCGCGCACACGCAGCGCACCGACCCGGAGCTGGACCTGCTGGTGCTGGCCGACAGCGTCGCCGGGGTGGAGCTGCTGGCCGCGGCCGGGACGTCCGGACGTCCGCTGCCGGTGCTGCTCGAGCTCGGCGTGCCCGGTGGCCGCACCGGCTCGCGGAGCGTCGAGGAGGCGCTGACGGTGGCCCGTGCGGTCGAGGCCGCGCCGGGGCTGCGGCTGGCCGGGGTGGAGTGCTTCGAGGGCGTGCACCCGGGAGACCGCAGCGAGAGCGCGTCCGCCGCGGTGAGCGCGATGGTCGACCTGCTGGGATCGCTGCTGTCCGCGCTGGACGCCGAGGGGCTGCTGCAGGAGGAGGCTGTCATCACCGCCGGAGGTTCGTCCTACCCGGACCTGGTGGTGGCCAGCTGGGCCGGGCTGCCGACCCTGTCGGTGCCGGTGCGGCGGGTGGTGCGCTCGGGCGGCTACCTGTTCCACGACCACGGCATGCTGGCGCGGGTCTCCCCGTTCGCCGAGCTGCGCCCGGCGCTGGAGGTGCACGCCGCGGTGCTGTCGGTGCCCGAGCCGGGGCTGAGCCTGGTCGGCTTCGGCAAGCGGGACGCCTCCTTCGACATCGACCTGCCGGTGCCGCTGGACGCCGGCCCGGGCGTGGTCGTCACGAAGCTCAACGACCAGCACGCCTTCGTCCGCCACGAGGAGGACGCGCCGTGGCGGGTGGGTGAGCGGGTCCGCTTCGGCATCTCCCACCCGTGCACCACCCTGGACCGCTGGCCACTGCTCCCGCTGCTCGCCGACGACGACCGCGTCGTCGGCGCCGTCCGCACCTACTTCTGAGCCGAGGGCAAGCCCGACGCCCTGAGCCTGTCGAAGGGCGGGCGACCGCCGTCCGAGGCCCCTGGGGCACGGGGGGACGGGGTCGGTCAGGAATCGAGAAGCGGTCGGCACCGCGGCGTTCCTAGCGTTCCCGTATGCGTACACATCAGGTCCTGCGGCAGCTGCACCGGTGGATGGCCGTCCTCTTCACCGTCCTGGCCATCGTGGTGACGGTGATCGTCCTCACCCAGGAGGTCCCGGCCACCTGGGTCTACCTCTCGCCCCTGGTCCCGCTCACCGTGCAGTGGGTGACCGGCCTCTACCTCTTCGCCGTGCCGTACCGTCGACGGCGCGATCGCGAGCCGGCCGCGACGCGCTCGTGATCGGCGCCGACGACCCGGGTGGAACCATGACAGCCACGACGCAGACCACGCTCCGGACCGGCGACGGCGGCTCGGTCGGGTACCGGACCCTGGGCAGCGGCCCGGGCGTCGTCGTGGTCGGCGGCGCGCTGCGCAGCAGCGAGGACTACCTGCCGCTCGCCCGCGCCCTCGCCGGCGTCCACACGGTCCACCTCCTCGATCGCCGTGGCCGCGGCCTGAGCAGTCCGCAACCGGCCGGCTGGACACTGCGGACCGACGCCGAGGACCTGCGGGCCGTGCTGGAGGCGACCGGCGCCCGGGCGGCGTTCGGGCACAGCTTCGGCGGGCTGGTGGTACTGGACGCCCTCCGGGCCGGCGCCGACCTCGACCGGGTCGTCCTCTACGAACCCGCCCTGCCGGGTGAGCCGCTGCCCACCGGGTGGATGCGGCCCTACGAGCAGCACCTCGCTGCCGGGGACCTCCGAGCCGCGTTCGCCGAGTTCCTCCGCGGTTCCGGCGGGGCCCCGGCCGTCGTGTCCCGGCTGCCCCGCTGGTACCTGCGGCTGGTGCTGTGCATCGCGTTCCGCGGCGCGGGCTGGCGTCGGCTCGCCCCGCTGCTCGGACCCAACCTGGCGGAGCACCGCGAGATCGGCCGGCAGACCGGCTGGGCGCCCCTGCACACCCACGCCCGGGTGCTGCTGCTCAACGGCGGTCGGAGTGCGCATCCCGTCGGGGTGGAGGACCTCGGCCGCCTGGTGCTCGGGGTCGAGACGCTCACCCTGCCAGGGCTCGACCACTTCGGCCCGGAGGGACGGACGGCGGCCCGGGTCGCCGATGCGGTGACCACCCGGGCCGCACCGTGACGGACGAGGGCTCGTCCTGGCGCGTCGCGCGAGCTCCCCGGTGCTGCGTCCCGTGGCAGCTCACCGGGACGCTGGTGTGAGGGCCGGCTCGCTGGCGACGAACTCGGCCAACGTCCGCGCAGGCCGGCCCGTGAGGTCGGCGACCGTGGTGGTCACGAGGGCGCCGAAGCCGCGGCGGACGCGGTCCAGCGCGCCGAACTCGTTCTCACGGTCGAAACCCTCGCGACCCTCCAGCGCCTCCTCCATCGTCGGCTCGACCGGCTCGACGCGGTGCCCGAGCGCGGCACCGAGCACCTCCGCCGTCTCGGCCAGGGTGAGCGCCTCGGGGCCCGTCAGGTCGTAGGTGCGGCTCCGGTGGACCGGGTCGAGCAGCGCCCTGGCGGCGACGTCGGCGATGTCGCGCGCATCGATCCACGCGACCGGCTGCCCGCCGGAGGGAAAGGCCAGCTGCCCGTTCCGCAGCGGGTCGAGGTAGAACCGCTGGTCGCTGAAGACCTGCATGAACCAGCCCGGCCGCAGCACGGTCCAGGTGTGCCCGCTGTCCTGCACCGCCCGCTCGACGCGGAGCGCCCAGGCGTCGTGGTCGAAGTAGCCGCCGTCGAGCTCGGACAGCAGCACGACGTGCGCCTGCGCCGGGGCCGCGGCGAGCAGGGCGGTGATGAGCTCGGGGGCATCAGGGCGGTCGGGACGCACGACGAAGATGCCGTCGACGCCGGCCGTCGCCGCCTCCCAGGACGCGGGGTCGTCCCAGGTGAAGCGGACGGCCCCGACGCCGGGGACGTCGACCCGGGAGGGGTCGCTGGTGCCGCCGCGGACCTCGACGTCGGCCCGGTCGGCGAGCAGGGTGGCCAGCGGGGCGCCGGTCTTGGCCCGGACGCCGGTGATGAGTACGCGGTGCATGGTGCCTCCTCGATCGTCGGACAGATGCTTGAGAGCATCAAGTACCTCCACGACAGCACAAATGCTTCACTGAATCAAGTAGTGTGGGGACATGCCCGACCGCACCGACCGCGTAGCCCAGCAGCTGTGGGGCTTCGTCTACGACTACGACGCGGCCTACGAGCGCGCGGCCCGGGCCGTCGGGCTCAGCACGGCGCAGGCGTGCCTGCTCAAGGCGGTCGCCGACGGGCCCCGCACCATGGGCGAGATCGCCACCGAGCTGCTCTGCGACGCTTCCAACGTCACCCAGGTCGTCACCCGGCTGGAGGCCAGGGGGCTCGTCACCCGGCAGCCCGGCCGTGCCGATCGCCGCTCGCGCGAGGTCGCGATCACCGCCGCGGGCGCCGAGCTGGACCGCTCGGCCCGGCAGGCCTTCCGCTTCCCGCGCGAGCGGATCGGGCGGTTGTCGGCGGACGACCAGCAGACGCTGTCCACCCTGCTCGAGACCCTGGCCGCACCGGACAGCTGACGGCGCCCCGGCGGTCGTCGGTCGCCAGGACGACCGGTCGCGGCCGCCGACCAGCCGCCCGCTCCTGGGACCGCGGTCGGAGCACGGGTGCCCACGGTCGGACGGACGGCGGCCATCCGACCACCACGGTCGCGGCGCCGGTGGCCCCTGGCGGCACGAGGAGGGGGCGGTTGCGGCCCTAGCGTCGTCGGCGTCCCAGCCTCCGACGACAGGACACCCATGAGCACCGCCACCCGGCCCGTTCCGCCCGACGCTCCCACCACCACGGTGGTGGCCAGCGCCCTCGACCTCAGCAAGGTGTACGGCTCGGGCGACACCGCCGTCCGGGCGGTCGACGGCGTCAGCGTGAACATCCACCGCGGCACGTTCACCGCGATCATGGGACCGTCCGGCTCGGGCAAGTCCACCCTCATGCACTGCCTCGCCGGGCTCGACCGCACCACCGGCGGCAAGGTGTTCCTCGCCGGGCAGGAGCTCAGCGCGCTGGACGACCGCCGGCTCACCCGGGTCCGCCGCGACCAGGTCGGCTTCGTCTTCCAGTCCTTCAACCTGCTGCCGACGCTGACCGCGCGGGAGAACATGCTGCTGCCGCTCGACCTCGCCGGCCGGCGCCCCGACCCCGACCACCTGCGCGAGGTGGTGGACGCCCTCGGCCTGGCTGATCGGCTGGGGCACCGGCCGAGCGAGCTGTCCGGCGGTCAGCAGCAGCGGGTGGCGATCGCCCGCGCGCTGCTGACCCGTCCGGCGGTGGTCTTCGCCGACGAGCCCACCGGCGCGCTGGACTCCGCCACCGCCGAGGAGGTGCTCGGTCTGCTGCGGGGCTCGGTGGACCGGCTGGGGCAGACGGTGGTGATGGTCACCCACGACGCGCACGCCGCCTCCTTCGCCGACCGGGTGCTGGTGATGGGCGACGGCCGGCTGGTCGACGACCTCGACCGTCCCGCCCCCGACCAGCTGCTCGCCGCGACCACCGCCACGGGCCGAGCCGGGGCGTCCTCGCGACGCACCGGCGGCCGGGGCGAGCAGGCCCGGCACACCCTCGACGAGGTGGGGGCGTGACCAGCCTGCGGATCGCCCTGGCCGAGCTGCGCAGCCATCCGACCCGGCCGCTGGCGGTGGTGGTCGCGGTCGCCATCAGCGTGGCGTTCATGGTCGCCAGCGTGGCGGTGGTGCAGACCGAGTTCCACGCCTCCGGGACGGCGATGACCCGCCAGCTGGCCGACTCCGACCTGGTGGTCGAGGAGTACACCGCGCCGGCCGCAGACGTGCTGACCGCGATCGGGGACGTCCCCGGGGTCGCGACGGTGGAGCCGTCCTACCGGTTCGGCGCCCGGGTCTCCGCCGGCGAGCGCAGCACGACCGCCACCGTCGGCACCGTCGGTGCGGATCCGCGGCTGCACCCGGCCGTGCTGGCCGAGGGCCGGTGGCCGAGCGCCCCGGACGAGGTGACGGTCGACGCCGCGGCGGTGGACGTCCTCGGCGTCGCCCCGGGCGCACAGCTGGTGCTGGATGCCGGCAGCGGGAAGCGGCCGGCGACCGTGGTCGGCCGCACCGAGACCGTCGCCGGGCTGTTCGGCGGCGGCAACGTCGAGCTGTACGCCGCACCCGCGTGGTTCGACGCCGTCGGCGGGGCGGGCGGGGTGGCCGGCACGTACCTGGTGCTGGCCGAGCCCGGCACCGACCCGGCGACGCTGGTCGAGCCCTTGCGGCAGGCGGTGGCGGACGTGGTGCCCGATGCCGAGTCCGGGTCGGTCGACGTGCGGACCACCGCGGAGGTGAGGGCGGAGAACGCCTCCTCCGCCCTCGAGGGCGCCGACCTGATGACCGTGCTGCTGATGGTCTTCGCCTCCATCGCGATGCTGGTCGGGGCGCTGATCATCGCCAACACCTTCACCATCGTCCTCGCACAGCGCCGCCGCCAGATCGGTCTGCTGCGCGCGGTCGGCGGGTCCGCCGGCCAGCTGCGGACGGGTCTGCTGGCCGAGGCCGCGGTGATCGGTCTGGTCGGGGCGCTGGTGGGTGTCGCCGTCGGGATCGGGGTGACCGCCGTCGTGGCCGCCTGGTCCGGCTCGATCGAGACCGGGCTGCAGGTGTCGGTGCCCGGGACGGTCGGCCCGGTCCTGGCCGGGGTGACCGTCACCGTCCTCGCCTCCCTGGCCGCCGTCGGACGGGCCGCGGCGACCAGCCCGATGGAGGCGCTGCGACCGGTGGCAACCCCCGAGCAGGGACGCCGGGCCACCGTGCTCCGTGTCGTGGTGTGCGGCCTGCTCGCCCTGCTGGGGACCGGGCTGGCTGCTGTGGCGCTGAACTCGCGAGCCGTCGGTCTGGGCGGCGAGCTGGTGCTGGCGGTGGCGATCGCCGGCGCTGCCGCGCTCTCGGTGGCGGTGCTCGGCGCAGCCCCGCTGTACGTGCCGGTACTGGTCCGCGGGGTCGGCGTGCTGAACCGGGTGTTCGGGCCGGTCGGACGGATGACCACCGCGCAGATGGGTCGCAACCCCGCCCGGACCGCGGCCACCTGCGTCGCACTGATGCTGGCCGTCGGCGTCACGGTGACCCTGCAGACCGGGGCGGCGACCACCGAGCGCACCCTGATCGGCGACATCGCCGAACGCTTCCCGGTGGACTTCTCGTTGACCCGCGACGACGGCGCGGACATCCCGTTGGAGACCGTCGAGGAGCTGCGGGCGGTGGACGGGATCGAGCGGGTGATGACCCTGCCGGCCGGGCGGGCCGACGTCGGCGGCGGCTACCTCAGCACCGTCTACGGCGTCGAGCCCGGGGCGGCGGACGCCTTCCTGCCCGAGCCGCTACCGACCCTCGACGACCGGACGGTGGTGCTCTCGCCGCGCGAGGGCCTGCGCGCCGGGGACGAGGTGACGCTGACCACCGCGGCTCCCGACGGCTCGGAGGGGGACGGCGCGTCGGCGACCTTCACCGCCGTGATCAGCCATGCCGCGCACGGCAACGCGCTGCTCACCGAGCAGGCGTTCACCGAGCTGTTCGGGGGGTCGAACTCCGCCGGGCTCTGGCTGGACGCCGACCCGCGGGCCGACGCCGCCCGGGTGGTGGCCGACGTCAGCTCGGTCCTCGGCAGCGGGTACCTCGATGTCGGGGTGTACCAGCAGTCAGCGGAGTTCGCCCAGCTGCTCGACGCCATGGTGCTGATCGCGACCGGGCTGCTCGGTGCCGCGGTGCTGATCTCGCTGGTCGGTGTCGGCAACACCCTGGCGCTGTCGGTGATCGAGCGGACGCGGGAGTCGGCGCTGCTGCGCGCCCTCGGTCTGCAGCGCCGCCAACTGCGGCTGATGCTGCTGCTGGAGGCGCTCAGCCTGGCCGTCGTCAGCGCGGTGGTCGGCGTCCTGGCCGGCGGGTTCCTGGGCTGGCTGGGAGCGAGCGCGCTGATGGGTGCGGTCGGTCAGGAGGAGGCCGTGCTGGCGATCTCCTGGCCGTCGACCCTCGGCGTGGTCGCGGTGGCCGTGGCCGCCGCCGCACTGGCCTCGGTGCTGCCCGGACGCCGGGCCGCGACGGCCCCGCCGGTGGCCGCCCTCGCGGTCGAGTGAACCGGGCCGTGGGGCGGCACCGACGACCGGTGTCGCCCCGCGGGCCATCACACGGTATTCGGGCCCTCGCTGAGCAGCGCCTGCCCGGTGGCGGGGTCGAAGGGCACCGACTCGTGGGCGTGCACGACCTGCCAGGTGCCGTCGGTGCGGCGGCAGACGAGGGTGACCCGCACCCACATGTCGACCTCGCCGCCCGTGTGCAGGGTGCCGGTGACGTGGTAGTGGAAGCTGACGCAGCCGAGGTCGCCCTCGGCCTCCACCCACACCTCGTGCACCTCGTAGCCGGGCCCTTCTGCGTAGGAGTCGAACCAGGCCCGCATGGCCTGCGCGGTCCCCTCCCGCCCCCGCGAGACGGCGGGCGGCAGCACCGGGAAGCTCAGCACGTCGGGGTGCTCGCGCCGCAGCAGCGCGTCTTCGTCCTGGCGCCGGACGGCCTCGGCGCGCTCGCGGACCAGCTGCTCGAGCTCGGTGGTGGCATCGGTGGTCATCGTGCTCCTCCTCGGTCGTCTCTCGTCGCCGCTCCGGTACCGACCGGGCCCGTCCGCCGGACTCATCGCCCGGACGTCTGGTCGCGCAGCAGCGCGTCGGTATAACGTCAAACCCAACCGCGTCCCCCTCTCGACAGGAGCTCGCCGATGAGCACGCCCACCAAGGTCGTCATCGACCTCGACATCCCCGGCCCGACCATCAACCGCCACCTCTACGGCCACTTCGCCGAGCACCTCGGCCGCTGCATCTACGGCGGCTTCTGGGTGGGTGAGGACTCCGACATCCCGAACGAGGGCGGCATCCGCCTCGACGTGGTGGAGGCTCTGCGGGCCCTCGACATCCCCAACCTGCGCTGGCCCGGCGGCTGCTTCGCCGACGACTACCACTGGCGCGACGGGATCGGCCCGCGTGAGCAGCGTCCCTCGATGGTCAACAGCCACTGGGGCGACGTGGTCGAGGACAACTCCTTCGGCACCCACGAGTTCATGGCGCTGTGCGAGCTGCTCGGCGCCGACGCCTACGTCAGCGGCAACGTCGGCTCGGGCACCGTGCAGGAGATGAGCGAGTGGGTGGAGTACCTCACCCGCGCCGGGGACTCCCCGATGGTGGCGCTGCGGCGGCAGAACGGCCGCGAGGAGCCGTGGAAGGTGCCGTTCTGGGGGCTGGGCAACGAGACCTGGGGCTGCGGCGGTCACATGCGCGCCGAGGCCTACGCCGACCTGGCCCGCCAGTACGCGACCTACTGCCGTGACCACGGCGACCACAAGCTCTACCGGATCGCCGCCGGTGCGGCCGACGACGACCTGGCCTGGACCGAGGCGCTGATGAAGGCGATCGGTGGCCTTGGCTGCCGGCTGTCGGCGAAGACCCGTTTCCAGGCGGTGTCGTTCCACTACTACACCCACGCCGGGGACGCGATCGCGAGGACACCGGCCACGGAGTTCAGCGCCGAGCAGTGGTACGGCACCCTGCAGAAGGGTCTCGACATCGACCGGGTGATCCGCGGCCACTCGGCGGTGATGGACGCCTACGACCCCGAGCGCCAGATCGGTCTGGTCTGCGACGAGTGGGGCACCTGGTGGTCGGTCGAGGAGGGCACCAACCCCGGCTTCCTCTACCAGCAGAACACCGTGCGGGACGCGCTGGTGGCCAGCACCCACCTCGACATCTTCCACCGCCACGCCGAGCGGCTGGTGATGGCCAACATCGCCCAGACCGTCAACGTGCTGCAGGCGATGCTGCTCACCGACCCCGACACCGGGGCCCTGGTGCTGACGCCGAGCTACCACGTGTTCGAGATGAACAAGCGCCACCAGTCCGCCCGCCGGCTGCCGGTGCACGTGCTGGACGGCCCGCGCCACGAGAGCGAGGAGCACTCGCTGGAGCTGCTGTCGGTCTCGGCCAGCACCAAGGACGGCACGGCGCTGGTCTCGCTGAGCAACCTGTCCCTCGACACCTCCCAGGAGGTCGCGCTCGACCTGCGCGGCCTCGGCTTCGCCTGCGACCGGGCGCGGGTGCTGACCGCCGACGAGCCGCAGGCCCACAACAGCGCCGAGCAGCCCGACCGGGTGCGGCCGGAGGCCCTGGACGTCCGGGTGGAGGGGTCGACGCTGCGGGTGACCCTGCCGCCGCACAGCTTCGCCACCTGCGAGCTGACGCTCAGCTGAGGCGCGTCGACTCCCGCTCGACCAGCCGCGGCTGCGGCATCACCACCCTGGTCGGGCGGGGGTCGGGCCCGCCCTCGATCCGGGCCAGCAGCAGCTCGCAGACGGCATCGGCCATCGCGGCATTGCCCGGGTCGACCGTCGAGAGCCGCGGGACGCTCCAACGACCGGCGTCGAGGTCGTCGAAGCCGATCACCTGGACGTCCTCGGGCACCCGCACCCCGGCGTCGGCCAGCGCGCGCAGGGCCCCCAGCGCGGCACTGTCGGTGAGGGCGAACACGGCGTCGAACGGCTCCCCGGCCCCGACCAGCTCCTCGACCAGGCGGTGCCCGTCGAGGCGGGTGAAGGAGGAGGCCCGCACCAGCGCCTCCACCACCTCCACGCCCGCCTCGGCGTGGGCGGCCCGGTAGCCCTGGGTGCGCAGGTGCGGCATGGAGTGCTCCGGGTCGTCCCCGCCGCCGAGCAGCGCGATCCGGCGGGCGCCGGAACGGAGCAGGGTGGCGGTGGCGAGCCGGGCCCCGCCGACGTTGTCCATCAGCACGTGGTCGAAGCGGTCGGGCACGGCCTGCTCGCCGATCAGCACCACCGGCGTCCGCGGCCGGACGGCTGCCAGCGCCTCCGCGTCGCCGGCGACCACGCTGAGCACGAAGCCGTCGTAGGCGTCCAGCCGGGGCGCGCTGAGCGAGTCGAGCTCGGCCGAGAGCCGGGCGGCCGTCCGCTCCAGCACCAGCCGCAGCCCGTTCCGCTCGAGCCGGTCGGCCAGGCGTTCGGCGAGGGCGGTGTGGTAGTCCGACAGCAGGTCCGGCACCGCCAGGCCGATCGTCCCGGTGCGCCCGGAGCGCAGCTGGCGGGCGGTCAGGTTGACCCGGTAGCCGAGCTCGTCGATCGCCCGCAGCACCCGGGCGCGGGTCTCCGCCCCGACCCGGCCGGGTCGCTGGTTGATGACGTTGGAGACCGTCATGTTGGACACCCCGGCGCGGCGCGCGACGTCCTCGATCGTCACCCTGGTCACCACGGCGTGCCCTCCTCCCGGCGGGAATCGCGTCCCAGCCGCCGGCATGGTCGCAACGCGGCTGGGTACGTCCCGATCCCAGCACACTCTCGCGAGAGGACCCCCTCATGTCCGAGCGCAACACCGTCGTCCGTGCCCTCCACGACCTGGGCGCCGCCGCCTGGTTCGGTGGCTCGCTGATGGGCGCGGTCGGCCTCAACGGGGCGGCCGCGGCCGCGAAGGACCCGCAGGAACGGACCCGGCTGTCCTCGATCGGCTGGGCCCGGTGGACGCCCTGGCAGGTGGCCGGGATCGTCGCCCACGCCATCGGCGGCATCGGCGTGCTCATCGGCAACCGCAGGCGGGTGGCGGTGCAGAGGGAGGCCCAGGGAGCCTCCATCGCCAAGGTCGTGGTGACCGCCGCGGCGATGGGCGTCACCGCGTGGGCCGGGCTGCAGGGCAGCACGGTCGCCCGCCGCTCGCAGGAGGGCGCCCAGGGCGCCACCGAGCCCGACTCGGGCTCCAGCGACGAGCTCGCCTCGGCCCAGCGCCAGCTCAAGGCGGCGCAGTGGCTCCTTCCCGTGCTGACCGGCGCGCTGGTGGTCATCGGGACCATCCACGGTGAGCAGCAGCGCGGGCCCGCCGGCGTCCTCGACATGGCCCGCCGCCGTCGCCGCTGACCTGGGACCACAGCGGAGTCCTGAGCCTGTCCACAGGCGAGCCCGTCCGCAGGGCCCACCACAGCGCCCTGAGCCTGTCGAAGGGCGAGGATCCGGGCCGTGCGCTCCGGTGAGCGACCGCCTCTTGATCGCCCTTCGACAAGCTCAGGGCGTTTGTGGGTGCGTCTGCGCGTTGGGGGTGCGTCTGCGCGTTGGGGGTGCGTCTGCGCGTTGGGGGTGCGTCTGCGCGTTGGGGGTGCGTCTGCGCGTTGAGGGTGCGTCTGCGCGTTGAGGGTGCGTCTGCGCGTTGAGGGTGCGTCTGCGCGTTGAGGGTGCGTGGGCGCGCT
>NZ_QPKK01000057.1 GCF_003344635.1 Desertihabitans aurantiacus
GGCCAGAAGTCCGGCAGCACCGACCTGCCGGCCGAGCTCTTCGACGCACCGGTCAACATCCCGCTGATCCACCAGGTCGTGGTGGCCCAGCTGGCCGCCGCCCGCCAGGGCACCCACGCCACCAAGACCCGCGGCGAGGTCCGCGGCGGTGGCGCCAAGCCGTGGCGCCAGAAGGGCACCGGCCGCGCCCGCCAGGGTTCGCGCCGCGCGCCCCAGTGGACCGGCGGTGGCGTCGTGCACGGCCCGACCCCGCACGGCTACGGCCAGCGCACGCCCAAGAAGATGATCGCCGCCGCCCTGCGCGGTGCGCTCAGCGACCGGGCCCGCGACGGCCGGGTGCACGTGGTCTCCGACCTCGTCACCGACGGCGTGCCGAGCACCAGGAAGGCGCTGGCCGCGATCACCGCGGCCGCCGGCGAGGCCAAGGTGCTGGTCGCCCTGCACCGCGACGAGGACGCGGCCTACCTGAGCCTGCGCAACGTGCCGAGCGTGCACGTGCTCGCCGTCGACCAGCTGAACGCCTACGACGTGCTGTGCGCGGACGCGGTGGTCTTCACCTCCGCCGCGCTGGAGACCTTCGCCGCCGGCCCGGTCTCGGCTGGCGCGAAGGCCGTCGCTCGCGAGAGCGAGATCGAGGAGGAGCAGAAGTGACGCAGCCGCTCAAGATCCGCGACCACCGCGACATCCTGCTGGCCCCGGTGGTGAGCGAGAAGACCTACTCGCTGCTGGATCAGAACAAGTACACGTTCGTGGTCGCCCCGCAGGCCAACAAGACCGAGATCAAGATCGCCGTCGAGAAGGTCTTCGGCGTCAAGGTCACCTCGGTCAACACGATGAACCGCAAGGGCAAGACCCGCCGCACGCGCTACGGCGTGGGCAAGCGGCCCGACACCAAGCGCGCGATCGTCACGGTCGCCGAGGGCCAGCGGATCGACATCTTCGGCGGCCCGGCCGCCTGACCGGCCGGCTGCACCAGACAGACAAGGACGAATAGACCTCATGGGTATCCGTAAGCACAAGCCGACAACGCCGGGCCGTCGTGGCTCGTCGGTTGCCGACTTCGTCGAGCTGACCCGGTCGACGCCGGAGAAGTCCCTGTTGCGCCCCAACCCCAAGACCGGGGGCCGCAACAACACCGGCCGCATCACGACCCGTCACATCGGCGGTGGGCACAAGCAGGCCTACCGCATGGTGGACTTCAAGCGCTACGACAAGGACGGCGTGCCGGCCAAGGTCGCTCACATCGAGTACGACCCCAACCGCACCGCCCGCCTGGCGCTGCTGCACTACGCCGACGGGGAGAAGCGCTACATCATCGCCCCGGTCCAGGTGACCCAGGGTGCGGTCGTGGTCTCCGGCGAGGGCGCCGACATCAAGCCGGGCAACAACCTGCCGCTGCGCAACATCCCGGTCGGCACCACCGTGCACGCGGTGGAGCTGCGCCCGGGCGGCGGCGCCAAGCTGGGCCGCTCCGCCGGTGCCTCCATCCAGCTGGTGGCCCGCGAGGGCCGGCACGCCACGCTGCGGATGCCGTCGGGCGAGATGCGGATGGTGGACGTCCGCTGCCGCGCCACCGTCGGTGCCGTGGGCAACGCCGAGCAGTCCAACATCAACTGGGGCAAGGCCGGCCGGGCCCGGTGGAAGGGCAAGCGCCCGACCGTGCGCGGCGTGGCGATGAACCCGATCGACCACCCGCACGGCGGTGGTGAGGGCAAGACCTCCGGTGGTCGCCACCCGGTCAGCCCGTGGGGCAAGCCCGAGGGTCGCACCCGCAACCCGAACAAGGCGAGCAGCCGCCTCATCATCCGTCGCCGCAAGTCCGGCAAGAAGCGCTGATCAGGAGTTAGCAAGAGATGCCACGCAGCTTGAAGAAGGGCCCGTTCGTCGACGACCACCTGCAGAAGAAGGTGGACGTCCAGAACGAGAAGGGCACGAAGAACGTCATCAAGACCTGGTCGCGCCGCTCGATGATCATTCCGGACATGATCGGCCACACCATCGCGGTGCACGACGGCCGCAAGCACGTCCCGGTCTTCGTCAGCGAGGCGATGGTGGGCCACAAGCTCGGGGAGTTCGCGCCCACGCGGACCTTCAAGGGCCACGTGAAGGACGACCGGAAGGCTCGCCGCCGCTGACGCGGTGGTGAGACAGACAAGGAAGAGACATGAGCACCTCTGAGAAGGAGCGCCCCACCCGGCGCAAGGCCCTGCTCGGTGACCGTCCCGGTTCGTACGCGATCGCCCGCCACGTCCGGATGTCGCCGACCAAGGTCCGCCGCGTGGTCGACCTGGTCCGTGGGATGGACGTGTCGGAGGCCCTGACGGTCCTGCAGTTCGCCCCGCAGGCGGCCAGCGACCCGGTCCGCAAGGTGGTGGCCAGCGCCGCCGCCAACGCCGAGAACACCGACAACCTGCGCACCGACGACCTCTACGTCAGCCAGGCGTTCGTGGACGAGGGCGTCACCATGCGCCGGATCCGTCCGCGGGCGAAGGGCTCGGCCTCCCGCATCCTCAAGCGGGGCAGCCACATCACCGTCGTCGTCGAGCCGCGTACCGCCAAGGAGGCCTGAGCATGGGACAGAAGGTCAACCCGAACGGCTTCCGCCTGGGTATCACCACCGATCACAAGACCCGGTGGTACGCCGACAAGCAGTACGCCGCGCTGGTGGGTGAGGACGACAAGATCCGCAGCTACCTGACCAAGTCGCTGGAGCGCGCCGGCATCTCCTCGGTGGAGATCGAGCGCCGCAGCGAGCGGGTCACCATCTTCCTCTACGCCGCGCGTCCGGGCATCGTCATCGGCCGCAACGGTGCCGAGGCGGAGCGGGTCCGTGGCGACCTGGAGAAGCTGACCGGCAAGCAGGTCCAGCTGAACATCCTCGAGGTCAAGAACACCGAGACCGACGCCCAGCTGGTCGCCCAGGGCGTGGCCGAGCAGCTGAGCGCCCGGGTGGCGTTCCGCCGGGCCATGCGCAAGGCGCAGCAGACCGCGATGCGCTCCGGTGCCAAGGGCATCCGGATCAAGTGCTCCGGTCGTCTGGGCGGTGCGGAGATGAGCCGCTCGGAGTTCTACCGCGACGGCCAGGTGCCGCTGCACACGCTGCGCGCCGACATCGACTACGGCTTCTTCGAGGCCCGCACCACCTTCGGCCGGATCGGCGTGAAGGTCTGGATCTACAAGGGCGACGTCTCCGGCACCCGTGCCGAGCGCGCCGCTCAGAAGGCCGCCCGCCAGAAGGCGCCGGGCCGTCCGCGCAACCAGCGCGGCGGCGAGCGTCGCCCGGGTCGTGGTGACCGTCCGGAGCGCGGCGGACGCCGTCGTGCCGAGGCTGCCGAGGCCACCTCGGCAGCTCCCGCCACCGAGAACGCAGGAGCGCAGAACTGATGTTGATCCCACGCAGGGTCAAGTTCCGCAAGCAGCACCACCCCAAGCGCGACGGTGCGGCCAAGGGCGGGACCACGCTGGCCTTCGGTGACTTCGGGATCCAGGCCCTCGAGGGCGCCTACGTCACCAACCGGCAGATCGAGTCGGCGCGTATCGCGATGACCCGTCACATCAAGCGAGGCGGGAAGGTGTGGATCAACATCTACCCCGACCGTCCGCTGACCAAGAAGCCCGCCGAGACCCGGATGGGTTCGGGCAAGGGCTCCCCCGAGTGGTGGGTGGCCAACGTCAAGCCCGGACGCGTGATGTTCGAGCTCTCCGGTGTGAGCGAGGACGTGGCCCGCGAGGCCATGCGGCTGGCGATCCACAAGTTGCCGATGAAGGCTCGCTTCATCCGGCGTGAGGCAGGTGAGAACTGATGGCGAAGGCACTGAACACCACCGAGCTGCGCGGCCTGAGCCGTGAGGCGCTGGAGAAGCAGGTGGTGGAGCTGAAGGAGGAGCTGTTCACGCTCCGCTTCCAGGCGGCCACCGGTCAGCTGGAGTCGCACGGTCGCCTGCGCGCCGTCCGCAAGGACATCGCCCGGATCTACACCGTGATCCAGGAGCGCAACCTCGGCATCGTCAGCGACCCTGACGCCGCCGAGCCCGAGACCCCCGGAACCATGGCAAGCGCGAGCGAGAAGGCCTGAGCATGAGCGAGACCACCAACCCGACCGAGACCGGCGCCACCACCGCGACCGAGCGCACCGCGCGCAAGGTCCGCGAAGGCGTCGTGGTGAGCGACAAGATGGACAAGACCATCACCGTCCTGGTGGAGGACCGCGTCAAGCACAAGCTGTACGGCAAGGTCATGCGGACCTCGGAGCGGCTGAAGGCCCACGACGAGGAGAACTCCGCCGGAGCCGGTGACCGGGTGCGGATCATGGAGACCCGCCCGCTGTCGGCCACCAAGCGCTGGCGCCTGATCGAGATCCTCGAGCGCGCCAAGTAAGCCAGTCGACGCACGGCCGGTACGGACACCACCGGTCTGCTTCATCCAACCAGTTCTGCCAGGCCCGGACCCCGGGAACCGGTGAGACAACCAGGAGACAGAAATGATCCAGCAGGAGTCGCGGCTCAAGGTCGCCGACAACACGGGTGCGAAGGAGATCCTCTGCATCCGCGTGCTCGGTGGCTCCGGCCGACGGTACGCCGGCATCGGTGACACCATCGTGGCCACGGTGAAGGACGCCATCCCCGGCGGCAACGTCAAGAAGGGCGACGTCGTCAAGGCCGTCATCGTGCGCAGCGTGAAGGAGCGTCGCCGTCCCGACGGTTCCTACATCAAGTTCGACGAGAACGCCGCCGTCATCCTCCGGGCCGACGGTGAGCCCCGCGGCACCCGCATCTTCGGTCCCGTCGGCCGGGAGCTCCGCGAGAAGAAGTTCATGCGGATCGTGTCGCTCGCCCCGGAGGTGATCTGAATGGCACAGCGCAAGCTGCACGTGAAGAAGGGTGACCGCGTGAAGGTCATCGCCGGCAAGGACAAGGGCCTGGTCGGCGAGATCCTCTCGGTCAGCCCCGAGAACCAGAAGGTGACCGTCGAGGGCGTCAACGTCGTCAAGCGTCACCGTCGCGAGAGCCAGACCCAGGGCGGACGCCGGGTCGAGGGCGGGATCATCTCCAGCGAGGCCCCGATCCACGTCTCCAACGTCCAGCTGGTCGTCAAGGACGACAACGGCGACGAGGTCGTCACCCGGGTCGGCTACCGCCGTGACGAGGTCACCAAGAAGCGGCCCGACGGCACCGAGTACCAGGGCTTCCGCTCCGTGCGGATCGCCCGCAAGACCGGGAAGGAGATCTGATGTCGACCGCGACCGAGGAGACCACCACCGCCGTGGCCCCGCTGCCGCGTCTGCAGCAGCGCTACCGCGACGAGATCCGTACCGCCCTCCAGGAGGAGTTCGGCTACGCCAACCCCATGCAGATCCCCGGCCTGGTCAAGGTCGTGGTGAACATGGGTGTGGGTGACGCCGCCCGCGACTCCAAGGTGATCGACGGCGCCGTGCGCGACCTGACCACCATCACCGGGCAGAAGCCGTCGGTGACGAAGGCCCGCAAGTCCATCGCGCAGTTCAAGCTGCGCGAGGGTCAGGCGATCGGCTGCCACGTCACCCTGCGCAACCGCCGGATGTGGGAGTTCGCCGACCGGCTGATCAGCCTGGCGCTGCCCCGTATCCGCGACTTCCGCGGGCTGAACGCCCACCAGTTCGACGGTCAGGGCAACTACACCTTCGGTCTCAACGAGCAGGTCATGTTCCACGAGATCGACCAGGACCGCATCGACCGGGTGCGCGGCATGGACATCACCTTCGTCACCAGCGCGACCAACGACGCGGAGGGCCGGGCGCTGCTGAAGCACCTGGGCTTCCCCTTCAACGACAACCCGAGGCCGGCCCGGGCCCGCGCCAAGGGTCCCGCTTTCAGCCGGAAGAAGAAGTGAGCTAACCGATGGCCAAGAACGCACTGAAGGTCAAGCAGGCCCGCAAGCCCAAGTTCGCCGTCCGCGCCTACACCCGCTGCCAGCGGTGCGGCCGGCCCCGCGCCGTGTTCCGCAAGTTCGGCCTGTGCCGGATCTGCGTGCGCGAGCTCACCCACGCCGGCCAGCTGCCCGGGGTCACCAAGTCCTCCTGGTGACACCCGGCGCCGGCGGCGAGGTGCCCGGACGCCACGTCCGAGCCCGCACGCGCGCGTCCGAGCCGACCCCCACGTCCTGAGCCCGTCGAAGGACGAACACCCAGTCCAACGCCACAGGTCCCCGGCCCACCCGGTCGCGGGAAACCATGGTGAGAAAGAAGAACGTGACGTCATGACCATGACCGACCCGATCGCAGACATGCTGACCCGTCTGCGCAACGCCAACCAGGCGTACCACGACTCGACCTCGATGCCGCACAGCAAGATCAAGGTCGGCATCGCCGAGATCCTCAAGGAGGAGGGCTACATCTCCTCCTACGAGGTGCTCGAGCCCGCCGAGGGCGAGGTCAGCAAGACGCTGAAGCTCACCCTCAAGTACGGCCAGAACCGCGAGCGGTCCCTGGCGGGTGTGCGACGGATCTCCAAGCCGGGGCTGCGGGTGTACGCGAAGTCCACCAACCTGCCGAAGGTCCTCGGCGGTCTGGGCATCGCGATCATCTCCACCTCCCAGGGCCTGCTCACCGACCGTGCGGCCAATGCCAAGAGCGTGGGCGGCGAAGTGCTCGCCTACGTCTGGTGAGCGACGAGAGCTGAAGGAGAACAGACATGTCCCGCATCGGTAAGCTGCCGATCACCGTCCCGGCCGGTGTCGAGGTGTCCCTCGACGGCCAGCAGGTCGTGGTCAAGGGCCCGAAGGGCTCGCTGTCGCACACCGTGGCCTCGCCCATCACCATCGCCCGCGCCGAGTCCGGCGAGCTCGAGGTCAGCCGTCCCGACGACGACCGCGTGAGCAAGTCGCTGCACGGTCTCACCCGGACCCTGGTGGCCAACATGGTCACCGGCGTGACCGAGGGCTACGAGAAGAAGCTCGAGATCGTCGGCGTCGGGTACCGCGTCATCAGCAAGGGCCCGAACGCGCTGGAGTTCAACCTGGGCTTCAGCCACCCGGTCAACGTGACCGCGCCGGAGGGCATCACCTTCACCGTCGAGACGCCCACCCGCTTCAGCGTGGTCGGCATCGACAAGCAGGCCGTCGGCGAGACGGCCGCCCGGATCCGCAAGATCCGCAAGCCGGAGCCGTACAAGGGCAAGGGCGTGCGGTACGCGGGCGAGCACGTGCGCCGCAAGGTCGGAAAGGCTGGTAAGTGACCATGGGCATCTCGTTGTCCGCTCCCAAGCACACGGCGCCCAAGCGCGCCTCCCGGCTGCGTCGGCAGGTCCGCGGGCGCAAGAAGGTGTTCGGCGCCGCCGACCGCCCGCGCCTGGTCGTCACCCGGTCCTCCCGGCACCTGTTCGTCCAGGTGATCGACGACACCCGCGGCCACACCCTGGCCTCGGCCTCCACCATGGAGCCGAGCCTGCGCACCGCCACCGGCGACAAGTCGGACAAGGCGAAGCAGGTCGGCGCCCTGGTGGCCGAGCGGGCCAAGGCCGCCGGCGTCACCCAGGTCGTCTTCGACCGGGCCGGGAACAAGTACCACGGTCGGATCGCTGCGCTGGCCGACGGGGCCCGCGAGGCCGGTCTCGGCTTCTGACACGACAGAACGGAAGGTAGAGCGATGAGTGGAACCCAGCGCCGCGGAGGCGGCGGGGGAGAGCGTCGCGGCCGGGACGACCGTCGTGGCCAGGCGCAGGACAAGAACCAGTACCTCGAGCGCGTGGTGGACATCAACCGCGTCGCCAAGGTGGTGAAGGGCGGTCGCCGGTTCAGCTTCACCGCGCTGGTCGTCGTCGGTGACGGCGAGGGCATGGTGGGTGTCGGCTACGGCAAGGCCAAGGAGGTGCCCGCGGCGATCGCCAAGGGCGTGGAGGAGGCGAAGAAGAACTTCTTCCGCGTCCCCCGCATCCAGGGCACCATCCCGCACCCGGTGCAGGGCGAGAAGGCGGCCGGTGTCGTCATGCTGCGTCCGGCCTCCCCGGGTACCGGTGTGATCGCCGGCGGCGCCTGCCGTGCGGTGCTCGAGTGCGCCGGCGTGCACGACGTGCTCGCCAAGTCGCTCGGCTCCTCGAACTCGATCAACGTGGTGCACGCCACCGTCGAGGCCCTGCAGATGCTGGAGCAGCCCGAGGCCGTCGCCGCCCGCCGCGGCAAGGCCGTCGAGGACGTCGCCCCGGCCGCGCTGCTGCGCGCCCAGCAGGGGGTGACGTCCTGATGGCGACCCTCAAGGTCACCCAGACCCGGTCCGACATCGGGTCCAAGCAGAACCAGCGGGACACCCTGCGCAGCCTCGGCCTGCGCCGCGTCGGCGCGACCGTCGAGGTGCAGGACCGTCCCGAGATCCGAGGCATGATCACCACGGTGACGCACCTCGTCACCGTCGAGGAGGTCGACTGACATGGCACTGAAGGTGCACCACCTTCGTCCCGCCCCCGGTGCCAAGACCGCCAAGACCCGCGTGGGTCGCGGTGAGGGCTCCAAGGGCAAGACCGCCGGTCGCGGTACCAAGGGCACCGGCGCGCGCAAGAACACCCCGGAGAACTTCGAGGGTGGGCAGATGCCGCTGCACATGCGCACCCCGAAGCTGCGCGGGTTCAAGAACCCGTTCCGCACCGAGTACCAGGTGGTCAACCTGGACCGCCTGTCGACGCTGTTCCCCGAGGGTGGGCAGGTCGGCGTGGCGGACCTGGTCAGCAAGGGTGCCGTCCGCGACGGCCAGCTGGTCAAGGTGCTCGGCACCGGCGAGGTGTCGGTGGCCCTGCAGGTGAGCGCGCACAAGTTCTCGGCCTCGGCCAAGGACAAGATCGCGGCAGCCGGCGGCACCACCACCGAGCTGTAAGCACCACCGCGACTCCGGAGGGGGGCGTGCTCCAGAGGGAGCCGTCCCCCTCCTGCGCTTGATAGGGTCCCGAGGGTTGCCCTGACGGCGATCCGACTCCGCACCACAGAGAAGAGAGGGCTCGGAAGTGCTTTCCGCCTTCGCCAACGCGTTCCGGACACCGGACCTGCGTAAGAAGATCCTGTTCACCCTGGGGATCATCGCGCTGTTCCGGGTGGGCTCGGTCGTGCCCGTCCCCAACGTCGACATCCAGCAGGTGGACGCCTGTCGCCGGCTCGCCGAGACGGGCGAGCAGGCCGGGCTCTACTCCCTGATCAACCTCTTCTCCGGAGGGGCGCTGCTGCAGCTGGCGATCTTCGCGCTGGGCATCATGCCCTACATCACCGCGAGCATCATCCTGCAGCTGCTCACCGTGGTGGTGCCGCGGCTGGAGGCCCTCAAGAAGGAGGGCCAGTCCGGCACCGCGAAGATCACCCAGTACACCCGTTACCTGACGCTGGTGCTGGCGGTGCTCAACTCCACCGCCTTCGTCACGCTGGCCGTCAACGACCAGCTGTTCGTCGGCTGCCCCAACAGCGTGGTGTACAGCAAGGACATCTTCCCGGTCGTGGTGATGGTGCTCACCATGACCGCCGGCACCGGTCTGGTGATGTGGCTGGGCGAGCTCATCACCGAGCGCGGCGTCGGCAACGGCATGTCGGTGCTCATCTTCACCCAGATCGCCGCCACCTTCCCGACCGCGCTGTGGGCCATCAAGGCCGCCCGCCCGGGTGCCAGCGGCTGGATCGTGCTGCTGCTGGTGGTCGCGGTCGGCCTGGTGGTGATGGCCGCGGTCATCTTCATGGAGCAGGGCCAGCGCCGCATCCCCGTGCAGTACGCCAAGAAGATGGTGGGCGGCCGGCTGCTGGGCGGCACCACCACCTACATCCCGCTGAAGGTCAACCAGGCCGGCGTCATCCCGGTCATCTTCGCCTCCTCGATGATGTACCTGCCGGTGCTGTACTCCCAGTTCCAGCCCGAGAGCAGCATCAGCTCCTGGATCCAGCGCTACTTCGTCAACGGCGACCACCCGCTCTACATGGTGACGCTGTTCCTGCTGGTCGTCTTCTTCGCCTACTTCTACGTCTCGATCACCTTCAACCCGCAGGAGGTGGCCGAGAACATGGCCAAGTACGGCGGGTTCATCCCCGGCATCAGGGCCGGCCGGCCGACGGAGAACTACCTCTCCTTCGTGCTCAACCGCCTCACCCTGCCCGGCGCGATCTACCTCGCTGTCGTGGCGCTGCTGCCCTCGATCGCCTTCATCCTGCTCAACGCCAACCAGAACTTCCCGCTCGGCGGCACCTCGCTGCTCATCGTGGTCGGGGTCGGTCTGGACACCGTGAAGCGGATCGAGAGCCAGCTGCAGCAGCGCAACTACGAGGGCTTCCTGCGATGAGGTCGGGAGCACCGGTCAGGAGGACAGTGCGATGAGGATGCTGATCATGGGCCCGCCGGGAGCCGGCAAGGGCACCCAGGCCAAGGGGGTGGCCGCCCACTACGGGGTACCGGCCATCTCGACCGGCGACATCTTCCGCGCCAACATCAGCCAGGGCACCGAGCTCGGCCGGCAGGTGCAGCAGATCATGGCCTCCGGCGGCTACGTCGGCGACGACATCACCAACGCGATCGTGGCCGACCGGCTCGCCGAGGAGGACACCCGCAACGGGTTCCTGCTCGACGGCTACCCGCGCACGCTGGGCCAGGTGGCGGCCCTGGACGGGCTGCTCGCCGAGCAGCAGACCGCCCTGGACGCCGTCCTGGTGCTCACCGCCGACACCGACGAGCTGGTCGCCCGACTGCTCCGCCGCGCCGAGACCGAGGGCCGCGAGGACGACACCGAGGAGGCCATCCGGGTGCGCCAGAAGGTGTATGCGGAGGAGACCGCGCCGCTGCTCGACGTGTACCGCGAGCGGGGCCTGCTGGTCGAGGTCGACGGGCTGGGTGCCGTCGGCGAGGTCGCCGACCGGATCTTCGAGCAGCTGCCCCGCTGACGTGCTCGGACGGAGCCGGATCGAGCTGAAGACCCCGGCGCAGGTCGAGGTGATGCGCCGTGCCGCGATGGTGGTGCACGAGGCCCTCGAGGCCACCAGCGCCGCCGTCCGTCCCGGGGTCACCACCGCCGAGCTGGACGCCGTCGCGGCCGAGGTGATCGCCTCGGCCGGAGCCACCTCGAACTTCCTGCACTACGGCGCCGACGAGGACGGCCGGGGCGGGTTCACCGGCGTGGTCTGCCTCAGCGTCAACGCCGAGGTGGTGCACGGCGTCCCCGGGCCGCGGGTGCTGGCCGAGGGCGACCTGCTCTCCATCGACTGCGGTGCGGTGGTGGACGGCTGGCACGCCGATGCCGCCCGCACCGTCCCCGTCGGTGAGCCGAGCGTCGAGCGCCGGGCGCTGTCGGAGGCGACCCGACGGGCCATGTGGGCCGGGATCCGGGCGGTCCGTCCGGGCGGGCGGGTCGGCGACATCTCCGCAGCCGTGCAGGCCAGCGTCGAGGCCGAGCCGCAGCGCTACGGGATCGTGGCCGAGTACGTCGGCCACGGCATCGGCTCGCAGATGCACATGGAGCCCGACGTGCCCAACAGGATCGCCCGCGGCCCGTGGCCCGCCGGACGCCGCGGCCCCCGGCTGGTGCCGGGCATGGTGCTGTGCATCGAGCCGATGCTCACCGCCGGCTCCCCGGACACGGTCACCCTCGACGACGGGTGGACCGTGGTCACCCGCGACGGCTCCGACGCCTGCCACTGGGAGAGCATGGTGGCCGTCACCGAGGACGGGATCCGCGTCCTCAGCGAGCCCGACGAGGGCGCCGCCCACCTCTGAGCCCGCCCCGACCGCGTCCCCATCCCAGGGGAGGCGGCGATGCCGGTTGCCTCTGCGCGCCGCCCGCGGGAGACCCCGGGGGCTGCTGTGTCGACCCCCGGCGGATGACGTCCGGGCGTTGACTGTCAACAGTCGGCACTGCTACCGTCCCCGGCGAACCACCCGCGATCCGACAGGCCGACCAACGATGTTCTCTCCTCGTCTGGGCATCTCGTCCATCAGCTTCCGGCACCGCCCGCTGCCGCAGGCGCTGCGGACGATCGCCGACGCCGGGTTCGAGGAGATCGACCTGGGCGCCCTGCCGGGGGTCTGCGACCACGTGCCGTTCGTGCTCGACGAGACCGCCGTGGAGGACGTCCGTCGACAGGTGGCCGGCTCCGGCCTGCGGGTCCGCTCGGTCAACGGCGACGTCGGCGACCTCAACGCCGTGCTCGACGCCGGGCAGCGCGACGCCCGCCGCCAGCACCTGGCGAGACTGCTCCGGCTCACCGCAGCGGTGGGTGCCCGGGCGCTGGTGCTGCCCTGCGGCGCGCTGAGCCACGAGCCGGTCCGCGACCTCGACGCCGACCTCGACCTGGTCGCCGTCGAGCTGGCCGGAGCCGCCGAGCGGGCTGCCGAGGCCGGCGTGGAGCTGTGGACCGAGGCGCTGCACGTGCTGCGGCTCTGCTGCACCCTCCAGCGCGCCACCCGGCTGACCGACCGGCTGGCCGGCACCGACGTCGGCATCGTGCTCGACCTCAGCCACGTGGTCGCCTCCGGCGCCGACCCGGTCGAGGCCGTGCGGGCCTTCGGTGGGCGGATCGCCCACGTCCACCTCCGCGACGCCGTCCCCGGCGACATCCACCTCAGCATCGGGCGCGGCGCCGTCGACTTCGCCGCCGCCCTCGCCGCCCTGGACCGGGCCGGCTACACCGGCCACCTGTCCCTGGAGCTTGAGACCCGCGACGTCACCGAGGAGCAGCGTCCCGCCGCGGCCGTGGCGGCGGGCCGGGCCATCACCACCCTGCTGCAGCCGTCCTGACCACCGAACCACCGTCCCCGAGGAGCACCATGCCCACCCAGCGCACCGCCGTCGTCACCGGAGCCACCTCCGAGAAGGGCATCGGCATGACCACCGCCCACCGCTACGCCCGGGAGGGGTGGGCCGTGGTGGTCCTCGACCTCGACGGCGAGGCGGCGGCCCGGGTCGCGGCCGAGATCGCCGAGCAGCACGGTGTGCCCGCCTTCGGCCACGCCGTCGACGTCGCCGACGAGGCCGCCGTCACCGCCGCCCAGCAGGCGGTGGCCGCCGAGGTGGACGCGGGCCGGCTGCCCCCGGTCGGCGCGCTGGCCAACATCGCCGGCATCACCTCCCCGGTGCCCTTCCTCGATACCACCCTCGAGCTCTGGCACCGGGTGATGGACGTCAACGCCACCGGCACCTACCTCGTCACCCGGGCGTTCCTGCCCGCGATGATCGAGGCCGGCTGGGGCCGCATCGTCAACATGTCCTCGGTCTCGGCCCAGCGCGGCGGCGGCGTCTTCGGCAAGGTGCCCTACTCCGCGGCCAAGGCCGCGATCCTCGGGTTCACCAAGGCGCTGGCCCGTGAGCTCGGCAGCACCGGCGTCACCGTCAACGCGGTCACCCCCGGCGCGGTCGACACCAACATCCGCGTCGGCAGCACCGACGAGCAGGAGGCGGCGATCGTCCGCGACGTGCCGGTCGGGCGGACCGCGACCACCGAGGAGGTGGCCGCCGCCATCACCTTCCTCTCCGCCGAGGACTCCGCCTACCTCACCGGCGTCACCCTCGACGTCAACGGCGGCAGCCACATGCACTGACCGGATCGCACCGGACGGTCCCGGCCACGGCGGCCGCGGCCCGTCCGGTACCGGGTCTCCTGTCCCGCCCCGCACCCGTCGGGGACCACCACCGAACACCGCCGGTCGACCGGCACCCACCCGAACTGGAGTCGTCATGGACAGCATCGTCCTGATCCACCTGGCCATCGCGGTCGTGGGCATCGTCCTGCTGATCGTCTGGGCCAAGATCAATCCCGTGGTCGCGCTGATCGTCGGCGCGCTGTACCTGGCGGTCGCCGGCGGCCTCGGCTTCGACCAGTCGGTGCAGGCGGTCAACGTCGGGTTCGGCAACCTGATGACCGAGGTCGGGCTCATCATCGGCTTCGGCGTGATGATCGGCACCACCCTCTCCGCGACCGGCACCATGCAACGGGTCGTGGACTCCCTGCTCAAGCTGGTGGGACCCAACGGCTCGCCCTACGTGCTCGGGCTGACCTCGGGCATCATCTTCCCCTCCATCTACTTCGACGTCGCGCTGGTCATCCTGGCTCCGATCGCCGGAGCCATCGGCAAGCGGACCGGCAAGAGCATCGCGGCCCTGGCCGGCTCGCTGGCGATCGGGCTGGAGGTCGGCCTGCTGGTCGTCGTCCCCGGCGTCGCCGCCATCGCCGTGGCCGGACCGCTCGGCGTCCCGATCGGCACCCTGCTGCTGTGGGGCCTGCCGCTCGGCGTGCTGTTCATCGTCTGCAGCGTCTTCCTGCACAGCCTGCTGATGCGCAAGATCTTCGACCCGGCCACCGACCGCGACCAGGCCTTCGACGACTCCGTCTTCGGCGAGTCGGTCGAGGAGGAGCGGGCCCGCCTGGAGGCCTCCCGCGGCAGCGGTGCCAGCACCGCCGGCACCACCGAGGTCGCCGCGCGCTCCACCACCGGCACCACCACGACGACCCCGCCGACCCGCCAGCTGCCGCTGCTGGTCGCGATGCTGCCGGTCATCGTGCCGGTCCTGCTCATCGTCGCCGACACCCTCACCGGGATCGCCGGGCAGGACGTCGCCGTGCTCGGCTTCCTCGGCAGCCCGGTGGTCGCGCTGCTCATCGGCCTGCTCATCGGCATCGTCTTCGCCATCCCCGTCGTCACCCGCGACGGCATCGACGAACTCATCACCAAGGGTGCCCAGACCGCCGGCTCGATCCTGCTGTTCACCGGCGTGGCGGGCTCGCTGGGCCAGGTCATCACCGAGGTCGGGATCGGCGACATGCTGGCCTCGCTCTTCGAAGCCAACGCCTCGATCCCGGTGCTGCTGGCCTGGGTGGTCGCCGCCGTGCTGCGGATCGCCCAGGGCTCGGCGTCGGTGGCTGCGATCACCGCCGCCAGCCTGCTCGCCCCGGTGATGGGCACCATCGACGTCCCGGCGATCCTCATCCTGCTGGCCGCCGGCACCGGCGCCGCCTTCGGCGCCCACGTCACCGACAACACCTTCTGGATCTTCAAGCAGATGCTGGGCTTCACCACCAAGGGGACGTTCAAGATCTACACCCTGGCCCAGTCCACCTTCGCCGTCGTCGGGCTCGTGGTCTGCCTGCTGCTCGACCTCGTCCTCTAGTCCCACCACCCACCAGGAGCGACCCGTGACCGCACCGCACCGCATCACCTTCGTCGGCATCGGCGCCATCGGCCTGCCGATGGCCGAGCAGCTGCTCGCGGCCGGGTTCGAGGTCACCGGGGTCGACCCGTTCCCCGCCCAGCGGGAGCGGGCGGCCGCCCGGGGCCTGCGCACCGAGGAGGCGCCGACCTCGGCGGCCGGGGCCGACGTGGTCATCTGCATGGTGGCCACGCCGGACCAGCTGCGGGCCGCGGCGCTGGGGGAGCAGGGGCTGCTCGCCCGCCTGCGCGACGGGGCGGTGCTGGTGGTGATGAGCACCGTCGGGCCGGACGCCGTGCGCGAGGTCGCCGGGGCTGCGCCCGCCGGGGTGCACGTGCTCGACGTCCCCGTCACCGGCGGGGTGGCCCGCGCCACCACCGGCGAGCTCAGCCTGTTCGCCTCCGGCGACCCCGCCGTGGTCGAGCGGGTGCGTCCGGTGCTCGAGGCGCTGGGTACCGTCCGCGACTGCGGCCCCGAGGTCGGCCAGGGCCAGTCCTACAAGGTGGTCAACCAGCTGCTCTGCTCGGTGCACATCGTCGCCGCCGCGGAGGCGCTCGCGCTGGCCGAGCGGCTCGGGCTGGACCCGGAACAGGTGCTCCCGGCCGTCGCCGGCGGCGCCGGCGGGTCGTGGATGCTGTCCGACCGCGGACCGCGGATGCTGCAGGGCCTGGACGCCGACGTCACCAGCACCATCGGCATCTTCGTCAAGGACTCCACCCTGGTGCAGGAGGTCGCCGACCGGGTCGGTCTGGACGTCCCCGTGCTGGCGGCCGCCCGCGCCCGTTACCGGGCCGCCCAGGAGGCCGGCTGGGAGCGGGTCGACGACTCCCAGGTGATCCAGACCTACCGGGGCTGAGGGCCCCCACCGCCCGGGACGACGGACGGGCCCCGGTCCGGAGGCTCCCCTCCGGGCCGGGGCCCGTCCGTGTGGTGCCTCGGGCGGGCG
>NZ_QPKK01000058.1 GCF_003344635.1 Desertihabitans aurantiacus
GTTGTGGTGCCCACGGCGCTTGTCGCGGGCGCGCCGCACGTCGACCTCGGCCAGCAGCACCCCCGCGCGCCCCAGCGCCGGCTCGGTCAGCCGGCGCCCGGCGGGGTCGGCCACCACGCTGCCGCCCACCCAGTCCACGCCCCGCTCCGGGCCCACCCGGTCGGCGACGGCGAGGTAGACCCCGGAGCCGGCGGCCGCGGCCCGGGCCTGGACGACCTCGGTCACCTCGTCGGGGAGCAGCGGCGTCTCGCAGGGCCAGTTGCTCGGCGCGGCGACGACGTCGGCGCCACGCAGGGCGAGGTCGCGGACCCACTCGGGGAACTCGATCTCGTAGCAGATGCCGAGCCCGATCCGACCCAGCGGTGTGTCGACCACCGGGCTGCGGCGGGTGCCCGGGGTGAAGACCGCCTTCTCGACGCCGCCCCACAGGTGGGTCTTGCGGTGCACCGCCCGCACCCGGCCGTCCTGGACCAGCAGGGCGCTGTTGGTCACGTCACCGTCGGGGGTGCGTTCGCAGAAACCGGCCACGACGACCGCCCGCGATCCGGCGACGCGTCGGACCAACCGGGAGGTCGGGCCGTCCTCGGCGGGCTCGGCCCGGCGCCTCGCCTCGTCCCGGTCGGCGAACACGTAGCCGCTCAGCAGCAGCTCCGGCAGCACCACCAGGGCCGCACCGCGCCGGCACGCCTCCTCCAGCGCCGCGGCAGCCGCCTGCTCGGTGCCGGCCGGGTCGTCGATGTCGACCGGCACCTGGCAGACCGCCAGCGTCCAGGACGGGACGTCCCGCGGCGCAGGCCCCTCCTCCTCGCTGTGCGGCTCGACCACCGGGGTCAGTCGTCCTCGGTGGCGGTGCGCATCACCGCGGCCGGCGCCAGGTAGCCGTTGGGGTCCAGCACCCAGCCCGAGCGCTCGGCGGCCCCGACCACCTCCGGCGCCCACTCCAGCAGCACCCGGTCGTCACCGCCGTTGACGACCAGCAGCTCGCCGGTGCCGGGCTCGGCGGGCGAGCCGGCCTCGGACAGCAGGTGGAAGCTGCGCCAGCTGCCTTGCGGCACCGACAGCATGTCGTCGGGGCCGAGCTCGACGGTCTGGTCCTCCAGGTGCACCTGCCAGCGCCCGGACTTGGCGACCAGCACCTGGGTACGCTCGTGGCGGTGGCTCAGCACGCCCTCCCCGGGCGTCGCGGTCAGCCAGGCGACGTTGAAGGTGTGCGGCTCGTGCAGCAGCGGCTGGGCGCGCCGGTCCTCGACCATGCCGTAGCCGATCACCGGGGTGATCCGGGCGCCGCCACCGGGCAGGGTGCCGCAGAGCAGCCCGTGCTCGACGGGGCGGCGGTCGCCCGGCGCCATCACCCGGGCCCGCATCTCCTCCACCGACCAGCGGCGCAGCGCGTCGATCTGCTCCTGCGGCATCGGCTTGATCAGGGCGACGTCGTCGGGCACGACGTCGCCGGCCACGGTGTCGATGAGGCGGTTGTCGGCGGTGAGGTGCAGCCCGTGGGACTCGGCGTCGCGCAGCACGGCCGGGCCCCAGATGATGCCGCCGGTCACGTCGTGGCCCAGGATCGTCAGCAGGATGCCGTCGTCGGGGCCCACGTTGGTGAACCCGCGGAAGGCCCAGGTCGGCACCGAGATGATGTCGCCGTCCTTGCAGAGGTACTCGCCCTCGGTGCCGTCCACGCCCCAACGGATGAGGAACTCCCCGCCGAGGTTGATGAACACCTCGGCGGTGAAGTGCAGGTGCAGGCTGTTGCTGACCCCGTTCGGCATCCCGGCGGCGCCGAGGTTGAACCCGTGCGGGTCGGTCAGGTTGACGAACTGGGTGGAGCTCTGGGAGACCCCGGGGCCGATGAACTGGAAGTTGGACTTGCGGTCCGAGCCGGGGGTGCGGCAGTCGATGAAGGCGGCCTGGCAGGGCACCCAGTCGCTGCGGCGGATGGTGCGCCGCTCCACCTCCGCGCGCGACAGCGTGGTCGTGGGACGGTCGACGAGGTCGGTCATGAGGTGCTCCTCGGGTGTGCGGGTCAGTAGATGTTGGTGGGCTCGTAGGCGGTGTCGCCGCGGGCGCCGATGATCTGGGTGCGGATGGCGAGGTCGTCGTAGACCCGGGTCTCCTTGACGAGGCGGCCGTCCTGGACGAGGAACTGCGAGATCCCCAGCACCTCCACCGGTGACCCGGTGAGCGGTCCGTAGTCGGCCATGCCGTCGTATACGCCGAGCATCCGCCAGGTGACGGCGATCCGCAGACCGGCGTAGCGCTCGGCGTGGTGGGTCTGCACGTCGCGCCACTCGAAGCGGGCCCCCGGGAAGGCGCGCAGCAGGGTGAGCAGGGAGCGCCGGTAGCCCTCGGGCCGGATCACCGTGCGGTCGGCGACGTCGTTGAGCACGAGGTCGCGGATCCAGTACCGGCCGACCTTCTCCAGCTCGCGCTGGTTCCACACGTTCTCCAGGAACTCCAGCACCATCTCGACCTCGGGCCGGAAGTCGTCGGGCCGGGGGCCGCTGTCGCCGTCGCGGGTGATGTCGGGCTTGGGTGGCCGGGTCATCGAGCCGGTGAATCCGGCGAACTTCCGCTGCGCGGCGACCTCGTCGGGGTCCTGGCCGGTCTGCAGGGCGATGGCCAGGCCGTCGCGGGTCACCCACTCCTCGACCATCCGGCCGCGGCGGTAGAGGCAGTTGGCGATGGTGCGGCTGCGGAACCCGGTGTGCGGGTCGATGCTCAGCACCAGGTGGGAGCTGAGGAAGGCGTCGTCCCCGCGCTGCTCCCAGACCACGTCCTCGGCCTGCCCGATCCGGTCCGGGGTGTCGGCGATCCGCATCAGGCTGCCCTGGATGACCTCGTCACGGCCGACCGAGGTGCCGAGCACGCCGTGGACGATGGAGTCCGGCTCGTAGTTCTCCCTGATGTAGCCGATGGCCCGGTCGACCCAGATGAGGTCGGTGACCTCGCGGATGAAGTCGTCGGGGTCGGCGTAGGGCTGGTAGGCGACGGGGTCAAGCGCCATCAGGGCTGCTCCTCGGGTCGGGTCGGGTGCCGTCCCTGACTGTATGCGTATGCAGGAGCCGCCCGCAAGGGTGTCCTGCGCCAGGCCCGGCTCAGCTCATCGGGGCGGCCGCCAGCGTCCGGCGGTGCACCAGCCTGGTCGGGAACACCTCGTGGCGGTAGGTGCCGGGCCGGTCCCCCGCCTCGATCCGCTCGATCAGCAACCGGGCCGCGGCCTGCGCCATGGCGGTGAGGTCGTAGGCGACGGTGGTCAGGGAGAAGACCGGCCACCGGGCCGGCGGCAGGTCGTCGAAGCCGACCACCGACACCTGCTCCGGGATCGCCAGCCCGGCCTCGTGCGCGGCGTTCACCGCCCCGATGGCGACCACGTCGTTGCTGCAGACGACCGCGGTCGGAGGCTCGGCCAGCGCGAGGAAGCGCTGCATCCCGGCGTGGCCGGTCTCGACGTCGAAGGGGCCGCGGTGGGTCAGCGCCCGTGGTAGCCCGATGCCGTGGTGCTCCAGCGCCTCGCGCAACGCCTCCTCGCGCTCCTCCCCGGTGCTGGTGTTGCGCGGCCCGAAGATCGCGGCCACCCGCCGGTGCCCGCGGTCGGCCAGCGCACCGGCCACCTCACCCAGACCGGCAGCGGCGTCGACCGTGGCCGAGTCCGCCTCGACCGCCGACGTCCGGTTGAAGTAGACGAACGGGACGCCGCGGTCACGCAGCCGCACCGGCAGGGCGGAGTCGCTGGTCGTGGTGGCGAGCAGGACGCCGTCGAGCCCGTGGGAGAACAACCGCTCGGTCACGTTCTCGCCGTCGCGGTCCTCGGTGTGCAGGATCAGCTGGTGGTCCAGGGCCTCGAGCTGGCGGTGCATCGCGGCGATGACGTAGGGGTAGAACTGGTTCTCCAGGTCGGTGACCAGCAGCCCCACCCGGCGGGTCCGACCGCTGGCCAGTGCGCGACCGGAGTCGCTGATGACGTAGCCCAGGCTGCGGGCCGCCCGCCGGACGCGCTCCTTGGTCTCCGCCGAGACGTTGGGGCTGTCCCGCAACGCCCGGGACACGGTCGGCTGGGAGACCCCAGCCAGCCGCGCGACGTCGTGGCTGGTGACCATCGGCTACCTCCTGACCGCCCGCATCATGCCGCACACCCGCCCTTGACGGCCACGGACCCCGTCCGTTTCACTGGTCAAGCATACGTATGTCAACGTCGATGGAGGAGCTCCCGTGCCGCACTACCTCAAGCAGGGTCGCAGCAAGTCGTTCGCCGACACCACGCAGGCCGGGGTCAGCCAGCGGGTCGCCGAGATCATCGCCGACGTGCGCGGGCGCGGGGACGCCGCGGTGCGGGAGCACTCCGAGACCTTCGACCGGTGGAGCCCCGCCGCGTTCCGCCTCGACGAGGCGCAGGTGCGCGAGATCATCGCCGGGCTGCCCGAGCAGGTCGTGGCCGACATCCGCTTCGTGCAGGACCAGGTGCGCGGCTTCGCCGAGGCCCAGCGGGCGACCCTGCAGGACCTCGAGGTGGAGACCCTGCCCGGGGTGTTCCTCGGTCACCGGCACGTGCCGGTCGACTCGGTCGGCGCCTACGTCCCCGGCGGCAAGTACCCGCTGACCGCCTCGGCGCACATGACCATCCTCACCGCCAAGGCGGCCGGGGTGCCCCGGGTGGTGGCCTGCACCCCGCCGATCCAGGGCGAGGTGCCCGCGGCCACGGTCGCCGCGATGGCGATGGCCGGCGCGGACGAGATCTACCTGCTCGGCGGCGTCCAGGCGGTGGCCGCGATGGCCGTCGGCACCGAGACGATCTCCCCCGTCGCCACCATCGCCGGCCCGGGCAACGCCTACGTCGCCGAGGCCAAGCGCCAGCTGTACGGGGAGGTCGGGATCGACCTGTTCGCCGGGCCCACCGAGATCCTCGTCATCGCCGACGAGGAGGCCGACCCGTTCGTGTGCGCGGTCGACCTGCTCTCCCAGGCCGAGCACGGGCCCGAGTCGCCCGCGGTGCTCATCACTCCGAGCACCCGCGTCGCCGAGGAGACGCTGCGCCACGTCGAGGCCCTGCTGCCCACGATGCCCACCCGCGACTACGCCGAGCCGGCCTGGCGCGACTTCGGCCAGGTGGTCGTCGTGGACGACCTGGACGAGGCGTTCGCCCTCGGTGACTCGCTGGCCTCCGAGCACGTGCAGGTGCTGACCCGCGAGCCACGCCGGGCGCTGGAGCAGATGCGCAGCTACGGTGCGCTGTTCCTCGGCGAGGGCACCTGCGTCTCCTACGGGGACAAGGTCATCGGCACCAACCACGTCCTGCCGACTCTCGGCTCGGCCCGCTACACCGGGGGCCTGTGGGTCGGGAAGTACCTCAAGACGGTGACCTACCAGGAGGTCCGCTCGGAGGAGACGAGCAGCATGCTCGGCGAGGTCTGCGGCCGGGCCGCCCGGGTCGAGCGGTTCGAGGGCCACGCCCGCTCCGGCGACGTCCGCGTCTGGAAGCACACCGGTCAGGCCTTCGACTGGATCGAGGCGGCCCGCGCCGTACCCGCCGGGGACCGGGCGTGAGCCTGACCGGCCGGACGGCCCTGGTCACCGGCGGCGGCAACGGGCTCGGCGCCGCCATCGCGACCAGCCTGCACGGCGCCGGTGCCCGGGTGGTGCTGGTGGGTCGGCGCCGCAGCACGCTGGAGACGGTGGCCGGGCGGCTGGGCGAGCGGGTGCGCTGCGCCGTCGCCGACGTCAGCAACCCCGGGCAGGTGGCCGCGCTGGCCGACGAGCTCGCCGATGAGGACGTCTCGGTGCTGGTCAACAACGCCGGGATCGCCGGCCCGGTCGCACCCCTGACCGAGATCGCGGTCGAGGACTGGGACGAGGTCTTCGACGTCAACGTGCGCGGGGTGTTCCTGGTGTGCCGGGCCTTCCTGCCCGCGATGGTGCGCGCCGGACGGGGGGACGTCGTCAACGTCGCCTCGGTCTCGGGCAAGCGCCCGCTCGCCGGGCGGACGCCGTACTGCGCCTCGAAGATGGCCGTGCTCGGGCTCACCACCACGCTGGCCTTCGAGGTCGGGCCCGCCGGGGTGAACGTCAACAGCCTCTCTCCCGGCCCCGTCGAGGGCCCGCGGATGGAGCGCAACTTCCGCCTCGAGGCCGAGCGCTCCGGCACCACCGTGGCCGAGGCGCGTGACGCCTTCGTCTCCCGGGCCGCGCTCGGCCGGATGGTCACCGAGGAGGAGGTCGGACGGGCCGTGCTGGCGATGCTGCAGATGCCGGGGCTGTGCGGCGCCGACGTCGACCTGTCGGCCGGGATGGTGGCCTGATGGGCGTCCCGCCCCCCGGGCTGCGACGGCGTCTGGACGCCGGGGAGCGGCTGCTCGGCGTGCTGCTCCGGCTGCCGTCGGAGGACCTGCTCGAGATGGCCGCGGTCAGCGGTTTCGACTTCGTGCTCATCGACTGCGAGCACGGCCCGGCCGACGTGGTCGAGCTGCGCCGCCACGTCACCGTGGCGCAGCTGCACGGTCTGGACGTGCTCGTCCGCACCGGCAGCGACGAACCGGCCCTGGTGCTGCGGGCGCTCGACCAGGGGGCAGCCGGGGTCGTCGCCCCGCACGTGGACGACCCGGCCACCGCGGCGCGGCTGGTGGACTCCGTGCGGTACCCCCCGCACGGGCACCGGGGGTTCGCCACCTACACCCGCGCCGGCGACTTCGGCCGGGTACCGCCCGAGGAGCACCGGGCGCGCGCCGGCCAGGCGCTGGTGATCGGGATGATCGAGTCCCCCGCCGGCGTGCGCGCGGTCGACGACGTGCTGGACGTCCCCGGCTTGGACGGCCTGATGGTGGGCGGTGCCGACCTGGCCGCCTCGCGCACCGAGACCGACCCGCCGCTGCCGGAGTGCCTGGACAAGGTCCACCGGGCGGTCGCCGCGCACGGGGCGCTGCGGATGGACATCGTGCTCACCCCGGAGCAGGCGTCGGCCTCCTTCGAGGCGGGGGCGCAGCTGGTGGTCTACAACATCGCCGACGTCCTGATGCGCCACCTCGCCCAGCTGGCGGCCGTCCGTCCGGGGTGACCGTGTCGGAAGCCGGTGCACCAGGGCCCACGGGAGGGCCGACACGCGGTGCGCACTCGGGTCAGCGTCCAGTCAGGGCCATCGCGCACTTCCCGACCACCGTCCTCGACTGCCCCGGCCCCGTGGTGCTCGCCCGCTCCCACGGCGCCATGCCGGACTGGGAGGTCCAGGGCTCCGGCGACTGGACGGAGGTGCGCGCCGAGTACGGAGCCGCCCTCTGCTTCCAGCAGGTGCAGGACTGCACCCCGCCCAGCTGGCCCTCGCAGTCCCAGCCCCCGCAGATGCACCTCGACGTCATGGTCGACGACCTCGACACCGCCGAGGCCGCCCTGCTGGAGCTGGGGGCGACCAGAGCCGAGCACCAGCCCGGGGAGACCTTCCGGGTGCTCCTGGACCCCGCCGGCCACCCCTTCTGCCTCTGCACCTCCTGACGCGACGCCGACCGGTGCGCCCGACGCCCCACCCTGCCCAGGGCCGGCGGTGGTGACGGCAGCGGCCCCGGGGCGTGCCGCCCAGCTGTCGGCTGGCTGACCGCCCGATCTCCATCGGTCGGACATGGTGGTCGCACCGCCGCCGAGCCGGACGTCGGCCCGGTCCGCGCGCCTCCGCCTCCTCCAGCACCTCGTGACCGAGGGCGCTCGGCGTCCTGCCCCGCCCCGACCCGTCACCGCAGACGGTGACGCCCGCGCGCCCAGAAGCTGGCTCATCTGGTCCTCCCGTCCTGTCGGCACTGTTCCCGGTAGGACGCGCCGAGCGGCCCGACTCATCGCCACCGCGACATGCGGCGCCAGGTCACCGCCGGTCGGGCCGGTCAGCCGACCGGCAGCGAGGCGGCCGCGCGCAGGGCCGCGGGGACGTCGCGGGTGTGGTAGACGCGCTCGTCGGGCTCGATCTGGGCGCAGAAGTCGGCGTAGACCATCGCGGCGACCAGCGGCATCACCGGCTGGAGCAGCTCGGCCGCGCGCTCCGGCTCGCACCCCGGGACGACCCGGCGCCAGGACGCCGACCAGGCCGCCCGGACCCGCTCGCGGTCTCCCTCGCCGAGGGAACGGAAGAACGCGAGCTCGTCGGTCAGCGGGTGGCCCACCGCGGAGTCCGACCAGTCCAGGATGGCGTAGCGCCCGGGCCTGCCGCGCACGTTGCCGGGGTGGAAGTCCCCGTGCACCAGCGTGTCCGGGATGCCGCACGCCGCCAGGTCGCGTGCCCGGGTGTCGAGGGTCTGCAGCAGGACAGCCAGCCGGCGACGCTCCTCGGTGGTCAGCGCCGCGGACTGCTCCTCCACCACGGCTGCCAGCCGCGGGGCGATGGCGGGCAGCCGCCGGTCCGGGAGACCCAGCTCGAACAGCTCCTCGGTCCGGCCGAGGTGGGCCACCTGCAGGGCGATCAGCTCCTCCACCATCGCCAGCAGCGGCTCGCCGGTGGCGCCGAAGTGGTCCACCCCCTCGACGCCGGGCAGCAGCACCCGACCCGGCTCGACGGCGATCGGCTGCGGCACCGACACCGCCTCCAGCCGGCTCATCAGCGTGCCCTCGTGGGCGAAGAACGGCGGGACGCTCTTCAGCCAGGTGTCGCCGGTGCTCGTGGGGAGACGCCAGATGCTGGAGAGGTTCCAGGTCTTCACCTGCTGCGGTGGCCCGCTGAGGGAGCGCCCGGTCGCGACCAGCGCCTCCACCGCCCACGCCACGTCGCGGGCCGGTCCGCCGGGGCGGGCGTAGGCCTGGCGCAGCGGGTGGTCGGCGGCGGGGTCCCCCGACCAGGGCAGCAGCCCCCTCGGTTCCCCACCGGTGACCTCGGCCAGGTAGGCGACCTCGCCACCGGAGGTGCGCTCCACCGGTGCCGTGAGGAGCCGGAGCACCACGACGTCCAGGCCGTGACGTCCCCGACACCCGGCGACCACCTCACCGACCTCCTGCCACCACGGCGTCGGCACCGAGAACCGCGGCAACGCCCCCATCAACGTCCCGTCACGGGTGCACAGCACCATGGTGACGTCCTTCCCCGTGTCCACCACGCGCGGCACGGTAGCCAGCCGACCCCGTGTCAGCGACCCAGTTACCGCGGGCACACCGCTGCGACGCGCCGAGGACGCGCCCCGCCTCAGCCCTTGACGGCGCCGGAGTTGAGCCCGGCCACCAGGTACTTCTGCGCCACGAAGGCGATGCCGATCACCGGGATCGTCAGCAGCACGGTGGCCGCTGCCGCCTGCTGCAGCATCGGCAGGGTCTGACCGAGCTGGGTGGCGATGAAGACCGGCACCGTCTTCGAGGTGGTGTCGGTGAGGATGGCGGCGGTCAGGTACTCCTGGAAGCCGAAGAGGAAGGTGAAGATCCCCGCGGTCAGGATGCCCGGACCCATCAGCGGGATCATCACCTTGCGCAGCATCTGCAGCCGGGTGCAGCCGTCGACCATGGCGGCCTCGTCCAGCTCACGCGGGATCTCGGCGAAGAAGTTGCGCAGCAGCCAGATGGTGAACGGCTGGTTGATGGCGATCAGCGCCGCCGCCAGCGCGTAGGTGGTGTCGTAGACCCCGAGCGCCCGGGAGATGTCGTACATCGGCAGCACGACCGCGAACCGCGGCAGCGCCCGGAAGACCAGGGCCAGGATGAGCAGCCCGGCCGAGACGTAGCCGGGGAACCGTGACAGCGCGTAGGCGCACGGCAGCCCCACCAGCAGGGCCACCACGGTGGTGATCACCGCCACCACCAGGGTGTTGATCAGGTAGAGGTAGAAGTCGGTGGTCTGCCACAGGTCGACGAAGGCCGTCGCGGTCGGCTCGTAGAGGAACACCGGCGGGTTGGCGAAGGCCTCCCGGGTCGTCTTCGTCGAGGCCATGATCGTCCACAGGAACGGGGCGAACATGATGACGCAGGTGGCGGCCAGGAAGAGCCCGCCGAGCACGGCGGCGGTGGTCCGGCGGCGTCCGCGGGGCAGCCGCCGGGCGACGACCTCCGCAGCGGCGTCGAGGGGTCGGGCGGTGCCGGAGTCGGCGGTGGTCAGGGTGCTCACGCCTCCTTCGCCTCCTTCAGGATCGAGCGGATGGAGGGGTAGAGCAGGACCAGGATGATGAGGATGGTCAGCACGCTGATGGCGCTGCCCAGCCCGAGGTCCTCCGCGCCCTCGCGGAAGGCGACGTTGTAGATGTAGAGCATGATCGACTCGTTGCCCAGGCCCACCGCCTGCGGTGCGAGCGGGATCAGGTTGTCGAAGGTGCGCAGGACGTCCATGGTCGAGATCAGCACCGCGAAGCCGAGCACGCCGCGGATGCTCGGGATGATCACGTGCCAGTGGCGCCCGAGGGTGCCGGCCCCGTCGATCTGCGCGGCCTCGAGCGTCTCGCGGGAGACCCCCTGCAGCCCGGCCAGGATCATCAGCATGACGAAGGGCAGCATCGACCAGATGACGTTGAGGGCGATGATCAGCCGGTTGGGCCACAGGTCGGTGAACCACAGCACGTCGCCGCCGGTCAGCCGGCCGAGCAGGAAGTTCGCGACCCCGCCGAAGTTGGAGTCGAACAGCCACGAGAACGACACGGCGCCGACCACGTGCGGGATCACGTAGGAGACCAGCAAGATCCCCAGCACCAGCGGACGCATCCGGCCCAGGCCGTTGACCAGGGTGGCGATGAGGTAGCCGAGGCAGATGGTGACCACCGTGACCACCAGCGTCAGGCCGACGGTGAACACCACCGCCCGGCCGAACCGCGGCTCGGTGAGGGCCGCCAGGTAGTTCTGCAGGCCGACGAAGGTGCCCGCCTGGCCGTAGCTGACCCGCTCGAAGCTCCACTCCACCGTCCGGTAGAGCGGGACGAGCATGAAGCCGAACATCACCAGCACGCTGGGCAGCGTCAGGGCGACGAACTCCCGTCTGCGCATGGGTGCTCCCCCTTCCCGGGGTGTTGGGGTGGTGCGGCGGGAGGTCGTCCCGCCGCACCGTGGGTCGCGGTGCCGGGGGCTCAGCCCTGCTCGGCCATCACCTGCTCGCCGATCTCCTGCATCTGCCGCTGGCCCTCCTCCACCGGGATGGCCCCGGTGACGACCTGGGCGACGACCTCGCTGGTGCCGCTGCTCATCTTCGCCACCCACGGGAAGGGGGCGGGCTCGGGCACGTTCTGGATTGCCTCGTTCGCCGCCGTCGCGTACGGGGAGTTCTCCTCGGTCACCAGGCCCTCCCGCGCCGGGTAGGCCGCGGGGATCGACGCCCGCGAGGCGTCCTCGCCCACCGACGCCGCGATCAGCTCGAACAGCAGGCGCTTGTCGACCTGGGTGTTGACCGGGATCGACCACCCGTCGACCGACAGGGCGCCGTACTGACGACCACCCTCCAGGACGGCCGGCGGCGCGGCGAAGGCGAAGTCGCCGGCGTGCTCGGTGTTGGTGTCCTTGGTGAGGTCCACCATCCGCCCGGAGAACATGATCCCCATCGCGGCGTCACCGTTGAACAGCTGCTGCTGCACCTTGGGCTGGTCAAAGGTGGTCACCTGCGGGTCCATGTAGGGCACCAGCGACTTCATCTCCTCCAGGGCCGTCCGCGACTCCTCGGAGGTGAACAGCGGCTCCCGGGTGTCGGGGTCGACGTAGTCCACGCCCTGCGACCCCAGGGCCGCCTTGTAGGCGGTGCCGATGTCGGAGCTCGACAGCCACGGCAGGGCCAGCGGGTACTGGATCTCACCGGCGTCCTGGATGGCCTGGGAGACCTCGCGCAGCTCGGCGAAGGTGGTCGGCGGCTGCAGCCCGAGCTCGTCGAAGACGTCCTCGCGGTAGGCCAGCACGAGCATCTGCGCCTGCATCGGCAGGCCGTACACCTTGCCCTCGTAGCTCAGTGAGTCGAGCATCTCCTGGTTGATGGCGTCGAGGCCGTACTTGTCGCCGAACTCCTCGATGTAGGGGTCCAACGGCTCGAGCTTGCCCTCCGAGCCGTACTGCGGGATGACGAAGGAGTAGCTCTCGATGATGTCGTAGGTGCCGCTGTCGCCCGACAGGGTGGCGGTGGTCTTCTGCACCTGGCCGGCGAAGTCGATCGGGTCGTGCTCCAGGGTCACGTTGTCGTGGCTGCAGCTGGCGACCATCGTGTTGGTGAACGGGTCGACGGCCGAGGAGTTGTAGGCCAGCACGTTGACCGTGACCGGCTCGGGCGGGTTGGTGAAGTCGCAGGCGACCTCGGTGGCGGTGTTGGCCGCGGTGCGCGACCCGGCGCCGCAGCCGGTCAGCAGGAGGCTGACCGCGACGAGGCAGCCGGCAGCCGCCTTCGTCCAGAAGTGGTCGAACAACGTCGTTCCCCTCGATCGGTGGCCGGAGCCAGTCGTCCATACGCATGCAGACGCACGCGCAGCGGTGGTCAGCTGATCAGGTCGAGCCGGAGCTGGGCGCTGTCGCGGTGCCCCGGCATCTGCTCGAAGTCGGCGATGGTCACCACGGGCTCGGCCTGCGTCCGGGTCGCCTCCCGGGTGGCGCGCTGGTAGGTGACCTGCTTGAGGTAGCCGGTGACCGACAGCCCGGCGGTGTAGCGGGCACCCCGTCCGGTCGGCAGCACGTGGTTGGTGCCCGACATCCCCTTGTCGGCGTAGGCCACCGTCGACCAGGGCCCGAGGAAGAGCGAGCCGTAGCTGGTGAGCCGGCGCAGGTACCAGTCGGGGTCCTCGGTGAGGATCTCCAGGTGCTCCGGCGCCAGCAGGTCCATCACCTGGGCCGCCGCCTCGTCGTCCTCCACGACGTAGATCGAGCCCCAGTCGCGCCACGCCGCGCCGGCGATGTCGCGGGTCGCCAGACCCTCCAGCTGTCGGGCGATCTCGCGCTGGACGGCCTGGCCGAGCTCCAGCGAGGTGGTCACCAGGCAGGCCGGGGAGGTGGGTCCGTGCTCGGCCTGGGCCAGCAGGTCGGCGGCCACCATGACCGGCGAGGCCTGCTCGTCGGCGATCACCGCCACCTCCGACGGTCCGGCGAGGACATCGATCCCGACCCGGCCGAAGAGCTGCCGCTTGGCCTCCGCGACGTAGGCGTTGCCCGCGCCGACCACCATGTCGGCCGGGTCGCCGTCGAGCAGCCCGAAGGCCATCGCGGCCAGCGCCTGGACGCCGCCGATGGTGTGCACGCGCTCGGCGCCGGAGGCCCGGGCCGCGTACAGCACGGCGGGGTGGGCGGTGCCCTGGTGCGAGGGCGGTGTGGTGGAGACGACCTGGCCGACGCCGGCCGCGCGGGCCACGCCGATCGTCATGAACGCGCTCGCCAGCAGCGGGAACCGCCCGGCCGGCAGGTAGGCGCCGACGGTCCCGACCGGGATGTAGCGCTGCCCGCAGACCACCCCGGGGACGACCTCGTCCTCGAAGTCGGTGAGGTGGGCGCGCTGCATCTCGGCGAAGCGCCGGGTCCGCTCGGCCCCGGTGTCGAGGGCCAGCTTGAGGTCGTCGGGGAGGTCGGCGGTGCGCTGCTCGATGGCGTCGGCGTCGACGGTGAAGTCGGTGCCGCCGGTCCAGCCGTCCAGCTTCTCGGCGTAGCGGCGGACGGCGTCCAGCCCGCCGGCCTCGATGTCGAGGAGCATGGCGCTGACGGTGTCCCGCACCGCCGGATCGGACTGGGCCGCGACGTCCGGGCGGTCGGGCGCCCGCAGGACGGTGACCCGTCCGTCGACGCGGGCGAGGTCCTTCTCGGTGAGATGCATACGTATACGTTAACGGCCGGGGGCGGGGGGAAGGCAAGACTTAGTGCCGGTCGTCATGCAGACGTCACGTGCGGGGGGCGACGGCCGGCCGACCCGCGTGTCGGGCCGCGGGCGTTCAGCCGCGCAGCAGCCAGGCGATGAGCAGCATCACCGGCAGCGCGAGCACGGTGGTGATGAGGACGACGTCGCGGGCCACCACCTCGCCGGTGCGGTAGCGCAGGGCGTACTGGTACATGTTCTGCGCGCTGGGCAGGGCCGCGAGGATGACGACGGCGTAGACGAGGTCGTCGGGCAGCCCGAAGACGAAGCGGGCCAGCAGGTAGGCCACCACCGGCATCACCACCACCTTGAGCACCACCGCCAGCACGATCTCGCGGCGACCCGAGCCCGGCCGCAGCGGACGCTCGCCGCCGAGGGAGACCCCGAAGGCCAGCAGCATCAGCGGCACCGCGGCCCCGCCGAGGATCTCCATCGGGGCCAGCACCGGGGCGGGCACCCGGATCCCCAGCACCGACACCAGCGCACCGACCGCGGCGGCGACGACGATCGGGTTGCGGAACGGCTGGGTGAGCACCCGGCGCAGGCTGAAACGCTGCGAGGACGCCAGGTCGAGGGCGGCCAGCAGCAGCGGGGACAGCACGAGCAGCTGCAGCAGCAGCACCGGTCCGGCGAACTGGGCGTCCCCGATGACGTAGACCGCCACCGGCAGGCCGATGTTGTTGGCGTTGGAGTAGCCGGACGTGAAGGCCCCGACCAGCACCCGACCGGTGTCCCTGGTCAGCAGCGCCCGCGCCAGCACGGCGTAGAGCAACGCCACCACGACGAAGGCGCACAGCGTGACCAGCAGGAACTCCGAGAACAGCACCGACACGTCGGCCTGGGAGAGCACCGTGAACAGCAGCGCGGGCCCGGCGGCGAAGAAGGCCACCTTGTTGAGCACGAACCGCGACTCCTGCTCGACGATCCCCAGCCGTCCCAGCAGCCAGCCGACGGCGATCACGAAGCCGATGATCGAGAACCCGACCAGCACCCCGGTCACGGGCGGCTCCCGCCGGTCCGCGTCAGCGCCGTCGCACGGCGAAGGCCAGCCCGAGCTCCTCGTCGCGACGCCACTCCCCGTCGGCCCCGTCCGCCCCGTCCTCGGTCATCTCGGTGGCCAGCACCTCACCGGCCACCAGCGTGGCGTGCTCGCGCAGGGCCTCGGCCAGCTCGCCCTCGGCCGACCAGCGCAGGCTGATCCGGTCCGAGACGTCGAAGCCGGAGTCCTTGCGGGCCTCCTGCACCAGCCGGACGACCTCGCGGGCGAGCCCGGCCCGGACCAGCTCCGGGGTCAGGTGCAGGTCGAGCGCGACGGTCTCGCCGTGCTCGTTGACCACCGACCAGCCCTCGCGGGGGCGCTCGGTGAGCAGCACCTCCTCCGCACCCACCTCGACCGCACCCAGCCCGGGCACCTCGACCGTGGCGGTGCCGCCGTCGGCCAGCGCCGCGGCGAGCGCGCCCGCGTCGGCGTCCGCGATGGCCTGGGCGACCGTCGGGGTCTGCTTGCCGAACCGCTTGCCGAGCGCGCGGAAGTTGCCCTTGGCGCTGTGGTCGACCAGGTCACCGGCTCGCGAGAAGCTCTCCACCCGTTCGATGTTGAGCTCGGCGGCCACCTCGGCCCGCAGCTCGTCGGTCAGCCGGGCGTCGGCCGCGCTCGGGATGAGCACCCGCGACAGCGGCTGGCGGATCTTCACCTTCGCCTCCGAGCGCGCGGCCCGGCCCAGCTCGACCACCCGACGCGTCAGCGCCATCGACTCCGCCAGGGCGGTGTCGACCAGGGACGGGTCGGCCACCGGCCAGGGCGCCCGGTGCACCGAGTCCACCTCGACGCTGCCCGAGGCCACGAACAGGTCCGCCCAGACCCGCTCGGTGATGAACGGGGCCAGCGGAGCCATCAGGCAGGTCAGCGTGTGCAGGGTCTCGTGCAGCGTCCACAGTGCCGACGGCTGGCCCTCCCAGAAGCGGCGGCGCGAACGCCGGACGTACCAGTTGGACAGCCCGTCGACGAACTCGCTGACCAGCGCGCCGGCCCGCTGGGTGTCGTAGGCCTCCAGCGCCTCGGTCACCCGGTCGATGAGCGTGTGGGTCTCCGAGACCAGCCAGCGGTCGAGGACGTGCCGCTCGGCCACCGCGGGAGCAGCACCGGTGGGCGTCCAGTCGTTGGCGCGGGCGTAGAGCGCCTGGAAGGAGACGGAGTTCCAGTACGTCAGCAGCACCTTGCGGACGGTCTCGCCGATGGTCTGGTGACCCACCCGGCGCGCGGCCCAGGGCGAGCCGCCGGCGGCCATGAACCAGCGCACCGCGTCCGCG
>NZ_QPKK01000059.1 GCF_003344635.1 Desertihabitans aurantiacus
GCGCCGCCATCGCCCGAGGGTGCCGGCGCCTGGTTGCCGCCCGGCACACCGCTCGAGCCCGCGCCGCAGCCGGCCAGACCGAGCGCGGCCGCCGCGCCGAGCGAACCGGCGAGGAGGCCCCGTCGGGTGAGACCGGAGGTCGTCGGTGAGGGCATCAGGAGGGTCCTTTCCACAGGAGGGATCAGTCGGGAGTCGACGGAGTCGATCAGCCGGGGAGCGCAGCGCCGATGGGCGGGAACGGGGCGGCAGCTGCCGCGGGGACACTCCCCCGGCCGGTGACGGCGTCGTCGACCTGCACCGCTGCCCTCCTCGTCGAGTTCCCGCGCCACGGCCCGTTCTACAACGGTTGAAGCGCACGTGGTGGCTATTTCTACAACGGTTGACCTCGGATGTAAAGCGTCGTCTAGGCTGCCGGGCATGGTGGCTGCAGGAGCGGGGCGTCCGGCCGGGCGGACGCCCACCGCGCGGTTGAAGGACGTCGCCGCCCGGGCCGGGGTGTCGGTCAAGACGGCCTCGAACGTCATCAACAACTACCCGCACATCACCCCGGCCACCCGGGCCCGGGTCGAGCAGGCCATCCGCGAGCTGCACTACCGGCCCAACCTCAGCGCCCGCCAGCTCAAGCACGGCAAGGCCGGGTTCCTCGCCCTCGCGGTGCCGGCGATGGAGTCGCCCTACTTCGCCGAGCTGGCCGCCCTGGTCAGCGCCGAGGCCACCCGGCTGGGCTACCTGATGCTGCTCGACACCACCGGGGCCGACGCCGCCGCCGAGCGTCTCGTGCTCGACGGCGTGCGCACCCACCTCATCGACGGGGTGATCTTCTCCCCGCTGGCCCTCTCGGCCGACGAGATCGCCGACCGCGCCGACCAGCTGCCGATGGTGCTGCTCGGCGAGCGTGCCGTCCCGCCGGGCTACGACCACGTCGCGGTGGACTCCGTCGCCGCCGCCCGCAGCGTCACCGAGCACCTGGTCTCGTTGGGCCGGCGGCGGGTGGCCGCGATCGGACGGGAGTCGGTGCGGGGCACCGCCTCGGTCCGGCTGGACGGCTACCAGCAGGCGCTGGCCGCCGCGGGGCTCCCGGTCGATCCCGGTCTGGTGCGCGGGGTCGCCCAGTACGGGCGCGAGGACGGCCGGCGCGCCATGCACGAGCTGCTGGCCCTGCCCGAGCGCCCGGACGCCGTCTTCTGCTTCAACGACCTGATGGCGGTCGGTGCGCTGCGGGCCTGCGCGGAGGCCGGTGTCCGGGTGCCCGAGCAGGTGGCGGTGGCCGGCTTCGACGACATCGCCGAGGGCCGCTACACCAGCCCGTCGCTGACCACCGTGGCCGCGGACCTGCAGGTGCTCGCCCGGGAGGCGCTGCGTCTGCTCATCGCCCGGATCGAGGACGCCACCGACGGACCGGAGTCGGTCCAGGTGCCGTGGTCGCTGCAGGTGCGCGAGAGCACGGTCGGCCCGCGCTAGCATGGTCGGCTGGACGAGCCGGCCAGGTGATCGCGGTCCGACAGGATCGAGGAAAGTCCGGACTCCACAGAGCGAGGTGGTGGGTAACACCCACCCGGGGCGACCCGCGGGACAGTGCCACAGAAAGCAGACCGCCTCTCTCGAGGGAGAGGTCAGGGTGAAACGGTGGTGTAAGAGACCACCAGCACCCCAGGTGACTGGGGTGGCTCGGTAAACCCCACCTGGAGCAAGGCCAAGAAGACCGTGCCGCGCACGGTCGCGGGAGTGCCTGAGGGCTGCTCGCCCGAGCTCCCGGGTAGGCCGCACCAGGCCGCTGGCGACAGCGGTCGCAGATGGATGATCACCGGCCCGCGAGGGTCACAGAATCCGGCTTATCGGCCGGCTCGTCCACCCCACCCGGGCCCGGGCCGTCAGCCGCCGTGCCGGGCGACGTGCTGGGCCGCGACGTCCCGCAGCTTGGTGTTGCTGTACTGGGACTCCTTGGCGAGCAGGGCGAAGGCGCCCTCCGCGTCGACCCCGAGCTTCGCCATCAGCAGGCCGACCGCCTGCCCGATGACCCGCTGCGTCTGCATCGCCACCCGGAAGTGCTCCACGTCCGAGCTCGCCTGCATCCACGCCGCGTGCAGCTCCTGCGCCCGCGCGTACAGGTCGCTGTCGGACTCGTCGAGGGTCGGGTCGGTGGCCTGCTGCCGCCGCTTCCGCAGCTGCATCCACTCGGTCACCTCGGTGACCCGGTGCACCAGCCAGACGACTTCGCCGTCGTCGTCGAGGATCGGCACGTTGACCGGGCTCCACCACCGCTCGACCCACTCACCCGTCGCAGGATCGGGGAGGTCGTACTGCTGGATCGGCATCGTGTCCGGACGCCGGGTCGCCAGGACGCGCTCGAGGGAGGCGCGCAGGTTCTGCACCCCGGTCGCCGTCTCGTCGCCCGGCGGGTCGGGGAAGGCCTCGAAGAGCCCCTTGCCGATGACGTCCTCCCGGCGCCGTCCGGTCACCTCCTCCCGGGCCCTGTTCATGCCGACGACGACCAGGTCCGGGCTGAGCACGAGGTACGGGGTCGGCGCGGCGTCGAACAACGCCTCGTAGTCGATGGACTCGCTCATCGGGCCTCCTTCGTCGCAGTGTCCCGCTCGCCGCACGGGCGGGCCGTCTCGAACCGCACCAGCGCGCGCTCGACGTCGGCCTCGACGAGGCGGACCGTGGTCTCGGCCCCGAGCCGCAGACCGTCCCCGGTGACGGCGCCCTCCACCGCCGGTTCGGCGACCACCAGCCGTCCCCGCCGGACCGGTTCACCGGGCTCGTGCTCGTCGACGTCGACCACCACCCCGGTGAACGTCTCGCCCACCCGCGGGGCCAGCACCAGCGCCTCGGTCAGGTCGATGATCCGCCGCTCGTAGGCGCCGGCCCGCCGACCCGTCCCGGCCATCACCTCCGGCAGCCCGTCGAGCGCCCGCAGCACCCACGACGGCACCGGCTCGTCCGCGCACAGGGCCAGGCAGGTCGCCAGCACGTAGCGGTCCACCAGCCGGCGCAGCGGGGCGGTGGTGTGGGCGTACTCGGCCGCGATCGCCGCGTGCGCCACCGTCGTCGGCACGCTGCCGGAGAACGCGACGTAGCCCGCCCCGCGGAACAGGGTGGTGCAGGCACGCAGCATCGCCGCGTGGGCCGGCTCCGCGGGGTCGAGGCCGCGCACGAACTCGGGGTAGTCCATCTCGCCGGGCCAGCGGATGCCGAGCGCCTGGCTGGTCCGCCGCAGCCGCGCCAGGCCCGCGTTCTCCGCCGGTGGCAGCGTGCGCAGCACCCCGACCTCGGCGTAGAGCATCATCTCCGCGGCCACCATCCCGGTGAGCAGCGACACCTGGGCGTTCCAGCCCTCCACCGGCAGCGGCGAGCGGTACCCCAGCTCCCACGCCCCGGACGTCCCCACCCGCACCTCCTGCTCGGGGATCGGCAGGCTCACCCCGCCGCGGCTGCGCTCCTGCTCCTCGCGCAGCAGACCCACCTCGCGCAGCAGCCGCAGGCTGTCCGACGCCGAGCCGTCGTCGATCCGCCGCTGGGCCTCGGCGTAGCTGAGCTGCTCACGGCTGCGCACCAGCGCCCGACGGCAGCTGCTGGAGCCGAACGCGCCGTCGGCGTCCAGGTCGACCTGCCACACCACCGCCGGGCGCGGCTGGCCGGGGAGCAGGCTGGCGGCGTCCTCGCTGATCACCGTGGGGTGCAGCGGGATCCGCCGGTGCGGGGCGTACAGCGTCTGGCCCCGACGGTGCGTCTCGGCGTCCAGCGCACCACCCGGGCGGACGAAGGAGGCGACGTCGGCGATCGCGTAGTGCACGCGGTAGCCGCTCCCCCGCCGCTCGACGAACAGCGCCTGGTCGAGGTCGCGGGAGCCGGGCGGGTCGATCGTCACCAGCTCGAGCCCGGTCAGGTCGAGCGCGGGGACGTCCACCTCGGCCACCGCCCGCTCGGCCTCGGCCAGCACGTCGGCGTCGAACTCCGCCCGCACCCCCAGCTCGCCCTCCAGCGCGGCCAGGCCCTCAGCCAGCCCGGCCGGCAGCTGCGAGGCCGGCAGCCTCACCTGGCGGGCAGGCACCTCAGAGCCCCGACTCCGGGGTGCGCACGAGGATCCGGCTGCACTCCTCGCAGCGCAGCACCTGGTCGGCGGGCGCCTCGGCGAAGGCGCGCAGGTCGGCGGCGTTGAGCTCGATCAGGCACCCCTGGCACCGGCGCTGGCGCAGCGCCGCCGCACCGCTGCCCTGGGCCGCCCGCAGCTTGTCGTAGAGCGCGAGCAGGTCGGGGGGCAGCTGCGGGGCCAGCTGGTTGCGCTCGCGGACCAGCCCCCGTCCCTCCGCGTCGATGTCGGCCACCTTGGTGTCGCGTGCGGCGCGGTAGGTGGCCAGCTGCTGCTCCAGCGCCTCGGCCCGACGGCCCAGCTCGGCCCGCTCCGCGGTGGCGGTCTCCAGGGCCTCCATCACCTCCAGCTCGGCGTCCTCCAGCGTGGCGATCCGGGCGGTCAGGTGCTCGACCTCCTCGATCATCGCCCGCAGCGCCTTGGGGTCACCGGCCGTCCCGCCGTCGATCCGCTCCTGGTCGCGGGTGCGTCGCTGGCGCACCGGCTCCAGGTCGGCCTCGGCACGACGCAGCGCGGTCTCGAGGTCGGAGACCCGGGTGTCGGCGGCGACCAGCTCGTCGGCCAGCGCCTCCTGGTCCCGCTCCAGCCGCTTGATGTCGGCGAGCTCGGGCAGGGTCCGCTTGCGGTGCAACAGCTGAGCGATGTGGGTGTCGAGGGCCTGCAGGTCCAACAGGCGCAGCTGGTCGCTGGGTTCGGCTCTGATGATGACTCCTCCGACGCACTGGGATCCGCACTCTAGCGGTCCGGACTCTAGCGACGGCGACCGTCGCCGCGGCCCCTAGGATCGGCGGGTGACGACCAGCACCGGCCACCCCGCCGCAGGCGACGAGTGAGCGAGCACACCGGCCCGGCCGGCCAACCGCTGCGGGGCTTCGCCCTCATCCTGCTGCTCGGCTCGCTGACCGCGCTCGGACCGCTCACCATCGACACCTACCTGCCCGGGTTCCCCGAGATGGCCGTCGACCTGGAGGCCACCGAGTCCCAGGTGCAGCTGACGCTGACCACCATGCTGCTCGGGCTCGGCCTCGGCCAGCTGGTGAACGGGCCGCTGTCGGACACCATCGGCCGGCGCATCCCGATCGTCATCGGGCTGTGCGGGCACATCCTCGCCTCGGTGCTCATCGCGCTGGCCCCCACCCTGGAGCTGGTGGTGGCGCTGCGCCTGCTGCAGGGCTTCTTCGGCTCCGCCCTGGCCGTGGTGGCGATGGCGGTGGTGCGTGACCTCTTCGACGGCCTCGGGGTGGTGCGCACGCTCAGCCAGCTGTCCCTGGTGATGGGGCTGGCGCCCATCCTCGCCCCCAGCCTGGGCGGGGTGCTGCTGGCCGTCACCACCTGGCAGGGGGTGTTCGTCTTCCTCGCCGTGGCCGCGGTGCTGCTGCTGGTGGTCGCCCTGCTCCGCTTCCCCGAGACGCTGCCGCCCGAGCGGCGCCTGCCCGCCGGTCTCGGCTCGACGCTGGGCGCCTACCGACGGGTGCTCTCCGACCGGCACTTCGTCGTCATGGTGGTGGTCGCCGTGGCCAACTCGATCTGCCTGTTCAGCTACGTCTCCGGCTCCTCCTTCATCTTCCAGGAGGGCTACGGGCTCAACCCCCAGCAGTTCGCCCTGGTGTTCGGGCTGAACGGTCTGCTGCTCATCGCCGGCACCCAGCTGACCCCGGTGCTGGTGCGCCGGTTCGGCGCGCCGGTCGTGCTGGGCGGCGCGCTCGCGCTGGGCCTGCTGGCCGCGATCACGATGTGGGTGCTCTCGGTCCTCGGCACCGGGCTGCTCGGCGCGATCATCCCGCTCGGCATCATCATCGGCAGCCTCGGCTTCTGCATGCCCACCACCACCACGCTGGCGCTGGAGCACCATGCCCGCACCGCCGGCACCGCCACCGCCGTGCTCGGTGCCGGGCGGTTCGCGGTGGCCGGGGCGGCCGCGCCGGTGGTCGGCCTGCTCAGCGACGGGACGGCCGGCCCGCTCGGCCTGGTCGTGGTGGTGGCCAACCTGGCGGCCCTGCTGCTGCTCCTACGGCTCTACCGGGGGCGTCGGCGCCCGGCGTAGGCTCGGGCTGCACGGCCGCCGACGACGTGTGGGCGCCATCAGGTCGTGATCCCGGTTTGTCCTCCGCCGGGCGGGTTTCCTAGGTTGGTCGACAGTTCACGTCCGCGGATCCGCGGGCCACGCACCGGCGTGCCCGCAGTGAGGAATGCATGAGAGCACTGACCGACTCCTGGCGCGGCATCCACAAGCCCGTCTTCATCCCGGCCTCGATCGTCATCATCGGGCTGGTGGTCTTCGCCGCCGTGAGCAGCCAGACCGCCTCCGACACCTTCACCGCGCTCAACAGCGCGATCACCGACGGCGTCGGCTGGTGGTACATCCTGGCCGCCACCGTCTTCGTGGTGTTCGCCGTCTTCTGCGCGTTCAGCCGGGTGGGGTCGATCAGGCTGGGACGCGACGACGAGAAGCCCGAGTTCGGCATGTTCTCCTGGTTCGCGATGCTCTTCAGCGCCGGCATGGGGATCGGTCTGGTCTTCTACGGCGTCGCCGAGCCGCTGTCGCACTTCGTCATCCCGCCGCAGGCCGGCCGCGTCCCGCCCGGCACCGACGAGGCCGCCAACCAGGCGATGGAGCTGACCCTGTTCCACTGGGGTCTGCACGCCTGGTCGATCTACGTCGTGGTCGGTCTGGGCCTGGCCTACATGACCTACCGCAAGGGACGCCCGCTGTCGGTGCGCTGGCTGCTGGAGCCGCTGTTCGGCCGCAAGGCGATCGAGGGCGCGCTCGGCCACGCGATCGACGCCATCGCCGTCATCGGCACCCTGTTCGGCGTCGCCACCTCCCTCGGCATCGGCGTCACCCAGATCGCGGCCGGTCTGGAGTACCTGGGCTGGTTGGACGTGAACGCCACCTGGACGGTCGTCATCATCGCCATCATCACCGCGATCGCCACGTTCTCCGTGGTCACCGGTGTCACCAAGGGCCTGAAGTGGCTGTCGAACATCAACATGGTGCTGGCCGCGGTGCTGGCGCTGTTCGTGCTGCTGCTGGGCCCGACCCTGTTCATCCTGACCGCCTTCGTGCAGAACCTCGGCGGCTACGTCGGCGCGCTGCCGGAGATGATGCTGCGCACCGCCCCGTGGGCCGACGACACCTGGCTGGGCGACTGGACGATCTTCTACTGGGGCTGGTGGGTCAGCTGGGCGCCGTTCGTCGGCATGTTCATCGCCCGGATCTCCCGCGGCCGCACCATCCGCGAGTTCATCACCGGTGTGCTGGTGGCTCCCACCCTGATCGGTGCGCTGTGGTTCACCATCTTCGGCGAGACCGGCATCCTGCGGGCCCGGGACGAGATCGCGGCCGCGCCGCAGGGGCGCCCGACCGAGGGGCTGACGACCTGGGACGCGGGCACCGAGAGCGTCTGGTTCCCCGAAGGCGGCTTCTCGGTGAACTCCAACACCGCGCTGTTCCAGCTGCTGGCCGAGTTCCCGCTGGCCCAGGTGACCAGCGTGCTGGCGATCGCGGTGATCGTGTTCTTCTTCGTCACCTCCTCCGACTCCGGCTCGCTGGTCATCGACATCCTCTCCACCGGCGGTGATCTGGAGACGCCCAAGCTGACCCGGGTCTACTGGGCCGTGCTGGAGGGTGTCGCCGCGGCCGTGCTGCTTCTGGTCGGCGGCACCGCCGAGGACCCGACCGCGTCGCTGACGGCGTTGCAGACCGCCTCCATCGCCACCGCCGTACCGTTCTCGATCATCATGGTGCTGGCCTGCGCGGCGCTGCTGAAGGCGTTCCGCTACGACCTGGCCACGACGCCGCGCTACCTGCGGGTGGCCACCGCCGGGGACGTCCCGGTGCAGCCCGAACCCGAGGGCTCCGCTCCCCGGGGACGCCGGCGCGGCGGCATCTCCACCACCTTCGCCGGGCTCGCCCCCTCGCGCGAGGGCATCAGCACTCCGCAGGCCGGCGGGCTGGTGGTCGCCGTGCAGGACATCCCCGGCCACACCGTCGCGGTGGACCCGCGCAGCGGTGCGGTCGAGGTGGCCGACGACGCGCTGCCCACGGACCCGTTGAACGGCGAGGTGTTCGACACGCCGGAGTTCGCGGCGTCGGCCGAGGCCGCGCGGCTCGAGCGCGAGGAGCCCGCGCCGGAGCGGGACGAGGACCGCTGACCGGCGGCACCGCACGACCTGACGGCGCCGGGACGCCTCTCCGCGAGGCTCCCGGCGCCGTCGTCGTCGGAGCGCTCAGCTCCGCCACGCGGTGAGGACCAGCCGCCAGCCGAAGTCGCGCCGGGCCGGCACGGGCACCTCGGCCGAGCCGACGCCGAGCGCCACCCGGTGCAGCCCGTCGACCGAGGTCGTCGCCAGCCCGAGCAGGGCGATGTCGTCACGCTGCTCGGTGGTCCAGTGCAGGCCGAGCGCCTCGTGCCCGTCGACCACCCAGCAGTGCGCCCAGCCCGACACCTCGACCAGCCCGGCGGGGTCGCCGTGCAGCTCCGCCCCGTCCCCGGTGGTGCGCAGCGGCAGCTCGACCCGGTGGTGCCACGGGGCACCGGCGGCCACCCGGTAGCCGATCCGGACCGCTCCGGAGAGGCCGTGCACGGTCCGCGACAGCGCCGCACCGTCGGTCTCCACCCGCCAGCCGGGCGGTCCCGACGGCTGGCCGAGGCGGTCGACCGCCGCCGCTGGGCGCCACGGCCGGTCCGGCGGGGAGACGTCCCGCTCGCCCACGACCAGACGCTCAAGCCCCGCGGCGTCCTCGGTCAGCCAGGTGTGGTCGCCGGAGCGCAGCCCCGTCCAGCGACCGCCGGCGGTGTGGTCGAGCTGCAACCGCAGCTCCGACCGGGTCCACTCCCCCGTTCCCGGGGGGCCGGACACGGGACCGCTGCGCAGGGGGGCCATGGACGAGAACCTAGCCGCTGCAGGTGACGATCCGTCGGCGGCGTGTTCCGCGGCCGTGACGACCACCGGCGCGCTCAGCCGTCGCCGCGGCGCCGCGGGCGGGTCGGGGTGCGGGTCGAGCGGGAGTGCTCCACGGTGGCGCTCAGCTCCTCCAGCGCGTCCCCGACGCACTGGGCCAGCACGTCGAGGTCGCTGGCCTCGTCCCGGTCACCGTTGAAGCCGATGAACACCTCCCCGTTGTAGGAGGTGACGCCGATGGTGAGGATGTGGCCGGCGGTCAGCGGCAGCACCGGGAAGCTGGCCACCAGCTCGGCGTCGTCGAGGTAGACCGGGTGCTGCGGGCCGGGCACGTTGGTGATGACGAGGTCGTGCGGACGCCGCACCAGCTGGCTGGTCACCCGGGCGCCCAGGTGGTGCAGGGTGGTCGGGGCGAACCCGGCGATGTCGATGATGCTGCGGGCGTCCACCGCCAGCCCGGTGTCCTTGTGGGCCTTGGTGCCGTAGGAGACCTGGTGCAGCCGCATCAGCGCGTTGGGCTCCCCCACCGGTAGCCGCATCAGGTGCGGGGCCACCCGGCTGCCGAGGGAGGACGGGGTGCCGTCCTCGTCGATCACGCTCATCGGCACGCAGGCGGTCAGCTGGGAGCGGGTGAGCTGCTGGCCGCGAGCGGCGAACCAGGAGCGCAGCGCCCCGGTGAGCACCGCCAGCACCACGTCGTTGATCGTGCACCGGTGCGCCACCCGCAGCGTCCGCAGGTCCTCCAGCGGCAGCACCGCGCAGGCGAACCGGCGCTGCTGGGAGACCACGCCGGTCAGCGGCGAGTCCGCCGGTGGCCGGGCCCCGGTCATCAGGTCGGTGGCCAGCCCGCCGATCGTCTCGCCGAACCCGCCGACCGCCTCCCCCACCGCCACCGCGGTGCCGAGCACGCTGGTCACCCCGCGGCGCACCCCGTCGACCAGCACGAACGGGTCCCGGGCCGTCTCGACCGCCGTCTGCACCAGCAGGTCCACCGGGCCGGGCTCGGGCCGGGGCTCCCAGGCCGGGGTGGCGAGGTCGCCGCCGTCGGCCACCTCCTCCAGCAGCACCTGACCGATGTCGACGTGGTCCTCGCCGTCGACCAGCAGCTGGGAGGTCTTGGTGATGACCGCCAGCCGGTCGTCGTCCAGCCCCTCGACCAGGTACATCTCCCACAGCGGGCGGGAGTGGTCCAGCCGACGGGCCATCACCCGGCCGACGAACTCGCGCAGCTGCTCCAGCGAGCCCGGACGCGGCAGCGCGGAGCGGCGGACGTGGAAGCTGAGGTCGAACCCGTCGTCCTCCACCCAGACCGGTGCGGCGAGGTTGAACGGCACCGAGCGCAGCCGCATCCGGTAGCGCGGGACGTAGGCCAGCCGGTCCTCCACCAGCGCCGCCAGCCGCTCGTGGTCGATACCACCCGGGCCGGGGCGGAACACGTCGACGGTGCCCACGTGGTTGGGGTGGTGGGCGGTGTCCAGCGCCAGCAGGGCGTCCTCGGCGGCGGTCAGACGGTCGGCCATCGGCCCCTCCTCCGGCACTTGTCCACAGATCCGTCGACGGCGCCCGCGGGAGACGTCGCCGGGTACCAGGCTAGGCGAGCATGACGATCAGCGTCCTGCCCCTGCCCGTCCAGCACCCGCCGGTGGTCCGCGACGCCGTCGCCCCGGCCGTCCCCGCCGACCAGCCGACGCTGTTCGGCGAGGAGCCGCCGCTGCTGCGCGCCCCCGGGCCGGAGCAGCCGCTGCTGCCCGGTGCCGCCCGGACCGCGGCCGCCCTGGTGCGGCTGGTGCTGGAGTCGCTGGACGGCCGCCGTCCGGCCACCCAGCTGGAGAGCTGGTTCACCGAGGCGGTGCTCACCCAGCTCGCCGTCGAGCGCGGCCTGCGCCGGCGCTCGCGACGGCACCCGCCGGCCCAGCTGTGCTCGCTCCGGGTGCAGCACCCGCGCCCCGACGTGGCCGAGGTGAGCATCCGGCTGCACTCCGCCGGGCGCTCGCTGGCCTGGGCGATGCGGCTGACGACCGGTGGTCAGCGCTGGCGCTGCACCGATCTGGAGACGGGCCCGCGGCCCGGCCCCGTCAGCTGCGCGCTCCGTGGCACTGCTTGAACTTCTTGCCCGACCCGCAGGGGCACGGCTGGTTGCGGCCGACGCCGGCGTAGGCGTCCTGCTCCGCGGTGCCGGTGGCGGTGCTGGCCCGTCCGTCCTCACCCGGTGAGCTGTAGCTGAGCCGGCCACGGCTCTGCCCGCCGCCCAGCCCCTTGGCCGAGATGGTCGGCCGGCCCGGGGTCGCGGCGACCGCGCCGGCCGGGGAGCCGTCGTCGGGCTGGGCCGCGTCGGTGGCCGGGGTGTCGGTGTCGGGCTGGACGTCGGCGTCGGCCGGGGACGGCTCGCCGTCGCGGCGCACCTCGGTGCCGCCGGAGTCCGGATCCGGTCCGGAGGCGATCCGCTGCTGGAGATCGCCCACGGTGACCGGCCTGGCGCTGCCGTCGGCACCCGGGACGACGCCCACCTTCGGCACCTGGGAGACCTTGACGTCGAGGTTGAACAGGTAGCCGACGACCTCCTCGGTGAAGGCGGCCATCATCTGGTTGAACATGTCGCCGCCCTCGCGCTGGTACTCCACCAGCGGGTCACGCTGGGCCATCGCCCGCAGCCCGATCCCCTCACGCAGGTAGTCCATCTCGTAGAGGTGCTCGCGCCACTTGCGGTCGAGCACGGTGAGCAGCACCTGCCGCTCCAGCTCGCGCATGTTCTCCTCGCCGAGCTCGGCCTCCCGCTCGTCGTAGGCCCGGGTGGCGTCGGCCACGAACGCGGTGACCAGGTCGTCGGCGGTCAGGTCGACGCCCTCGTAGTCCTCACGGTCCAGACCGACCCGGTAGATCTGCGACATCTCGGTCCACAGCTGCTCGAGGTCCCAGTCCTCCACGAACCCGACGGTGTGGGTGCGCACCGTGCTCTCCACCACCTGGGCGGTGGCCGAGCGCAGCTGGGCCTCCACGTCGGCGCCCTCGAGCACCTTGCGGCGGTCGCCGTAGATGGCGTGACGCTGGCGGTTCATCACGTCGTCGTAGCGCAGGATGTTCTTGCGGATCTCGAAGTTCTGCGCCTCCACCTGCGCCTGGGCGCTGGCGATCGCGCTGGAGACCCGCTTGTTCTCGATCGGCTGGTCGTCGGGGATCTTCAGCGCCTGCAGCACCCACTCGACGACGTCGGACTTGAACAGCCGCATCAGGTCGTCGCCCAGCGAGAGGTAGAAGCGGCTCTCACCCGGGTCGCCCTGACGGCCGGAACGACCGCGCAGCTGGTTGTCGATCCGGCGCGACTCGTGGCGCTCGGAGGCGACCACGTACAGACCGCCGAGCGCGACGACCTCCTCGTGCTCGCTGGCCACCTCGGCCTCGATCGCCTCCAGCGTCTCGGCCCAGCGCGCCTCGTACTCCTCGGCGTGCTCGACCGGGTCGAGGCCCTGCTTGCGCAGCACCTGGTCGGCCAGGAACTCGGCGTTGCCGCCGAGGATGATGTCGGTACCGCGGCCGGCCATGTTGGTGGCGACGGTGACCGCGCCCCTGCGCCCGGCCTCGGCCACGATCGCGGCCTCCCGCGCGTGGTTCTTCGCGTTCAGCACCTCGTGCTTGACGCCGGCCTTCTTCAGCAGCGTCGAGAGGATCTCCGACTTGGCCACCGAGGCGGTGCCGATGAGCACCGGCTGACCCTTCTCGTGCCGCTCGACGACATCGGCCACCACGGCGGCGAACTTCGCCTCCTCGGTGCGGTAGATGAGGTCCTTCTCGTCGGTGCGGATCATCGGCCTGTTGGTCGGGATCGGCAGCACGCCCAGGCCGTAGATCTTCTGGAACTCCGCCGCCTCGGTGAGCGCGGTGCCCGTCATGCCGGCGAGCTTGTCGTACATCCGGAAGAAGTTCTGCAGGGTGATGGTGGCCAGCGTCTGGTACTCGTCCTTGATCTGCACCTTCTCCTTGGCCTCGATGGCCTGGTGCAGCCCCTCGTTGTAGCGCCGGCCGGTCAGCGTGCGGCCGGTGTGCTCGTCGACGATCAGCACCTCACCGTCGGCGACCACGTAGTCGCGGTCGCGCAGGAACAGCTCCTTGGCCTTGATCGACTGGTTGAGGTAGGAGATCAGCGGGGTGTTGGCCGACTCGTAGAGGTTGTCGATGCCGAGCCGGTCCTCGACGAAGTCGATACCGGCCTCGACGATCGCGACCGTGCGCTTCTTCTCGTCCACCTCGTAGTGGACGTCGCGCTGCAGCTTCGCCGCGATCTTGGCGAACTCGGGGTACCACTCGTGGCTCTCCTGCGCCGGGCCGGAGATGATCAGCGGGGTGCGGGCCTCGTCGATGAGGATGGAGTCGACCTCGTCGACGATGGCGAAGTGGTGGCCGCGCTGCACGCAGTCCTCCAGCTTGAGCGCCATGTTGTCGCGCAGGTAGTCGAAGCCGAACTCGTTGTTGGTGCCGTAGGTGATGTCGCAGGCGTAGGCGGCGCGCCGCTGCTCCGGCGTCATGCCGGAGAGGATGACGCCGGTCTCCAGGCCGAGGAAGTGGTGGATGCGGCCCATCTGCTCGGACTGGAACTTCGCCAGGTAGTCGTTCACGGTGACCACGTGCACGCCCTTGCCGGTGAGCGCGTTGAGGTAGCTCGGCAGGGTCGCCACCAGGGTCTTGCCCTCACCGGTCTTCATCTCGGCGATGTTGCCCAGGTGCAGCGCCGCCCCGCCCATCAGCTGGACGTCGAAGTGGCGCTTGCCGATCACCCGGCGGCTCGCCTCGCGGACGGTGGCGAAGGCCTCGGGCAGCAGGTCGTCGAGGGACTCGCCCTTCTCCAGCCGGGCCCGGAAGTCCGCGGTCTGTCCACGCAGCTCGTCGTCGTCCATCGCGGTGAAGTCCTCCTCGATGGAGTTCACCTGCTCGGCGATCCGCTGGAGGCGGCGCAGCTGCTTGCCCTCGCCCATGCGGAGCAGCTTGTCCATCAGTGCCACGGTGCAGTCTCTTCCCATCGACGATCGGTCCTCGGCCATCGTAGTGGCCCCGGCTGACGAGCCCCGGGTGCTGCTAGGGTGAACACACGTTCGATTCGAGGGAGGACGACGATGGTCCGCACCGACGCACCTGTCGTCGAGGCGCCCGGCGTGGCGCTGCAGACGTCGCTCTTCGACGCCGACCCGGTCGGCCTGGGTCCGCTGGACGCGGTGCACCGGGTACCGCTCAGCCGTGGCGCCTGGGTCGACCTGCTGCCGGGCTGGCTGTCCGGGGCGGACGCCCTGCTCAGCCACCTGGTCGAGGTGGTGCCCTGGCACGCCGAGCGGCGCCAGATGTATGAGCGCGAGGTCGACGTCCCGCGGCTGACGAAGTTCTACGGTGCGACCGAGCGGTTCCCGCACCCGGTGCTGGACGCCGCCCGCGACGCCCTCACCGAGCGCTACGCCGCCGAGCTGGGTGAGCCGTTCACCACCGCGGGGCTGTGCTACTACCGCGACGGCCGCGACTCGGTGGCCTGGCACGGAGACAGGATCGGCCAGGGGCGCGACGTCGACACGATGGTCGCGATCGTGTCGGTGGGGGCGGCCCGGACACTGGCGCTGCGACCCCGCGGCGGCGGCGACTCCCGTCGGCTGCCGCTCGGCCACGGCGACCTCATCGTCATGGGCGGCTCCTGCCAGCGCACCTGGGACCACGCCATCCCCAAGACCGCCCGCGACGTCGGCCCACGGGTGTCCATCCAGTTCCGCCCGACCGGGGTGCGCTGATGACGCCACCGCTGTCACCGGTGGAGACACCCCGGCTTCGGCTCACCCGGCCCGGGCCGGACGACCTCGCCGAGCTGTTCGCGCTGCACGCCGACCCCGACAGCTGGCGCCACCTCCCCACCGGCCGGCACCGCACCCGCGAGGACACCGAGCAGCTGCTGGCGGGCTACGAGCGCAGCTGGGCCGAGCACGGCCTCGGCGCCTGGGTGGCGCGCCGGCGTGAGGGACCGGAGGCGGGGGCGCTGGTCGGGATCGGCGGCTGCTCGATGCGCGACGACGTCGGGTGGAACCTCTACTACCGCCTGGCCCCGGCCTACCGGGGGCGGGGGCTGGCCCAGGAGATCATCGCCGCCGCGCTGCCGGCCGCCCGACGTGTCCGCCCGGAGCTGCCGGTGGTGGCCTACCTGGTGGAGCACAACACCGGGTCGAAGGCGGCGGCCGAACGGGCCGGGCTGGTGCTGCGCTGGCGCGGGCCCGACGCCGGCAACCCCGACCCGGACGCCGTCCGGCTGGTCTACGCCGACCGCGAGCTGGCGCCGGCCGTGCTGGAGTCGTTCACCGGCTGAGGGCGACCGCCCGTCGGAGGGCCGCTGCCAGGTCGCCGCGTTCGTCCACCGCCACGTCGTCCAGCCCCAGCCAGGACGCCATCAGCGCCAGCTCGGCGGCCAGCTCCGGCGCTGTCTCGGCGGGGGCGTCCGGCTCGGCCCAGGCGGCCTTGACCACCAGGACGCCGGTAGCCCGGTCGGCCTTGAGGTCGACCCGGGCCACCAGCCGCTCACCGAGCAGGAACGGGTAGACGTAGTAGCCGTACTGCCGCTTCGGCGCCGGCACGTAGATCTCGATCCGGTAGCGGAAGTCGAAGAGGTCCTGCAGCCGCTGGCGCTCGAAGACCATCGAGTCGAACGGGCTGAGCAGCGCCCGGCCGGCCACCCGCCGCGGCAGCCGGGACTCGTGCCACAGCCAGTGCGGCCGGTCCAGCCCGCGCACCGACACCGGCAGCAGCTCCCCGGCGTCCACCAGGTCGTCGACCGCCGGGCGCACCTGGGCGGTCTTCAGCCGGAAGTAGTCGGCGAGCGCCCGCAGGTCGGCCACCCCGAGCGCCCGGGCCGACCGGCGCACCAGCGTCCGCACCGCCTCCTCCGGCGCCGGCGTCGGCGCGGCGGCGACCTCGGGCGGCAGCAC
>NZ_QPKK01000006.1 GCF_003344635.1 Desertihabitans aurantiacus
CCCGCGCCGGCGGTGGCGCCGCCCGGCGACGAGGTCTCCCAGCCGCTGCTGGAGCACGCCCGCCGCCGCACCCGCCGGGCCCGCGGCCGCGGGCTGCTGGTGCTGCTGCTGGTGCTGCTGCTCACCGCCGCGGTGGCGGCCGGCACCTGGTGGATGGCCTCGGGCCGCTGGACCGCGGTGCCGCCGCTGACCGGGCTGGAGCGGGGCGAGGTGGTCTCGGCCGGCACCGCCGCCGATCTCGACGTCACCTTCACCGAGGCCTACAGCGAGTCCGTCCCCGCCGGGCAGGTGATCTCCTCCTCGCCGGGTGCCGACTCCCGGGTGCTGCTGGAGAGCGATGTCGAGGTGGTGCTCTCCCGCGGGCCCGAGCGCCACGCCGTCCCCGAGGTCGTCGGGAAGGACGTCGCCGCGGCGGAGCAGGCGCTGGTCGAGGCGACCCTGGCGGTCGGCGAGATCGAGCAGGTCTGGCACGAGGAGGCCGCCGCCGGCACCGTGCTGGACGCCGACGTCGAGGCCGGCAGGCAGGTCAAGCCGGCCACCGAGGTCGGGCTCACCGTCTCCCGGGGCCGGGAACCGATCGAGATCGAGGACGGCGCCGGCCGCGACGCCGCCGACGTGGGCGCCGACCTCGAGGACGCCGGCTTCGAGGTGGAGACCACCCGGGTGCACTCCGACACGGTCGAGGAGGGCGACGTCGTCCGGCAGTCCCCCGCCTCGGGCACCGGCCACCGCGGCGACACCGTCACGCTGACCGTCTCCGACGGTCCCGAGCTGGTCACCGTGCCGAACGTCCGGGCGATGGGGGTCGAGGCCGCCACCCGGACCCTGGAGCAGGCCGGCTTCGAGGTGGAGACCGCGCGGGCCGCGACCAACGACCTCGGCCTCGGCTACGTCGCCAGCGCCGACCCCGGCTTCGGGACCGAGGCCCCCAGGGGCTCGACCATCACCCTGTTCCTCATCTAGCTCTCGAGCGCACCGGGGCACCCGCGCCCGGCCCGTAGAGTGTCCCGGTGCCACGCCCCCGCCTCGGCGCCCTGGCCATGGCCGCCCTCGTCACGATGGCCGCCATCTGGGGCTCCACCTTCTTCCTCATCAAGGACGTCGTCAGCCGCGTCCCGGTGACCGACATGCTGGTCGTGCGGTTCGCGATCGCCACGGTGGCGCTCGTCGTGGTGCTGGCCCCGCGCCGCCAGCTGGTGCTGTCGCGGCCGGTGCTGGTCCGCGGTGGCCTGCTCGGGCTGGTGTTCGGCGCGGCGCAGGTGCTGCAGACCTACGGGCTGGAGCTCACCTCGGCCTCGATCTCCGGCTTCGTCACCGGGCTCTACGTGGTCATCACCCCGCTGCTCACCTGGGTGCTGCTGCGGCACCGGGTGGGGCTGCTCACCTGGGTCGCCGTCGCGCTGGCCACCGTCGGGCTCGGGGTGCTGTCGCTGCAGGGTCTGCAGGTCTCCCCCGGAGCCCTGCTCACCCTGGCCAGCGCCGCCTGCTACGCCCTGCACATCGTCGGGCTGGGACGGTGGAGCGAACCCGGCACCGCACTGTCGCTGACCGTCGTCCAGCTGGCCGTGGTCACCGTGGTCTGCCTGCCGCCGGCGCTGGCCGACGGGCTGACCCTGCCCGCCACCGGCTTCGACTGGGGCGCGGTGCTGTACCTGGCCCTGGTCGCCGGCTCGTTCACCATGCTGCTGCAGACCTGGGCCCAGTCGCAGGTGCCGGCCACCCGGGCGGCGGTGGTGATGAGCCTGGAGCCGGTCTTCGGTGCGCTGTTCGCCGTGGCGCTCGGCGGGGAGTCGTTCACCTGGCGGATCACCGTCGGCGGGCTGTCGATCCTGGCCGCGATGTACCTGGTCGAGCTGGGTCCGCTGCTGCGTCGACGTCGGGCCGGACCCCGTGATCGGGCAGGCTTGCCCGCATGAGCACGGGCGATGTGGTGGCCATCCTGATCGGGGTGCTGGTGGTGGGCGGGATCGTCCTCGGCGTCGTGCTGGCGGTCCGCCGGCACCGCTGGATCAAGGGCATGCAGGAGAAGGGCTGGGAGTTCGTCGACAGCCCGCACCTCGCGATCACCGCCGATCTCAGCTGCCCGCCCTTCGGCCAGGGCTTCGTCCGCAAGGTGGACGACCAGGTGCTGGGCCAGATCGGCTCGCCGCCGGTGCCGTTCCAGATGGTGGAGTACCACGCGCGCTCCTTCGACGACGAGCTGGCGGTGCTCAAGCTGCCCTTCGCGCTGCCCGAGCTCTACGTCTGCGACGGCAGCACCGCCCGGGTCGGCTGCGCCGGTGAGGTGCACCCGCACCCGCGCTGGACCGTGCTCACCACCGACCACGCCGCCGCGGACGCCGTGCTGGGCGCCTGCGGCCCGGCGCTGGAGGCGCTGGCCGCCACCGGCCACAAGGTCGACCTCGGCATCGACGGCTCCAACCTCGTCGCGCTGTCGGCACCGCGTGAGGCCGAGCACCTCGACCCGTTCCTGCAGGCGCTGGCCGGGGTGGTGCACGGGCTGGCCACCCTGGAGCGGCACCGGGTGCCCGAGCCGACCCGGGCGGCGTTCGGCTTCTACCGGCGTCCGGACTGGGTCTACCACGGCCGTCGCGACGACCTGCTGGCCACGGTGCGGCACTCCACCGGCGGTTTCGGCCACCGCGCCGAGCACGTCCTCACCGGCGACAGCGGTCAGCTGCCCTTCATCGCGCTGCGCCACCACTGGAAGACCCAGACCACCGTCACCACCAGCGACGGCCGCGGCGGCACCACGACGCGCACCCAGACCAACCACCACTCCGAGGACCTGCTCGAGATCACCCTGCCCGCGGCGTGGCCCTTCCTGCTGGTGGGCGACGCCGGCTGGTTCGCCGGCGGGGAGAAGGTCGAGCTGGAGTCGGCCCGGTTCAACGAGCTGTTCGACGTCCGCAGCGACTCACCCAAGCTGGCCTACGACGTGCTCCACCCGCGCCAGATGGAGTACCTGATGCAGAGCCGGCCGCCGACCTTCACCATCTCCGGCACCGTGCTGCGCGTCAACTCCAGCCACGACACCGAGTGGATCGGGCACACCCTGGACGTCATCACCGGCTTCTTGGCCCGGGTGCCCGGCTGGGTGTGGAAGAACCTCGGCGTCCCCGAGCCGTCCTTCACCCGCCCCGAGCTCGGCTGAGGACAGCAGGCTCAGAGCTCCTGAGGTCGCTGGTGCGCGAGGTCGAGCACCTCGGTGCTGGTCATCTCGGCGAACCGGCCGACGACCATGGCCCGGCCGCGGTCGTTGAGCAGGCCGTCGTGGATGGGGAACAGCCGACCCGCCCCGACCGCCCGGATGAAGTCGATGTGCTCCTTCATCGCCGCCCACGGTGCGTGGGTGGGCACCGCGAGCAGGTCGACCCCCGCCGGCACCGCCGCCAGCGAGTCACCGGGGTGGAAGAAGGTGGGCTCGCCCTCGGCGCGCAGCACCAGCCCGACGTTGCCGATCATCGGCAGGTCGCGGTGGATCACCGCGTGGTCACCGCCGACCGCCTCCAGCTGCCAGGGGCCGAGGGAGAGCTCCTGACCGGCCGCCAGCCGGGTGAGCCGTCCCTCGTCCACGCCGAGGTCGACCGCGTCCGGCACCCCGGGTTCGACCACCACCCGGGCGTCGGGGTTGGACGCGAGCAGCGCCGGCACGTGCTGGGGGTCGACGTGGTCGGGATGCAGGTGGGTGATGAGGACCGCATCCAGGTCGTGCAGCGCGTGCCAGGAGCTGGAGAAGACGCCGGGGTCGATCAGGAGCCGCTGGCCGCCGCCCTCGACGAGGACGGCAGAGTGTCCGAGGTGGCTGATCCGCATGGGGTCAACGTAGCCCCGCCCGGCTCACCCGGGAGGATGGGGCCGTGATCCGCATCGGCATCTCCGGCTGGCGCTACGCGGGCTGGCGCGGCAGCTTCTACCCCGCGGGGCTGCCGCAGCGCCGCGAGCTCGAGCACGCCGCGTCCCGGCTCGGCACGATCGAGGTCAACGGCACCTTCTACTCCCTGCAGCGACCGAGCAGCTTCCGCAGGTGGCGCGCCGAGGTGGGCGACGACTTCGTCTTCGCGGTCAAGGGCAGCCGGTTCATCACCCACCTCAAGCGGCTGACGGACGTGACGACGCCGCTGGCGAACTTCTTCGCCCAGGGACTGCTCGAGCTGGGCCCGACCCTCGGGCCGGTGCTGTGGCAGCTACCGGCCCGACAGCCCTTCGAGCCCGAGCAGCTGGACGCCTTCCTCCGGCTGCTCCCCCGCACCACCGGCGCCGCGGCCGAGCTCGCGGCGGGGCACGACGACCGGCTGGCCGCCGACCGGGTGGCGCTGGTCGCCGAGCGTCCCGAGCAGCCGCTGCGGCACGCGCTGGAGGTGCGTCACGAGAGCTTCCGCAGTCCCGCCTTCTGCGACCTGGCCCGCGAGCACCAGGTGGCCGTGGTGGTCAGCGACGGCGCCGGGCACTGGCCGGTGTGGGAGGAGGTCACCACCGACCTCTCCTACGTCCGGCTGCACGGCGACACCGAGCTGTACGCCAGCGGCTACTCCGACGAGGCGCTGGACCGGTGGGCGGAGAAGGTGCGCGGCTGGGCCGAGCAGGCCGACGTCGTCGTCTACTTCGACAACGACGCCAAGGGCCACGCCCCCTTCGACGCCGAGCGGCTGATCGCCCGCCTCACCTGACGGTCAGGCGGCGCGGGCGACGAGCAGCTCGCCCACCAGGTCACCCGCGCGGGAGCAGTCCTCGCCGGAGACGTCGCGGTGGGTGACCGCGCGGACCAGCTTCGGCCCGACCGCGGAGAGCAGCACCCCCCGCTCGCGGGCTCCCGCGACCACGGCGGCGGCCGGACCGGTGCTGCGGAGCAGCACGATGTTGGTCTCGACCCGCTCGGGCTGCACCGCGTCGGGCGCGTGCGCGGCGACGGCGTCGGCGAAGGCCCGAGCGGCGGCGTGGTCGGCAGCCAGGTCGTCGAGGTGGGAGTCCAGGGCGTGCAGGCAGGCAGCGGCCAGCATCCCGGCCTGCCGCCAGCCCGCCCCGAGCCGCTTGCGCCACACCCGGGCCCGGGCGACGGTCTCGGCCGAGCCCACCAGCACCGAACCGACCGGGGCGCCCATGCCCTTGGAGAAGCAGACGCTGACGGTGTCGAAGAGCCGGCCGTAGGTCTCCAACGGGACGCCGGTGGCCACGTGGGCATTCCACAGCCGGGCGCCGTCCAGGTGCCGGCCCACCCCGGCCGCGGCGGCCAGCGCGCTCAGCTCCTGCAGGTGCACCAGCGGCTGCACGGTGCCGCCGGCGAAGTTGTGGGTGTTCTCCAGCGCGATCGCGCCGGTGCTGACCAGATAGGGCCCGGCAGCGGGTGAGAGCAGCCGCTCGACCGCCGCCACCGTGGTCACCCCGCCCTCGCTCGGCCAGGTGCGCATGGTCAGCCCCGACACCGCGGCGTGCGCCCCCATCTCGGCCCGGGCGATGTGGGCCTCGGCGTCGCAGAGCACCTCCTGCCCGGGCTCGACCAGCGAGCGCACCCCGAGCACGTTGGTCAGCGAGCCGGTCGCGCAGTAGAGCCCGGCCTCGTGCCCGAGCAGCGCGGCGGTGCGCCGCTCCAGCTCGTGCACCGTCGGGTCCTCGTCGTAGACGTCGTCGCCGACCGGTGCGGCGAGCATCGCCTCCCGCATCGCCGGGGTCGGTCGGGTGACGGTGTCGCTGCGCAGGTCGATCGGGTGCGGCTCGGGCACGGTGCTCCTTCAGCAGTCGGCGGACGCCGGCCAGCGTAGATCGGCCACCCTCGATCTCCGCCGCGAGTCCGCAGCAGCGGGGTTGCGGCACGGACGCCGTGACCGCCGACCATCCAGCCGCAGCACCCCAGGGCGACCTGCTCGAGAAGGATCGTCACTGAGCGGGGTCGCACCGCCTGGCCCTCCCCGTGCTCAAGAAGGCACAGGAACGAGTTGGGAGAGCGTTGGGGGGTGGCTTCGGCACCGACACGCAGGAGGGGACGACGTCCACGAGCTTGCCCCGTGGACGCCGGGCCCGACGGGATGAACGGACGATGGCACGCAACGCAGAGCGGGAGCCGGAAGGGCTGCCCGGCTCGAGCGTGCCCGAGAGCATCACCTCGGCCGAACAGCGTCTGATCATCAGGTCCCGCCTGCTGCTGGGTCGGGTACGGGCGTGGGAGCTTGGTCCTCACGTGCCGGTGTCGCCCAGGACCCGGGGGTCCAGGCCGTACTGGTCGGGGACCCCGAGGTGGTCGCGGAGAGTCTGTCCGTCGTAACCGGCGGGGTAGATCCCCCGTGCCCGGAGGATCGGCACCACGTCGTTCACGAAGGCGTCGACGCCGTCCTCGTACACGTCCGGGGAGATCCAGAACCCGTCCGCCGCGCCGGCCTCGAACCACTCCTGCAGGTGGTCGGCATGGACCTCGCCTGGGCCGACGGTCACGGGGTGGTAGTCGATGACCCCGTGCGCGAGGACGTCACGAATCGTCCAGCCCTGCCGTGCGACCTCGAGTGCCGTCTCCGAACGCGGGTCGCCCGACGTGTGTGCGGCGGCCAGCTCCTGCCCGGTCAGGGGTTCGTCCAGCCGGCTGGGGTCGAGCCGGAGCCCGAGCATCTGCCCCAGCTGCGGCACACGCTGGGCGATCACCTCTCCTGCGAGGGAGAGCCGACGGTCGAGCCCTTCCCGCACGGTTGGTGCGACCGTCGTCATGAGGCCGACGACGAACTTGATCTCGTCAGGGTCCCGCCCGGCCTGCTGCGCGGCGTCACGAACGGCAGCACGTTGCGCCCGGGCCTCCGGGATCGTCCACACCTCGGTGATGAACGCGCTCGAGTAGCGGCCGGCGAGCGCGAGCATGTCCGGGCTCGGTCCCCCGGCGGAGAAGACCACGGGCTGTCCCTGCTCCGACGGCGGGATGGCGAGAGGGCCACGAGACGCGACGTGCCGACCCTGCAGGTCGATCGGGCGCAGGTGGTCCAGGTCGATGAACCGACCCGACTCCTGGTCCTTGACCCAGGCGGCTCTCCCCCAGCTGCCCCACAGCGCCTGCACGAGCTGCACCGTCTCGTGCGCGCGCTGGTAGCGCACGCTCCGGTCGGCGACCGGCCGGCCGTAGTTCGCCGCGACGTAGGGGTCGCTCGTGGTCACGGCGTTCCACCCGGCCCGGCCGTGGCTGATGACGTCGAGCGCCTTGAACTGGCGTGCGAGGTTGAAGGGCTCCTGGAAGGTCGTCGACCCCGTGGCGACGAGACCGATGCGCTCGGTCTCCCGCGCGATCGCGGTGAGGGTCAGCATCGGGTCCATCGTGTTCTGCAGGGTGGAGCGCGCCACGTCGCTCCGGACGGCGGGGAAGTCCGGGGTGAACAGGAAGGCGAAGCCCCCGCGCTCGGCCGCCTGGGCATGCCGGATGGTGACGTCGAGGTTCGTGTAGGAGCTCGGGTCGACGTCGGACCGTCTCCAGGCCTCGTTGTTGCTCCCGTAGCCGTCGGTGATCGTCAGACCGAGGAACATCGTCCCCTCTGCCATGGCTCGTCCTTCACTCGAGGAGAGGCGCACCTCGGGTCGGGCGGCGCCAGCGCCAGTGTCCAACCTTCACACCGGTGGAAAGGTCAAGTCCTCCACGACGCCAGCCGACGGCGCTCAGCTCGCCTGCGCCCTTGACCCCGTCATCGCCTGGTCCAACGCGTCGAGGTAGCTGTCGATCGCATCGCGGTTGTGGGTGAGGAACCGGATCTTCTCCGTCATGCGGTCGCGTTCCTCGGCCAGGATCTCGCGGAGCTCCGGGTCCGCGTCCTCCACGACGATGACCTGCGGCTTCCCGAGGCACGGCAGGATGTTGCCGATGATCCGCGTCGGGATACCGGAGTCGATCAGCCCCCGGATCTTCTGCACCCGGTCCACCAGGTAGTCGTCGTAGTCCCGGTAGCCGTTGTGCGAGCGGCGAGGGCTGATGAGGCCCTGCTCCTCGTAGTAGCGCAGCATCCGCGTCGCCACCCCGGTCCGCTTCGAGAGCTCCCCGATGCGCATGTGGTCCCTCCGTGGTCCGAATTGACCCTCACATTAATGAAAAGGTTGATGCTGGAGCAAGGTGCAGCCGCTGTCGTCGCGCGCCACCCGATCACCACCGCAGAACGGACCCCTCCAGGTGACTTCTCCAGACCTCCACGGCGTCGACGCCTCCGACCGCCCTGATCCTGCGCCAGGGATGGCCGCCGACGCCGGGACGACCTCGTGGCGAGGGGTCGCCTCGCTCAGCGTCACCGTGTTCGCGCTCGTCATCTCGGAGTTCCTCCCGGCCAGCCTGCTCACCCGGATGGCTGCCGACCTCGACGTGACCGTGGGCGTCGCAGGTCAGTCCGTCGCCATCACGGCGATCGTCGCGGCGATCGCGGGTCTCACCATCCCGGTGCTGCTGCCCCGTGTCGACCGCAGGGCGCTCCTGATCACCCTGGCCGCGCTCGCGGTCCTCTCGAACCTCTTCGTCGCCGTCGCTCCGAGCTACCCCGTGCTCCTGACCGCGCGCGTCCTGCTCGGTGTCGCCATCGGTGGCTTCTGGTCGCTCGCGATCTCGGCGACGGCCCGCATGGTCCCGCCGGCGCGGCTCGGCCTGGGCATGACCGTCGTCAACATCGGCGTGTCGCTCGCGACCGTCGCTGCGATCCCGGTCGGGACCCTGCTCGGCGAGTCGTTGGGGTGGAGGTGGGTCTTCGCCCTCACCGCCGGGGTCGCCCTCGTCGCGATCCTCGTGCAGGTCGTCGCCCTGCCGTCCATCCGTTCCACTGGCACGACAGGCTTCCGGCCACTGCTGACCACGTTGCGGTCGCGGCTGATCTGCATCGGGCTGTTCAGCATGGCCCTGATGGGCGCCGGCCACTTCGCGGGCTTCACCTACATCCGGCCAGCCGCCACCGAGGTCGGGGGGCTGGCACCCGACCAGCTCGCCGCCCTGCTCCTCATCTACGGCGTGGGCATCGTCGCCGGCAACCTTGGGGCGGGACCCGTGGCCGACCAGCGGATGAGGTTGGCGGTGCTGCTGTTCCCCGCCGTCCTCGGGGCGTCGATGATCCTGTTCGCACTCGGCGGTGTGTCGAGCGGCGTCCTCTTCGTCGTCGCGGGGCTGTGGGGTGTGGGCTTCGGTGCCCTGCCCACGACCATCTCGACCTGGCTGGCCCGGGCCGAACCGACCAGGCTCGAGAGCGTCGGCGGTCTGCAGACGGCAGTGTTCCAGCTGGCGATCGCGCTGGGAGCGTTCATCGGTGGTCTGCTCGTCGACGGGGCCGGCGTACAGACCGCCCTGCTGGCCGGGGGCTCGGCGAGCCTGGTCGGGGCAGCGGTCATGGTCGCGATCAAGCCGCCGCCGCTGCCGAGCCGCTCCTGAGCAGCAGCCCATGGCGCTGCGCGAAGGGTCCACCGGCCGCATCTCCTACGGCGCTGCCCCGGCCCGACGGCCACCGCGTCGAGCGGTGCCCGACCGGGGGCGGAGCGCGGGCTGCTCGTCAGGCGTAGCAGGCGCGGTTGATGCTCACGAGGAAGTTGCCGTCCACGATCCCGCCGGCGTCGATGTAGTCGCCGATGACATCCATCGCCAGGTCGCGACGCTGCGGGACGCGGTCCTTGTCCGCCGCGGCAAGCCACGTCGCGATGTCCGTCGGGCTGCGGTCGGTGCAGTACACCGGGGCACCGGGCTGCTGGCGCCAGGACCCGGCGAGGGTCCCGGCGTCGAACCCCGCGAACCCCGTGTCCTCGACCAAGGAGATGGCGACCTCGCGGTCGGCGTCCCGATCAGCTGCCACGGGGATCGCGACCCGGTGGGGGTCACCGGCCTCGGTGGACTTGGCGTCGAAGGACTGCGCCGTGATCGCGTTCCACGCCTTGACGACAGGACGGCCGAACAGCTCGGAGAGCCAGACCGTCTCCACCTGCCCCTCGTCCAACGCCGCCATCCGGCCGTCACGCATCGGGTAGTAGTTCGACGTGTCGATGATGACCGCGCTGGCGGGGGCCGCACGGACGTACTCGGCGATGTCGGCGTTGCGGTTCATGGGAACCGACACGATGAGGACCTCGACGGCGTCGGCGACCTCCGATACGGCGACCGCACGTGCTCCGGTGCTGAGTGCTTCGTCACGGATGGTCTCCGGTCCGCGCGAGTTGGCGATCCTCACGTCGTGACCTCGGCGGCTGAGCCGTCGGGCGAGCGTCGAGCCGATAGCTCCCGCGCCGATGATGCCGATCTTCATGGGTTCTCCCTTCGTGGTGTGCGTACAGGAGCCCATCCTGAACCTTTCCAGCAGTGTGAAGGTCAAATCAGTGGCGAGGCCCACCGCAAGGCCGATGGCGGATGACGCTGTCAGGGTCCGTGGCTGCGTGGGTCACCCGGACGGCGACCGAGCGGGGGGAGGCTGCGAGCTCGCTCCACCGGCACAGTCCAACGACTACGTGGTCCAGCCTCGCCTTGACCTTCACACTGGTGTCAGTCTGCAGACTCGAGCAGGCAGGCTCACCGACGCCGCTGTTTCCTGCCCGGTCGCTGATCTCCCGATCTCCCGACCGAGCCCGATCCACTGCGAGAGACGAGAGCTGCCTGATGACCAGTGACACCCACCCCGTGGCCGCAGACGCCTCACCCCCAGCGGTGAGGCCCGACCGGCCGAGCAGTGCTGCCGAGGCCCACAGCGCGGCAGCGACGCCCATCAAGCGGCTCGCGCCGGGCGAGGTGCTCACGATCGTCGTGCTCGCCTTCTCGACGTTCGTGGCCATCCTGTCCGAGATGGTGCTGGGGGTGGCCCTGCCCCACGTCATGACCGACCTCGGCGTCTCCGCGACCACCGGGCAGTGGCTCACCACCGGCTACGCACTGACGCTCGCCGTGATCATCCCGACCACGGGCTACATCATGCAGCGGTTCCAGCTCCGCACGATCTTCATCACCAGCGTCGGGCTCTTCAGCCTCGGTACGGCCACCGCGGCGGCCGCGCCCGGCTTCGAGCTGCTGCTCACCGGTCGCATCGTGCAGGCCCTCGGCACGGCCGTGCTGGTGCCGCTCCTCCTGACCACCACGATCGGACTGGTCGACCCCTCGCGTCGCGGCCAGACGATGGCCCTCGTGACCGCCGTCACCGCGGTGGCCCCTGCGGTCGGGCCCGCCTTCTCCGGCCTGGTCCTCTCCCAGCTCAGCTGGCGGTGGCTGTTCATCATCGTCCTGCCGATCGCCCTGCTCGGTCTCGTCATCGGCGCCCTCCAGATGCCGAACCTCACCACCACGCGCCGGACCGCGTTCGACGCGACGTCGCTGCTGCTCGCCGCCATCGGCTTCGGCGCCCTGGTCTACGGCCTCGCGAGCGTCGGCGAGCCGTCCGGCGGCCACCCGTCCGCCTCCTTCCTGGTGGCCGTGCCCGTCGGCGTCCTGGGGATCGCCGCGTTCGTGCTGCGTCAGCTCCGTCTCCAGCGACGTGACGCGGCCCTCCTCGACATGCGCATCTTCAGCTACCCCGCGTTCACCCGACCCGTGATCGCCTTCACCTTCCTGGTGATGGGTGCGTTCGCCCTCTCGACCCTGCTCCCGCTCGTGCTGCAGGAGTCGATGGGTCTCGGTTCGCTGGAGACGGGGGTGCTGATGGCGCCCGGAGGAGCAACGATCGCCATCGTGTCGGTGGTCGTCGGACGCCACTACGACCGCATCGGAGCCCGCGGGCTCGTGATCCCCGGGGTGCTCGTCGTCAGCGCCGGCTGGTGGTTCATGAGCACCTTCACCCAGCAGACCTCGGTCTGGGTCGTCCTGGCGACGTTCGTCGTCATCTGCGCCGGCCAGGCCTTCGCCTGGGTCGCCATCTTCACCATGTCGCTCGGCGCGCTGCCGAGCGCTCTGGCCCCGCACGGCAGCGCCGCGCTGAACACGGTGCAGCAGCTCGGTGGAGCGGCCGGACTGGCTGTCCTGATCGCCATCCTCAGCGCCTACGCCGGTGGCACGGACGCGGCCGCCATCGCACACGGTGCACGAGCGGCGTTCACCGTCGGCGCCATCATCGCTCTCGTCGCGCTCGCGACCACGTTCTTCCTCCCCCGGCACCGGGCGAGTGAGGGCCGGCGGGGAGCAACCGCCGCCCACTGATCACCGCGCCCCTTGAACACCGACCTGGGAGCAACTCCGAGGTCCGGAGATCGCGATGCTGGCTGGCTTCGACGACGAGGCATGGGACATCTGGCGGCCCGGCGAGGACCAATCGCCTACTCAGGCTCATAGTCGGTGGGCGCCGCACCCACATGGCTCACTGCCGCCACGTCAGGATGGCGGTGGGCACTGCTCGAAAAGGAACGGCACTGGTCGCACACGTCATGCGTGACGTATCCCGCTGATTGGTTCGCTACCGCGCGCCGCGGCCGTTGTACTACTGCGCCGACCGGCCAGGGCTCGGTGTAGTCGCTGAAGGCTGGACGGCGCTTGGGGGGCATCAGCGCGTCGGTCTTTCCCGTCGTCGTCGTCGGCATGGCGCACTGAACGGGAAGCGTCGAGCCGGGCGAGGTGTCGGGCGTGGGCAAGCTCGAGCGTCCAGGTCACGCGTACCCTGCTTCCCCACCGCCTGTGGTGCGGCGGAGCTGCTGAAGTTGCCGCGCGAAGGAGCTGAGGTCGTCGAGATTGCTGTGTGCTCTGAGGGCTGTCTCGAGCGAGGTGGTGATGGCCGCTTCCCCGTCCTCGAGCAGGGGCTGCGCCGCGGCGGTGAGGGTGATGACCGATGAGCGCCGGTCGGCGGGGTTGGCGGTGCGGGTGCACAGTCCGGCGGCTTCGAGCCGGTCGACCAGCTTGCTGGTGCCGCCGACGGTCAGGGACAGCTCGCGGGAGAGGTCCTGGACGCGGCTGGGCCCGAGCCGGTGCAGGACGAGCAGAGCCTCGAAGCGACCGAGTGGCACGCCGGTCGCGGCACGCACGGCGGTGTCGACCTGGTCCCACAGCTGCATCTCCAGGCGGGTGAGGTCGAAGAAGACGTCGTACAGCTTCACCGGTCGGCCTTCATGGCGGCGGTGACGCTCGCGGTGTCGGAGGTGGTGGCGATGTTGGTCAGTGCGAAGTTGGTGGCGGCGTGCTGCCACTCGGCGCTGAGGCTGGAGGTGGCGTCCTGGACGAGGGTCACCTGGTAGCCGTGGTCGGCGGCATCGCGCACGGTGTGCTCGACCGCCATGTTGGTCCAGGCCCCCACCACCACGAGGGTGCGGACCCCGAGGTTGCGCAGCATGGTGTCGATCTCGGTGCCGTTGAACACGCTCATCCTGGTGCGGTCCAGGACGAGCTCCCCGGGCTGGGGGGCGAGCTCGTCGACGATCTCCGCGCCCCAGGTCCCGATCTTGAAGGTGTCGGGGGCGAGCATGCGGAAGATGGGGGCGTTGTCGCCACTGAGGCCGGGCAGCGGGTGCACCACGATGCGGCTGTAGACGACAGGGACACCGGCTGCGCGTGCCGCTGCTGTCACGGCGGCGACGTTGGCCACCACCTGCTGTGAGGCGGCGTGATCGGCGGCACCGGTGGAGGCGTAGGCGCCGTCGGGGTGAACCGTGTCGTTCTGCATGTCGATCACGAGCACGGCCGTGCGCGTGGAGTCGGTGGGTGTGGTGGTCATGAGACCAGATCTCCTAGCGAGAGGAACAGGTTGGTACTCAGGGAAGCATATTCCGTGGAAGATTGTTCCCTGACGCAGACCTCGACCGAAGGAGACCAGCCGTGACCGAGATGATGCGTGCCATCGTGCTCGACGGACCGGGCGGACCTGATGCCCTGCAGATCCGGGAGATCCCGCGACCCCGCGTGGAGCCGGGGCAGGTGCTCGTGCGCGTGGAGGCGTTCGGGCTCAACCGCTCAGAGCTGCACTTCCGCCAGGGCCTCGGCTCCTTCGGCTCCTTCCCCCGGGTCCCCGGCATCGAGGCCACCGGGGTCGTCGTCGACGCTCCGGGAGGTGAGTTCGCACCCGGGACGCAGGTAGGTGCGCTGATGGGCGGGATGGGACGCACCATCGACGGCGGCTACGCCGACTACGTCGCCGTCCCCGCCACCTCCGTTGTGCCCTTCACCAGCGACCTGGACTGGGCCTTGCTCGGTGCGGTGCCGGAGATGCTGCAGACCGCCCACGGCTCCCTCACCACCGGCGTGGACGCCCAGCCCGGTGACACCCTCCTGATCCGCGGCGGCACCTCTTCGATCGGCCTGGCCCTGGCCGTCCTGAGCAAGCAACGCGGCCTGACCGTGCTGTCCACCACCCGCGACCCCGGTCGGACTACGCTGCTCGAGGCCGCCGGCGTCGACCATGTCGTCATCGACGACGGCGACATCTCGGTCAAGGTTCGCGAGATCGTGCCCGGCGGCGTCTCCGGTGCCGTGGAGCTGGTGGGCACCCCCACCCTGCGGGACACACTGCGGGCGACAGCCGTGCACGGCACGGTCTGCTTCACCGGCATGCTCAGCAACCAGTGGACCGTCCCTGACTTCTACCCGATCGACTTCCTGCCCAACGGCGTCCGACTGACCGCCTACTCCGGCGAGGCCAGCGACCTTCCCGCCGAGGTGCTGCAGCACTTCCTCGACGCCGTCGCCTCCGGCGCGACGACCGTGCCCATCGGCCGCGTCTACGCCTTCGACGACATCGTGCAGGCCCACACCGATATGGAGAACGGCGCCGTGGCAGGGAAGCTCGTCGTCACAACCCGCTGAGACGGACAGCGTGACCGAACCACTGGTGCCCACCTCTGCTCGAACGTCCTGGTCGAAACAAAGGTGACCTGCGTCGCGGCCTTTTCGAGTCAGGCGTGTCGATCAGCTGCTGTCCCGCTCGAAAACCAACGTCACTGAGCAGACGAGATGCGGCCCTGCGGCTGATGAACGCTCTTCCTGCGAGCTGCTGCGTGAACCTGGCGGTGGACGTGCTGATCGAGACCCCGGCTCGGTCCCCTGGTCGCGACGACCCATCCTGCTGCTTGGAGCACGAGCCGCGGGGGTTTGGCAGTCGCCTCATGCTGTGGCACAGTCAGTACCGTACCGATCGATCCGGTACCGAGAGGAGACATCATGGGATCCGGTGGACGTCCCCGCACCTTCGACATCGAGGGTGCCTTGGACGCTGCGGTCGACACGTTCTGGCGGCACGGTTACGAGGCGGCCGGACTGGCAGAGCTCACCGAGGCGATGGGCATCAGCCGGCCGGCGCTGTACCGGGCCTTCGGCGACAAGGATCAGCTGTTCCGTAGCGCACTGACCCGTTACATCGACCAGAACATGACCTACGTCTCCGACGCCCTCGCCCGGCCCACCGCCCGCGAGGTCGCCCATGCCTTCCTCACCGGCAACGTCGCGGCCGTCACCACACCCGGAAGACCCGCCGGCTGCCTGTCGGTCCAGGCGATGGTCACCGATGAGGCCGAGGCCTTCAGCCTCCTGGCCGAGAACCGCCGCACCATCCAGGAGCGGCTGCGCGACAGGTTCGCCGAGGCCATCGCCGAGGGCGACCTCGACGCCGAACAGGATCCTGACCGCCTCGCCCGGTTCCTCATCACCCTCGCCACCGGGTTCGCGATCCGGGCCACCGACGGGGAGACGCGGGAGGAGCTCCTCGCCGTCGCCGATTGCGCCATCGCAACGTTCTCCAAACCTGAGCCGCGTGACGCCGAGGCGACGCGGCACGGCACAGTCCCTCTCAGAAAGGCAGCAAATGACTGATCGCACTGCACTCACAGCCGCCCGTGACGAAGCCCTCGAGGTCCGCGCTCTCTACGAGGTCCTCGAGCAGCGGTTCAACGGCAGGCCGTGGTCCGTGCACGAGCTGATGCTCGGCTTCTCCAACGACGTCGGTTACATCGGGCGCCTCCTGCTCGCCGACGAGGGCACCTGGGCGATCGAGGGAGACCCCCGTGCCGAGCTGGAGCACAAGCTCGCCGAGTCGCTCTGGTGGGTCTTCGTCCTCGCCGACAGGCTCGACATCGACATCACCGAGTCCTTCGCCCGGACCATGTCGACGATCCGCGACGGCCTGAGCTCGACCATCGCCCGCACCGCTCCCTGAACGGGCGTCGCCCGTCGATCGTCCACGGACCACATCCTCCCGCCTTCCACCACGAGTCGAGGCACCCCGTCCTCGAAAGGAACTTCATGAGCACCGCAACGACCTCCCCTCCCTCACTGCCTCAGCCCAGTGACTACTCACCCGTCATCGCCGGCCGGCACGGCGGCAAGAGCGCCCTGGTCACCGGCGGCGCCCGCGGTATCGGCGCCGGCATCGTGGAGTGGCTCGCGGCGGAGGGCGCCGACGTCACCTTCACCTACGCCTCAGCAGCCGCCGAGGCCGACGCCCTCGTCGGGCGCATCACCAGCAACGGCGGTACCGCCCGGGGCATCGCCGCCGACAGCAGCGACCGCGAACAGATCCGAGAGGTCATCGACCAGGTCGTCGCCCGCGCCGGTCACCTGGACGTCGTGGTGAGCAACGCCGGCGGAGGAACGATGCGACCCGTCGCAGAACTCAGCGACGGCGAGGTCGACCGGATGATCGACGTGAACATCCGAGGGACGCTCGACACCGTCCGCTTCAGCCTCCCGCACCTGCGACGCGGCGGGCGAGTCATCACCATCGGCAGCGTCAGCGCCCACCACTTCCCCAACGACGTCACCTCTCTCTACGGCCTGACCAAGGGCGCAGTGGCCAGCCTCGTGCGCGGGATGTCCCGAGAGCTCGGTCCTCGCGGGGTCACCATCAACAACGTGCAGCCCGGCCCGGTCGACACCCCGGCCAACCCCGCGGACGGACCGGTGGGCGAGCTCCTGCGCGCTTCGATCTCCGTCGGGCGGTTCGGCACCGTCGAGGAGGTGGCCTCGCTCGTCTCCTACCTCGCCAGCGACCAGGGCGCCTACATCAACGGCGCATCCTTCGACATCGACGGCGGCTACAGCGCCTGACCGCCAGGTCCTCCCGCACCTGTCACGCCCGCATCACCTCGGCCCCCGGCCCCAGCCAGGTGACCACACGTCGGACACGTCCGTGACCGACGAGCCGATCCCCTCCTGAGAGGTCCAGGCCCATGCCTTCCACGCCACACCTGCACGCTGCCGACGAGCCAGAGCTCGTCCGCGCCCCCGCCGTCACCTACGCATCCGTCCTCGGAACCGGTGCGCCGGGAACGGACGAGTTCTACCGCAAGAAGGAGCTCATCGGCCACATCGCCCGCCTCCTGACCCACGAGGACGCTCCTGCGGTCATCGAGATCCAGTACTGGTACCCCGAGGGATCGGTCCCGGTAGGCATCGCGGACTTCTACAGCGTGAACCCCATCCCCTCGCTGCAGTACCGCATCCTGGCCACGGTGCCCGAGAGCACCAGCCCCGACCAGCTCACCGCAGCGCACGAGGAAGCCGCCAGCGTCTCCGGGCGCAGCACCGACATCGTCGAGCTCTTCTCCGTCCCCGAGCACGACGTGGTCCAGGTCATGCACCACGGTCCCTTCTCCGACGAGTTCGACACGCTCGAGCGCCTCGGCCAGTTCGCCGAGGAGCGAGGGGTAGAGCGCAGCGGCCCACACCACGAGCTGCACCTCGACGGCTTCGCCCGCGACACCCCCCAGACCACGTTGCGCACCATCCTCCGCGACCCCGTGGCCCGATCCTGACACCTCCCGCGCACAACCCACGGGCGATCGTCAGCCGTCTCCGCTGGGGCGGGAACTCGGGCCCCAGGCCCAGCGCCTGCTGACGCGTCACCACCTAGCCGTCACCCGTTCACCGCATCCCGCGTCAGGTCCAGACCCGCCCGCGCGACCCCTGAGCAACCACCCCGCGTACCACCGAGCACCACTCACCCCTCACCGAGAGCTGGAGACCCATGCCCACCAAGATCACCGTCACCTACGACAACCCGACCGACCCGGACGCCTTCGAGACGCACTACGCCGAGGCCCAGGAACGCCTGGCGGCCGCACTGCCCGGAGCACTGCACCTCGAGACGTCGAAGGTGTGGCCGAAGGAGGACGGCACACCCACGCCGAAGTACCGCACGGTCGAGATCTACTTCCCCGACTACGACACCGCCGCGGCGGCCGTCACCACTCCCGCGGCCCAAGCCTTCGTGACCGACGTCTTCCGCCTCGGCGCACCCGTGACGATGCTGTTCAGCGAGGTACGCACCAGCACCGCGCTCACCCGCTGATCTCCACGACCCAAACCACTGGCGACGGCGTGGACCCTTCCTCGCTGCCAGCGAGATGTCCGGCAGGCCCCAGTCCACCAGGAGCACTGCACCCCGGACCTACCCGGTCTGCGACACCCTAGTCGGCTTCGCGCCGACCGCTTGAGAGCCCCGCCCGGGACTCTCACCCATGACAAGGAGTTCCCATGACGAGCACCGAGCGGACCCCTGGGAGCGCCAGCTCCACCGCGGGTACTGACGCCACCACCACAGCCGGCAGCACGGCCAGCGCTGAAGACCTGACCGCCGTCATCCAGCAGTGGAGCGAGGCCTCCAACGCTCACGACCGGTCTCGGTACCTGGCCTTCTTCACCGAAGATGCCGTCCTCGACGACCCCTCCGTGCCCATCAGTCGGGAGTGCTGAGCGATATCGAGCTCGGTGAGGTCGTGGAGGGCGGGATGAGGTAGCCCAGGACGGTGCGTCGGAGCTCGCTGCGTCGCGACCGTCCTGACTCGGCGTTGAGGAAGATCGCGTCGACGATCGACTGCAGCCAGGATGCGCTCTGGGTCGGGTCCAGGGTGGGGTCGATGGCACCGTGGTCGATTCCTCGGGCGATCAGGGTCGCCAGGCCCTCGTTCACGGTCTGGGCGGTTCGTGCGACGACCCCCATCAGCTCCGCGTCGTGCTCGACCCGACGCAGGAGCTCGACGACGAGGCCCGAGGCCCCCGGTTCGTCCGCCTGCTGCGCGAGCTCGTCCACGATGGCCAGGATCGCCGCGAGTGGATCTGTCGCGTCGGCGTGGCGCGCGACGAGCGCCTGCGTGGCCGGCAGGTCCCGTTCGAACACTGCTCGGAACAGCGTGGCCTTGTCGGTGAAGTAGTAGAAGATGCTCGCGGGGCTGGTCCCGATCGCGGCTGCGATCTGCGCGACGCTGGTGCGCTCGTATCCCTGAGTGCCGAACAGTCGGCCGGCTTCGATGGCGATCTGCTCGCGCTTCCGCGCGATCCGCTCCGGGTCTGATCGGCCGACCATGATCAGCGCCCCTCTCGGGATGCGATCGCGGCGAACCGTCCGGCGACGGCGTCAAACGCCTGTTTGCGCTGGGGTTCTCCACCGTTGCCGTCGGTGCAGACGAGTCCGAATCCCGCTTTGTCGAGGTCATGGGCGGGATCAGTGCGACGTGGGTAGTCCGGCATGGCGTAGGTGAAGACGAAGCAGCCGTGGACGTCTTCGGCGTCGTAGAGGTCGATGAGCTCAGTCAGATACGTGGCCTGCACGGACTCGTCGCGCGCGACGTCACCACGGATCCTCGGCGGATCGGAGAACCAGTCGACGACCTGGAAGGAGCCCGCGCCCCTGTCATCTGCTCCGGCGAAGGCTCCGCATCCGAACTCGGTGATGAGCAGAGGCGGTTCGTGGTCTGTCGCGAGCCTACGCACCTGCTCGCGGTAGCCGGCACGGTTGCCTGCCGACCGGTAGAGGCTCACCCCGACGAAGTCGAACAGCGTCCAGTCGACGTCCTCCCATGCGGCGGCGGCGTAGCCGAGCGGGCCATCGAAGTTCTCACGGGCGACGGCTGCTGCCCGGGCGAGCAGTGCTTCGAGGCGTCGGCGGACTCGACGTCGCAGCAGGCGTCGGAGCCGCAGCACCACCTGGAGGCGGATGAACGAACGGGGGCCCGGGACGACGCCGGCAACCGTGTGGGAGAACTCGCTCCCCACCAGGAGCGTGATCGAGTCCGGGTGCTGACCCCGGATCGTCCCGGCCCGTCGGGCCACGTCGGCGAGCCGGTGCAGCATCGCGTCTGGGCGCAGGTCCGTGGCGTCGGGTCGCAGGTAGACCTCCAGACCGAGTCCCACGGCGATCTGCGCGCACGAGACCAGGCGGTCGATGTCGGCGCCGACCAGCATGACGGCGTTGCAGTGGAGCCCTTCGACGATCGCCGTGAGATCGCGGCGGGCATCGTCGACTTGGGCGCTGTCGACGAGATAGGAGACCCCACGCACCCTGAGCATCACACCACCTCCACAGAGGGTCGTCCGTAGGTCAGACGACGCACCAAGGACTCGAACGGTCCGCGGTGCCCTCGGCGGTCCAGCTGGTCGGCGAGGACCACGGTGCTCAGCCACACCACGATGGCGAGGGGAGCGGTCGAAGCGATGTTGAGGGCATCGGACAGGTCGAGCAGGAACGGGGTGAAGACCACGGCCCACACCAGCGACTGCACGAGATAGCACGTCATCGATCGTTGACCAGTGGCTGCAAGAGCGCGGACCACGGGGCCGCGGCGAGCGGAGATCCCGTCGGCGACGAGGGCGAGGAGCGCTGCGTACCCGAACCCGCCCAGGACACCGGTCGCGGTGTGCATCGCACCGGCCATCGCGAGGTCGGCCCCCTCGGGAACAGCCGTGACACCCGCGACCGCCAGGGCGACCGGCTGCGCACCGACGATCGCGAGCCCGATGCCTGCGACCGCGACCAGCCTCAGCAGGCGCCGGCGCGCCGCCGGCTGTTCGAGCAGCCGAGGTCGACCGGCGCACACACCCACGAGGAAGGGGCAGACGAAGCCGATGGGCCCCGCCAAGGCGACCGTCATCACGTCCCCGGCACGGGCGATCAGCATCGACGGCACGTCAGTCGGCAGGAACGACCCTCCGGGTCCCTCGGTGCTGAACCCGCCCGGGAGCGACACCACGGCGAAGAACGCGGTGGCGATCGCGAGCAGCCAGGCGTCCCGCCAGAACACCGCCCACGCTCCGACGAGCAGCAGCACCCCGTACGCCGCCAAGATGTCTCCCGAGAAGAACAAGAAGCCGTCGAGCACCCCGACGGCTACCAGCACGCCGCTGCGACGCCACAGCAGTCGACGAGTCGCAGGGCGGCCCGAGGCGGCGTTCCGCCGCACGATGTGCGCCACCCCGTAGCCGAACAGCAGCGCGAACATCGGGTACGACCGGCCGTCGACCACGGTGGCGACCAACCACGCCACCGCTCGATCCACCGCGGACCCACCCAGCGGAAAGCCCCCCAGGTAGGCGCCACCACGCAGGAAGTAGTGCGCGTTCCCGAGGGCGATGAACAGCAGCATCACACCGCGGGCGAGATCAGGCCCCAAGGCTCTCTCGACCAGCGTGGTCGGGCGGACAGCGCTCATCAGCCGCGCTCGGCCAGACGGTCGCAAGCGATCACTCCTCCCCGACTGCGGCCAACTCCTCCTCGACCCGAGCCTGGCATCGTTTGTCTGATCGGTCAATCAAAAGATCGAGAGGTTCGGGACGGGGCGACTGTCAGCGGTCGGCTCATCGACCACATCGACGCCCCCACCATGCGGACCAGCTCGGCGGTCGCCGCCGTAGGGATCGGGGTCGTCGTGATCGCCCCGACCTCGCCGTGGCCGCCGCCGGACTGCTGCTCTGGGGCTCGGCGCCCAGGGAGCGCCGTTCTCCGGCCGCCCGGCGGCCGCATCTCGTCTGCTCAGTGGCGGTTGTTCATGAGCCAGCCGTCCGGACGTCCCTGTCACCGCCATGGCATGTCGACCTGTCCGGAGGTCACCCCGGATAGCCGTCGTGTTCATGCCAACCCGATCCAGGACCATGTGACGGCTTGACCCGGGTGTCTGTCTGCGCTGCCTCGGTGGTGGGGCTCAGGGCTAGGTGGTGGGGCTCAGGGGATGTGGCGGCGGACGGCGTCGGCGAAGACGCGGGGATCGTCCACGGCCAGGTGCACCCGGACGACGGTGACCGGGCCCTGGGGCAGCTGGAGGGTGACGGGGCGCTCGAGGGCGATCTCGATGTCGGTACGTCCCTCGACCACGTGGTGCAGGGTCTGCTGCTCGGGTGCGCCGCTGAGGCAGAAGGTGGGCGCGTCGGGGACCCGGCGCCGGCGTGGTGTCACCGAGCGGATCACCTCCCAGGGTAGGTCGAGGTCGACCTCGCCGCCGTTGCGGAGCCGGATGCCTGCAGGGCCGACCGCGTGCGGTCGGGTGACGTAGCCCAGCAGCATGCCCAGCATGAACAGCACTCCCCAGATCCCGAGGACCAGCAGGGGGAACCGGATCCAGGGCCAGTCGTGGGTGATCAGGTCGACCGCGACCACCTCGACCACGCTCACGCACAGGAACGCCACCAGCGTCCCCCGGAACGATGCGTCGTAGCGGATCCCGGTGGCGCCGGGCGGCACCGAGGGCCGCCGGGCCAGGACTCGGGCGATGCTGGCCCAGCCGGCAGCCTCCATCCCGGTGGCGCGCTTGAGCAGGTACCGGCCACGGGGGCCGGGGCTGGGAACCGGCCGCACCCCGGTCGTCGTCGTGGTGCTCACGGCTGCTCCGCCGCGATCAGGGCTGTCACCCGTTCCACGACCTCGGCCAGCTGGTTCCCGAGCTGGTCGCGCTCCTCGGGGTCGAGGTGGCCGAACAGCTGCCCGGCCAGCTGCACGTGGGAGTCAGCCATGGCGTGGAGCAGGTCGACGGCCTTCGGGGTCAGCTCGACCAGCACCGCACGGCGGTCGGTGGGGTGGTCCCGGCGCAGCACGTGACCGGCGGCGACGAGCTCGTCGACCAGGGTGGTGATGTGGCGCGGGCTGTGCCCGAGCGCGGCGGCCAGGTCGCGTTGCTTGGCCGGGCCGCCGTGGTGCAGGGTCCACAGGAGGTGGGCTCGTGGGGTGGTCAGGCCGTGTCGGCTGAGGACGCCGGTCATGTCGGTGGCGAGGGCGTCGGTGAGCGCCAGCAGTGTGTCGAGCAGCTGCTCGTTTCTCACGGGGCGGTCCTTCCTGCGGCGGTAGGTGGGCTAGACGACGAGGGCGACGGCAGCCGAAGCGGTGGCGGCGAGGGTGAAGCCGACCGCCAGGGGGATGCTGCGACGAGCCACCCCGGACAGGAAGCGGTCGGTGATGCGCTGCATCCCGGCCCGCACCCGGGCACCGCGACGGGCCCCCAGCAGGAGGAGCGCCGCCACAGGCAGGGCGTAGAGGACGGTGTAACCACACAGCGCCAGCACCCCCACATGGGTGTCGAGGTCGGCCGCCACCAGGCGCTCGACGGCCAGGAACAGCGGGAAGGCGTTGGGCAGGTCCGCCACGGTGGCCGCCACCCCGATCGGCGCGGCCGTGAGCGGGCTGAACCACCCCGGCAGCAGGAACGGCTTGCGCGGTCGGTCCCGCAGCCGCTTGTAGGCCAGGAAGAGCAGCCACAGCGCCAGCAGCGCGAAGGTGCCCCGGCGTAGCCACCGCGCCATGTCCGACACCACCGCCTCAGCCGCCGAGGCACCGGTGTACAGGGCGACGGCCAGACCGAGGAAGGCCAGCACGGCACCCACCGCGTACGCGACACCGGCCCGTACCGGATCCCGCGCACTCAGCAGCACCACCATGACGATGAACAGCGTCGAGGTGTTGAGCGAGTCCAGCAACGCCAGACCCGCGAGCGCGATCACCAGTTCGCTGCGCACGTCACACCCACCTCCCAGCCCACCGGCTTATTGTGAGCATACAACACTATATAGCAGGATCACTATCTGCACCGGGTCCGGCTGCCATGGCTCGGGAAGGGGTCACTCCTTCTCCGACACCACCTGGCTGTCGCACCCGTCCTGAAGGCCGGTCGTCGTGTGCACGACCCCCGTCTCAGGACGTCGAGCTCTCGTCACACGCCCGGCTCGGAAACGATCGTCGGTGAGGCGGTGTGGGAACCGTGCTTCGATCCAGCTGCGAACGGCTGCTGTCGCCTCGGCAGCCTCCACAACACTGAGTGGGCAGCCGCGCAGCTGCGTGATCGCCATCCGACCCCGTACCGGGGACAGGTGTCCATCGAGACGATGACTGTTCGCCCAGCTGAGCCAACCGCCTGTCACGCAAGCAGGTCCTGCGCCGCACGAGGGAACTCCTCGGTCACCCAGGTGAGGAGCCGGGAGTGCCAGTGCCTCAGCCGGTGCTGGGCCGGCTCGGGAAGACCGGGATCGGACTGCCAGGACAGCCACTCGTCGCTGCGCAGCCAACCGAGGCACCCGACGGCCCGGTAGGCGAACAGCAGGTCGGGTGCAACGGGTCTGCCGTAGCCGGTGAAGAAGGCCGACGGCAAGCCGTCAAGCCCGTGGAGATGGGCATGCTCATCAAGGGCGGACAGCTCGTCGAGCGGGTAGCGGACGGCTGGGTAGTCCCAGTCGATCAGCGACACCGAGTGGTCGTCGACGATGATGTTGAGCAGATTGGTGTCGCCGTGGGTGACCGCGGGTCGCTCGGCACGGATGCGGTGGCTGTTCGCGTCGACGAAGGCGGTGACGCGGTCGAGGAGGGCTTCTGCCTGCTCGAGGTGGTCCGCTGCCCAGGATCGGCTGGCCTCGATGCGGGTCAGAAGCTGTTCGACCGGGTCGAGTGGCCGCAGATCCACTCCGTCGAGGGTGATCGCTCCTTGGAGCGGAGCTGGGAACTCGGCGGCGTGGACGGCGGCGAACGCCTGACCGGTGCGGGCCCACATGCTCTCGGTGGCGACGCCCTGTTCGACCGACGAGGCGAGGGTGGCACCTGGCACGTACTCCCACAGGGCATGGCCGGTGTCATCAGCAGCGTGCAGAACAGGTACCGGTACGCCGTTGTGACGGAGGAAGTCGACACGGGTCCTGGGTGATGGCGACAGGACCTTGCTCTGTCGCAGGAGCACCGTCGATCCGTCCTGCAGCGTCACCCTCCAAAGCTGGTTGTCCAGCCCCTCGCCGTCATCGTCGACCGCATCGAGGGCGACCGCCTCCGGCAGACCCGCCTCGGTGAGGAGCATCGTGAGCTCCTTCGGGTGCCTGTGACCAGGGTTCACCTCGTCAACCTAGCGACAGCCTCCGGCCCTCGTTGCAACGATGGCCGACAGGTCCAGCCGCAGCCGTTCCCCTCCCCGCCCGCGTGTCGGCTCCCGCGACCACCAACCGTCCCTCGAACCACATCAGGTCCCTGGCGCCATCGGGCACGACGAGGTGCTCAGGATCCGTCCGCAACCCGCCAACGTTCGCGCCGCTCTGCAGCGAGTCGGAGAATGGAGGAGGCGGGGGCTCCGGTGATGTCGGACGACACCATCTGGATCGCATCCGAGAGCGGCGCCGTCGTCGGGTTGGACGGATCGAGCCTGACTGACAGCGGATGTCCGCCGCGATCGGCGCGGCGACCCGCCTGCTAGAAGTTGATCGGGGTGTAGTCCTGCACCGGGTTCACCCGCTTGATCCGGCCGTCGGTCAGCCGCTCCGACACCTTGAAGGCCAGCTCCAGCGACTGGTTGCGGTTGAGCCGCGGGTCGCAGGCGGTCTCGTAGCGGGTGCCGAGGTCGGCCTCGGCCAGCAGCTCGGCACCACCGACGCACTCGGTGACGTCGTCGCCGGTCAGCTCGACGTGCAGCCCGCCCGGCCAGGTGCCGAGCCGGTCGTGGACGTCGAAGAAGCCGTCCACCTCCTCGACCACGTCGGAGAAGGCACGGGTCTTGTAGCCGCCGGCCGCCTCGAAGGTGTTGCCGTGCATCGGGTCGCAGATCCAGGTGACGGTGCGACCAGACGCCTGCACGGCCTCGATCACCGGCGGCAGCCCCTCGCGGATCTTCCGCGCACCGAAGCGGGTGATGAAGGTCAGCCGGCCCGGCTCGCGGTCCGGGTCGAGGGCGTCGGCCAGCGCCAGCGCGTCCTCCCCGGTGGTGGTCGGCCCGAGCTTCACCCCGATCGGGTTGCGGACGTGGCGCAGCAGCTCGACGTGGGCCCCATCCAGCTGCCGGGTGCGCTCGCCGATCCACAGCATGTGGCCCGACACGTCGTAGGGCCGGTCGGTGCGGGAGTCGATCCGGGTCAGTGCCTGCTCGTACTCCAGCAGCAGCGCCTCGTGGGAGGCGTAGAAGTCGACGGTGCCGAAGACGTCGTCGTCGATGCCGCAGGCGACCATGAACGCCAGCGCCCGCTCGATCTCGGCCACCAGGTGCTCGTAGCGCTCGTTCACCCCGGCCGTGCGGACGAAGTCGGCGTTCCAGCTGTGCGCGCTGCGCAGGTGGGCGAACCCGCCGCCGAGCAGCGCCCGGGACAGGTTGAGCGTGGCCGCGGAGGCGTTGTAGACGTCCAGCAGCCGGCGCGGGTCGGGGGTGCGGGCCTCGGGGGTGAAGTCGAAGCCGTTGACGGCGTCGCCGCGGAAGGCCGGCAGGGTGACGTCCCCGCGGGTCTCGGTGTCCTTGGAGCGCGGCTTGGCGTACTGCCCGGCGATCCGGCCGATCTTCACCACCGGCACCTGGGCGGCGTAGGTCATCACCACCGCCATGCTCAGCAGGGTGCGCAGCTTGCCCTGGATGTTGGCGGCGGTGACGCCGTCGAAGGTCTCGGCGCAGTCCCCGCCCTGCAGCACGAAGGCCTCCCCGGCCGCCACCGAGGCCAGGTGCCCACGCAGGTCGTCGCACTCACCGGCGAAGACCAGCGGCGGACGCAGCCGCAGCTCCTCCACCACCGACTTGACCGCTGCCGGGTCCGGGTACGTCGGCTGCTGCGCCGGGTTCAGCGCGTGCAGCTCCTCAAGCGACGGGATGCGATCGGACACGCAGCACAACATACGACCGAACCCCAGCCCGGCCCACCCGCGGCCACGGGATGGACCCGTGCCGCCACGCTCAGTCCCGGGCGGAGATGCCGCGCTCGATGGCGTACAGCGCCAGCTCGACCCGGTTGTGCAGCTGCAGCTTGCGCAGCACGTTCTGCACGTGGTTCTGCACCGTGCGGTGCGAGACGTAGAGCGTGTCGGCGATCTCGCGGTAGGCCATCCCCTTGGCCACCAGCCGCAGCACCTCCACCTCGCGGGCGGTCAGCGCCGGGCCCTGGTCGTCGTGCTCCTCCGCCCGGCTGACCATCCGGCGGAACTCCCCCAGCACCAGCCCGGCGAGCCCCGGGGTGAACACCGCATCGCCCTCGGCGGTGCGCCGGACGCCGTCCAGCAGCTCCTCCGGCGAGGCCGACTTCACCAGGTAGCCGCGGGCCCCGGCCTTGACCGCGCGCAGGACGTCCTCACGCTCCCCGCTGGCCGAGATCACCAGCACCCGGGTCTCGGGCAGCACCCGCAGCAGCTCCTCGGTGCAGGAGGCGCCGTCCGGACCGGGGATCTGCAGGTCCATCACCACCACGTCGGGCCGGGTGGCCCGGGCCCGCCGCAGCACCTCCGCCCCGTTCGCGGCGGTCGCGACCACCTCGAACCCGGCCTCCTCCAGGTCGCTGCCCAGCGCCTCCAGCCACATCGGGTGGTCGTCGACCAGCATCACCCGGGTCACCGTCGCACCTCCTCGGGGATCCGCAGCTCCCACTCCACCCCGCGGCCGGGCGCGGTCCGCAGGATCGCCGTGCCACCCAGGTCGCGCAGCCGGCCCAGGATCGAGTGCCGGACGCCGAACCGGCCGCGTTCGGCGGCGTCCTCGAAGGCATCACGCTCACCGCCCACACCGTTGTCGCGGATGCTGACCACCAGCTCGTCGCCGTCGCGCTCCAGCAGCACCCAGGCCCGGGCGCTGGGGCCGGCGTGGCGGCGGACGTTGGTCAGCACCTCCGAGACCGCCTGGTCCACCTCGGCCGCGCGCTCGGCGTCCACCACCACCTGCCCGCCGGGGGTGGAGATCGTCACGGTCGGCGAGGAGTGCCGGTCCAGCATCGCGGCGAGGTCGGTGTGGGTGGTGTCGATCTGTCCGCCGGGCGGGCGGTCGCTGTCGAGCAGCAGCCGGCGCAGCGCGATCTCCTGCTCCTGGGCCGCGGCGGCCAGCCGCTCCCCGCGCACCCCGAAGGCCGGGGCCTGCCGCTCGACCAGGGCCAGCACCTGCAGCACGCCGTCGTGCACCACCCGCGCCAGCCGTTCCCGCTCCTGGACGGCCGCCGCCTCGGCGATCACGGTGTCCCGCTCGCGGACCGAGCGGCGCAGCGTGGTGACCAGGAAGCCGACCGCCCCGGTGAGCAGCACGAACCCGATCTCGCCGTCCCAGGTGGTGACGTCGGTGTTGGCCGTGGCGACCACGTCGACCGCGGCCGTCAGCAGTGCCGCCAGCGTGCCCCACACCCAGCTGACCCACAGCGTCAGCGCCATCGCCGCGCTGGCCAGCCAGAGCGCCACCACCGACAGGTGGGTGCCGGCGTGCGCGGGGCCGAGCACCGCCGGCCCGGACAGCACGAGGACCAGGGTGAGCCCGAGGTCGGTGGCGAACACCCAGGGACGCCGCCGGGCCGGGACGGCGTAGCACCACAGCGCCAGCACGGTCCACACCACGACGACCATCATCACGATGCCCAGCAGCAGCGGGTGGGCCGCGCTCGGCAGCCGGGCGGCGTCCACCACCACGACGTAGAGCACCGCCGCCAGCCGGACCGCGGCGTAGCCCCGGAACACCTCGCGGACCTCGACGACCTCAGCGGCCATGGGGGCCCTGCCCGCCGCGGGTGACGTACTCGTCGACGTACTCCTGGCCGGTCAGCTCCATCACCGCGTACATCACCTCGTCGGTGATCGAGCGGAGCACGAACCGGTCGTCGTCCATCCCCTGGTAGCGGCTGAAGTCCAGCGGGGCGCCGAAGCGGATCACCGGCGAGACCACCCGGCTGAGCACCCGCCCGGGTGGGGCGATGACGTCGGTGTTGACCAGGCCGACCGGGACCACCGGCACCCGGGCCCTCAGCGCCAGCCGGGCCACACCGGTGCGGCCCCGGTAGAGCCGGCCGTCCGGGGAGCGGGTGCCCTCGGGAAAGATGCCGAACAGCTCGCCGCGGCGCAGCACCTTCAGCCCGGCCAGCAGCGCGGTCTGGGAGGCCGCTCCACCGGACCGGTCGATCGGCACCTGGCCGGTGCCGGCGAAGAACCGCCGCTGCGCCCAGCCCTTGACGCCGCCGCCGGTGAAGTAGTCCGACTTGGCCACGAAGGTGATCCGCCGGTCGATCGCCATCGGCAGGAACACCCAGTCGGAGAAGGACAGGTGGTTGGCGGCCAGGATCGCCGGCCCGTGCCGTGGCACGTGGTGCTCACCCTCCACCACCGGGCGGAAGACCCGGGTGACGACCGGGCCGAGCAGGACGTGACGCAGCAGCGCGTACAGCCCCCGCCCGGTGGCCCGGGAGGGCTGGTCCTCCTCCGACCCGCCGGGGTCGGGAGGCGGCTCAGCCACCGGAGGGCTCCGGCAGCTCGGGCCGCGGGGTGCCGGCGCCGGGACGGGGCAGCACCTTGGCGTCCAGCTCGGCCGCGCTCAGCGAGCCGTTCTTGGCCGAGCTGGCGTAGACGTCGACGTAGGTCTGGCCGGTGAGCTCCTGGATGGCGGCCATCATCTCGTCGGTGACCCAGCGCAGCACCTCCCGGCTCGGGGGGGTGGAGCGCAGCTCGGAGAAGTCGAGCGGGGCGCCGATGCGCACCCCGGGACGGTGCATCATCGGGATGCCGAACGGGCCGCGGTGCATCTGCGAGCCCACCACCCCGATCGGCAGCACGACGGCGTCGCCGCTGAGCACCAGCCGGGCCGCGCCGGTCTTGCCCTTGTAGAGCCGGCCGTCCGGGGAGCGGGTGCCCTCGGGGTAGATGCCCAGCACCAGCCCGGTCTCGGCCAGGTGGTCCTGGACGGCGCGCAGGCTGTCCACGCTGGCCCGGCCGCCGGAGCGGTCCATCGGCTGGATCCCGACGAAGCGGAGGAACCAGGCCACCACCCGCGCGACCGGGCCCTTGCCCTTGGTCTCGAAGATCTCCGACTTCGCCGGGAAGGTCATCTGCCGGGGCAGCATCACCGGGGTGACGATGGTGTCGCCCCAGGAGACGTGGTTGCTGACCGCGATCACCGGGCCCGACGCCGGCAGGTGCTCCACCCCCTCCATCCAGGGTCGCCACAGCAACCGGGCGACCGGACGGAAGAGCAGGGACCTGAACAGGGTGTAGCTGAGCACGAGACCTCCCGGTCGGCGATCCTAGTGGTCGGCGGCCGGGCGAGGGCGGGCCGCGGCGACGACTACCATCGCGGTGTGCGTCCGAGCAGGCAGCGCCGGCTCCCCCGAGCCACCCCGGCGGTGGTCGAGCCCCACCCCGTCCGTCCCGAGGCCGCGCCGTTCCACGCCGACGGCGACCGGGTCGGGGTGCTGCTGTGCCACGGCTTCACCGGCTCGCCGGCCTCGATGCGCCCCTTCGCCGAGCACCTGGCCCGGGCGGGACGCACGGTGGCGCTGCCCCGGCTGCCCGGTCACGGCACCCACTGGCGCGACCTGGCCGAGACCACCTGGACCGACTGGTACGCCGCGGTGGAGCAGGAGTTCAACGTGCTGCGCCGCTCCTGCGCCCAGGTGTTCCTGGTCGGGCTGAGCATGGGCGGTGCGCTCGCGCTGCGGGTCGCGGCCCGCTACGGCGCCGACGTCAGCGGGCTGGTGCTGGTCAACCCGGCGGTGAACAGCACCGACCGGCGGCTGGCCGCGCTGCCGCTGCTGCGCCGGGTGACCAGCACCGTCGGCGCGATCGGCAACGACATCAGCAAACCCGGGGTGGACGAGTGCGGCTACCCCCGGACGCCGCTGCGGGCGCTGGGCTCGGTGCTGGAGCTGTGGGCCGACGTGCGCGGTCAGCTGGGCCGGGTCCACCAGCCGCTGCTGCTGCTCCGCTCCCGCACCGACCGGGTGGTCGACCCGAGCTCGGCCCGGATCATCCTCGCCGGCGTCGCCTCCAGCGACGTCGAGGAGGTGGTGCTCGAGCACAGCTACCACGTCGCCACCCTCGACCACGACGCCCCGCTGGTGTTCGCCCGCACGGAGGAGTTCATCGCCGCACACCGGCGTCCGGAGCGGCAGGAGGCGGTGTGATGCCCGAGCGCGACCAGCGCGAGCCGGCCGACTTCGACCGCGTCTTCGCCGAGATGACCGCCGGCTGGACGGTCGAGGTGCCGGACGCCCCCGAGCCCGAGACCCCACCCGAGCCGGAGCCGTCCCTCCCCCGGCGGGACCCGTCGGCCTGGGCCGAGGACCACCCGCTGTTCCGCCACGAGGAGGCCGAACCGGAGCCGGACGAGGAGGAGGACGAGGGCCACTTCGAGAAGCCGCCGCTCACCCCGGTGCCCTGGGGCTCGCTGTCGCTGCCGGCCCTGGTCGGTGCGGCGCTGATGACCTTCACCGTGGTGGTGCTGCTGCTGGTGCTGCTCGGGCTGCGCTTCCCGACCCCGGTGGGCTACGCCGCGGTGGCCGCCTTCGTGCTCGGCTTCGGGCTGCTGATGACCCGGTTGCACCGCGGTCACGACGACCGCGGCAGCGGCGCCCAGCTGTAGCGGTCAGGACCACCCGGGCGACAGCGCACCGTCTGTGCCCACGAGGCGATGACCTGTGCGCCGGGCGGCTGCGAGGCTGAGCCGGTGCTGACGATCCGCAGGTATCGCGCTGCAGACGCCCCCACGGTCTGGGCCCTCAACGACATCCCGCACCGGGGCGACACCGAGGACCCCTCGGTGCCGCTGCGCCTCCAGCCGCTGTTCTGCCCTCCACCCGCCTTCCCCGACCTCGCCGACATCCATGCCACCTTCATCGCCGCTGGTGGGGACTTCCTCGTCGCCGAGCTGGCCGGGGACCTCGTCGGGATGGCCGGGTTCCGGGCCAACGAGCGTGGCCAGGCTCAGGTGCTGCGGGTGAGGGTGCACCCGGCCGTGAGGCGACAGCGCGTCGGAGCCCGACTGATGGGAGCGGTGGAACGACGGGCGCTCGAGCTCGGGTTCACCGAGGCGTTCCTCGACACGTCCACCCACCAGCCGGCAGCCATGGCCTTCTACCAAGCGCTCGGCTACCGGGAGGTGGGTCGCGAGACCCGTCCGGAGTGGAGCTGGACCCTCGCCTACCTCACCAAGCAGCTCGGCTCGACTCGAGCAACCACGCGGTAGGACCTGCTCGCACCCCCACCAGGCCCCGTTCACTCCCCCAGCGTCGAGGCGCGGGCGACCAGCCGGGTCGGCAGCCGGAGCAGGCCCCGGTGCGGCCGCCCGTCGATGGCGTCGATGAGCAGCTGCGCGGCCCTCCGGCCGAGCTCGGTCAGCTCGAGGTCGACGGTGGTCAGCGGCGGCCGGCTCGCCTCGGCCATCACCGGCCAGTTGTCGAAGCCGGTCACGGCCACCTCGCCGGGCACCGACCGTCCGAGCTCGCGCAGCCGGTCGCAGACCCCGCGGGCGATCTGGTCGCTGCCGCAGACGACGGCGTCGAGGTCGGGCACCCGGCGCAGCGCCAGGTCCAGACCCTGCCGCCCCCACCGCTCGCTCCACTCACCGAACCAGGGCTCCGCGGCCAGCGACGACCCGGCCGCCTCCACCACACCGGCGGCGCGGTCGCCGGCGCTGCGGTGGCGCTGCGGCCCGGTCAGGTGGACGACCCGTCGCCGGCCCAGGCCGAGCAGGTGCTGCACCGCCTGCACCGCGCCGTCGCGGTCGTCGACCACCACCGACATGTCCTCGGGGTCGGTGGAGGGGTTGAAGGCGTAGACCACCGGGACGCCCACCTGCACCGGCTCGCGCGGCTCGGTCCGGCGTCCGGTGACGATCAGCCCGTCCACCCGCCGGGCGGCCAGCGTGCGCAGGTAGTGCCGCTCGCGCAGCGGGTCGTCGCGGGTGTCGCAGAGCAGCAGCATCAGCTCACCGGCGCTCAGGGCGTCCTCTGCCCCGGTCATCACCGGGATGCTGAAGCGCCCTGAGCTGTCGGTGGTGATCAGCCCGACGGCGTAGCTGCGTCCCGAGGAGAGCGATCGACCCCGCGAGTCCGGGGTGAACCCGAGCTGGCGGGCCGCCTCGCGGACCCGGTCCCGGGTCTCCGCGCGCAGCGACCCGGTGCCGTTCAGCGCCTTCGACGCGGTGCCGGGCGAGACCCCGGCGAGTGCGGCGACGTCGGTGATCCGCGGAGCGCGCGCCCCGGTGGCTGAGGTGGGAATGACGGGGCCTCCTCCCGGCACGGACCGTTCCCGGCGTTCCGGGGTGCTTCATGCTACACGGGCCCTCCCGTCGGCTCGCAGCCCGTCCGCGACGTCAGATACGCCCGTCCGAGGGGTTGACGCCGACCCGGGCGCCTTCCTAGCCTGACCAAGGAAAACGTGTTCCGACGTTTCCTCCACTCACGAAGGATGCAGATGAGCAGCGACGCTCCCCCGGTGGTCCGCACCGGCCAGAGCCCCGCCCGCCCCACCGACGCGGCGACCGTCACCTCCCACCCCCTCGGCCTGGACCGGGCCCGGATCACCGGCGGCTTCTGGGCCGACCGGCAGCGCGCCGGGGCCGAGGCCGTCCGGGTGGGGCACGAGCAGCTGGAGCGGGCCGGCAACCTGCACAACCTCCGCCTGGCCGCCGGCCGCCCCGGCAGCGGGGACGACGGCGGCGAGGCGATCGGCCCCGTGTTCGCCGACTCCGACGTCTACAAGTGGTTGGAGGCGGTGGCCTGGGAGTACGCCCGCGATCCCGCCGAGGACCTGCTGGAGCGCCAGCGCGAGGTCACCGCCCTGGTGGCGGCGGCCCAGCAGCCGGACGGCTACCTCAACTCGGTCGTCCAGCTGCGCAGCGGCGAGGCCGGGCGCTACGCCGACCTGCCCTGGAGCCACGAGCACTACTGCGCCGGGCACCTCATCCAGGCCGCGGTCGCCCAGGTCCGCTGCACCGGCGACCGGGAGCTGCTGGAGGTGGCGGTGCGGCTGGCCGACCACCTGGTCGAGACGTTCGGTGAGGACCGCCGCCACGACGTCGACGGCCACCCGGTGATCGAGATGGCCCTGGTCGAGCTCTACCGCGAGACCGGCACCCAGGCCTACCTCGAGCTGGCCCGGTACTTCGTCGACGCCCGCGGGCACGGGCTGATGGCCTCCTACGGCAAGGAGCCGACCTACTTCTCCGACCGGGTGCCGGTGCGCGAGGCCACCACGGTGGAGGGCCACGCCGTCCGCGCCGTCTACCTGACCGCCGGCGCCACCGACCTCGCCACCGAGACCGGCGACACCGCCCTGCTGTCCACGCTGGACGCGCAGTTCGCGACCATGTGGGCCACCAAGACCTACCTCACCGGAGGGCTCGGCTCGCGCTGGGACTGGGAGGCCTTCGGCGAGCCCTACGAGCTGCCGCCGGACCGGGCCTACGCCGAGACCTGCGCCGCCATCGGCGGGATCCAGTGGGCCTGGCGGATGCTGCTGGCCACCGGTGAGGCCCGCTACGGCGACGCCGTCGAGCGGATGCTGTTCAACGGCTTCCTGGCCGGGGTGTCGCTGCGCGGCACCGAGTACTTCTACGTCAACCCGCTGCAGCTGCGCGGCGGCTCCCGTCCCGACGAGAACCGCAGCCCCGCGCACGGGCGGCGCGGCTGGTTCGCCTGCGCCTGCTGCCCGCCGAACGTGATGCGGACGATGTCGGGGCTGGCCGGCCTGCTGGCCAGCACCGCCCCCGGCGTGCTGAGCGTCCACCAGTACGCCACCGCCACCCTGGACGGCGACGAGCTCGGGCTGGAGCTCACCACCGACTACCCCTGGTCGGGCCAGGTCCGGCTGGAGGTGACCCGGTCGACCGGGCGCAGCACGCTTCGGCTCCGCGTCCCCGCCTGGGCCGAGGGCGCCACCGTCACCGTCGACGGCACCGAGGCCGGGCCGGCGACGCCGGGCGGCTACGTCGAGCTGGAGCGGGACTGGCAGACCGGGCAGGTGGTCCTGCTCGACCTGCCGCTGACGGTGCGCACGGTCACCGCCCACCCGCGGGTGGACGCCGTCCGCGGCTGCGTCGCCCTCGAGCGCGGGCCGCTGGTCTACGCCTTCGAGCAGGCCGACCAGGAGCCCGGCGTCGAGCTGGACGACATCACCCTCGTCCCCGGCCCCGACGCCCGGGTCGAGCACCAGCCCGGGCTGCTGGAGGGCGTCACCACCCTCACCCTGCGGGGACGCCCCGCCCGGGCCCCGGAGGAGTACCGGCCCTGGCCGTGGCCGGTCGACGGCGGCGCGCCGGTGCCCGGCGACGAGGTCGACCTGGTGGCCATCCCCTACTACGCCTGGGCCAACCGCGAGATCGACGCCATGCGGGTGTGGGTGCCGCTGGGCGCGCCCGGCGGGACGCCGTCGTGAGCCAGCGGCTCTCCCGCCGCCGGCTGCTGGGGGCGGGTGCGGGCGCCGGGGCCGCCGGGCTGCTCGGGCTGACCGGCTGCAGCTCGGTGCTGCCCGCACCCGACACCAGCGCCCCCGGCTTCGGCGAGAACGCCACCGGGACCGTCCGGGTGTGGTGCCGGGCCGCCACGCAGGAGGGCCTGACCGCCCTGGTCGAGGGGTTCAACGCCAGCCAGGACCGGCTCACGGTGGAGCTGACCCCGGTGCTGGACGGCCAGTACGTCACCAAGCTGGCCACCGCCATCCGCGGTCGCCAGGTGCCCGACGTGGTCGACATCGACGACATCAACTCGATGCTGTTCATCTACCGCGACGCCTTCGTCGACCTCACCGACCTCATCGCCGCACTGCCCTTCGCCGAGGCGCTCAGCCCCGGCCACCTGGCGCTGGCGACCCGGGAGGGACGCACCTACGGCGTGCCCTACCTGGCCGACAACTCCCTGCTGTGGTTCAACCTCGACCTGTGCGAGGCCGCCGGCGTCGACCCCGACACCGCCGTCTCCGGCTTCGACCAGCTGCTCGAGGCCGCCCGGGCGCTGCGCGCGCTCGGCCCCGACACCTGGGCCTGGAGCTTCCCCGGCAACAGCTCCGGGGCGCTGGGCTTCGTCGTCCAGCCGATGGTGTGGGCCGCCGACCGCGACTTCATCGCCGGCGAGGTGGGCGCCCAGCGCGGTGACATCGCCGACAATCCCGCGGTGCGGGCGATGCTCGAGCTGTACCGCACGATCTGGACCGAGGAGCTGGCGCCGTCAGCCTGCTTCTCCGACGACGCCAGCCGCTGGGGCAGCGACTTCCGCGGCGGCACGGTGGGCATGTTCCCCTCCAACTACTCCGTCTGCGTCACCTCCGCGGAGGACCCGGCCTTTCCCGAGCGGATCACCTCCCGGCTGCTGCCCGGCCCGGACGGCGGCGGCGCCTTCTTCGACGGCGGCGACAACATGTGCATCCCGCGTGGGGCGGCCAACCCGTCCGGTGCCTGGGAGTTCATCCGCTACGCGCTGGACCTGCCCCAGCAGTTCGACCTGCCGGCCGGTGGCTACACCCCGGTGCGCTCCGACGTCGCCGACGACCGCTTCCGCGAGACCTACCCGCTGGCCACCGTCCCGCTGGACAACCTCGACGCGGGCTACGCCCCCACCACGCTCGCCTACAACCTGATCTACAACCAGCCCGACGGGCCCTGGCTGAAGATGTTCCGCCGTGCCGTCTTCGACGGCGACCTCGAGGGGGCGCTGGCCGAGGGCCAGCAGGGCTGGGACGCCATCCTCAGCCAGGCCCAGGTGTGAGAGAGGACCCCCGATGAGCAGTGCCGGAGCCAGCGCCGTCTCCGCCGCCACCGCCGAGCCCGCCGTCCGGCGCGGCCGGCGCGCGGTGCGCGAGGCGGACTCCCTCACCCACCCGCCGCGGACGGGTCTGGTGCTCGTCGCCCCCGCGGTCGCCTTCGTCACCGTGTTCGTGCTGGTGCCGCTCGCCTTCGCCCTGGTCATCTCGTTCACCAGCTGGCCGCTGATCGGTGAGGTGCGCTGGATCGGCGCGGAGAACTACGTCCGCCTCCTCAGCGACGCCGGCTACGGCCGGGCCATCGGCTACACCCTGCTCTACACCGCCCTGGTCACCGGCCCGATCCTGGTGCTGGGCTACCTGATGGCGGTGCTGGTGCGCAGCCGCCGCCGCGGCACCACCCTGCTGCGCACGGTGCTCTTCCTGCCCTACGTGGTCGGGCTGTCCACCCTCAGCTTCATGGTGGTGCTGGAGGCCCAGCCGGGCAGCGGTGCGATCAACCTCGTGCTCGGGGCGCTCGGGATCACCGACGGGCAGACGGCCTGGCTGGTCGACGGCACCCTGGCGACCGTGCTGATCAGCGTGCTGGTGGTCTGGGCCGTGCCCGGGCTGACCATGATGCTGCTGATGTCGGGGATGCAGTCGATCCCCTCGGAGGTCTACGAGTCGGCCGCCCTCGACGGGGCGGGCTGGTGGTCGCAGGAGCTGCTGATCACCGTGCCGATGCTGCGCCGCACCATCGCGATGAGCCTGATCATCTCGGTGATCGGCTCGTTCCTCGCCTTCACCCAGTTCTACGTGCTGACCAAGGGCGGGCCGGGCAGCGAGACCACCACCGTCGTCCACTACATCTACAACCGCGCCTTCGTCCAGCTGCAGCTCGGCTCGGCGACCGCCCTGTCCATCGTCCTGGTGGTGGTGGTCGGACTGGTCACCGCCGCCCAGTTCTGGCTGCTGCGCGAGAGGGACTGACATGACCGCACTGACCGCACCGCTGTCGACCGCCTCCTCCGAGAGCGCGGTGAAGCGGACCCTCTACCTGGTGGGCGGCCTGCTCGCGCTGGTGGTCTTCCTCACCCCGCTGCTGTGGTCGGTCTTCCGCTCCGTGCAGCCCAACGCCGCCATCATCGGCGAGCAGGCGGGGAGCTTCTGGCAGCTCACCGGGGAGAACTTCGCCGGCCTGGTCTCAGCCGACCTGGTGCGCGCCGTCGGCAACAGCCTGGTGGTCTCGCTCGCCAGCGCCGTGCTGACCGCGGTGGTGGCGACGATGGCCGGCTACGGGTTCGCCCGGTTCCGCTTCCGCGGGGTGCTGGTGCTCTTCGGGCTCGTGGTGGTGACGATGATGGTGCCGTTCCAGGCGATCCTCACCCCGCTGTACCTGCAGCTGAACGCGATGCGGCTGACCGACAGCCTGCTCGGGCTGGTGCTCTTCTACACCACGGTCAACCTGCCCTTCGGCGTGTTCGTCATGCGCAACGCCTTCGCCTCGGTGCCCCGGGAGCTGGAGGACTCCGCCCACGTCGACGGCGCGGGCACCGTCAGGATCATCGTCTCGGTGCTGCGGCCGCTGATCGTGCCCGGGGCCGCGACCGCGGCGCTGTACGCCTTCCTGGCCTCCTGGACGGAGTTCCTGGGTGCGCTCACCTTCCTCACCCGCCAGGAGCTCTACACCCTGCCGGTGGCGCTGGTGAACGTGCAGCAGGGCGCCTACGGAGAGGTCAACTTCGGCTTCCTGGTGGCCGGCGCGGTGGTGGCGATGATCCCCTGCGTGGTGCTCTACATCGCGCTGCAGCGGTTCTACGTCTCCGGTCTGGCCACCGGCGCCGTCAAGGGCTGAGCCGGCACCGCGCGCCCTCGCGCGGGTCAACCCGTCCTTGAGGGTCTGGGCCGCCGGTGCAGACGTGCGGCGCGAACCGTACTACCGTCCCGCCCGACAGGTGCCCGCGACACGGTGGACGGGCACGCGCTCGGGGGATGTCGTCGCGGTCCGCCCGGACCGGCACCGTGGTCGCTGTCGTCTCGCACCGCCGCGCCCGTCCCGAAAGGCCTGTCGTGCTCTTCCCCCGTCGCACCCTGTCCGTCCGTCTGATGCCCGCGCTGGCGAGCCTGGTCACCGCCGCCGCGCTCTGCGTCGCGGTGCTGCCCGCCACCCCCGCCGTCGCCGAACCGGAGGCGGCCGAGGTCGAGATCACCGAGCTGGCCCTGGAGGTGACCGAGCCGGACGCCAGCGCCTCGCCCGAGCCCAGCGCCTCCCCCGACGCCAGCGCCTCGCCCGAGCCCAGCGCCTCCCCCGACGCCAGCGCCTCTCCCGACGCCGGTGCCTCCCCCGACGCCGGTGCCTCCCCCGACGCCAGCGCCTCCCCCGAGGCCAGCGCGTCGCCGGAGCCCAGCCCCACCGCCAGCGCCCAGGCCCGGTCGCGGCAGGCCCGCGAGCGGTCCGTGGAGGTGGACGAGGACACCGTGGTCGCCGAGCTCACCGACGAGAGCACCCCGTCCTTCTCCACCCTCGGGGTCACCTGGGACGGCTCGGACGTCGAGGGCGAGCCCGAGGTCGAGTTCCGCACCCGCAGCGACGGCAGCTGGTCCAGCTGGCAGACCGCGCCGCTCTCCGACGCCGTCTCGGGGCAGGAGCGCACGGGCACCGACCCCGTCTACGTCGGGGAGTCCGACGGCGTCCAGGTGCGGGTCAGCGGTGCCGAGGTCGAGGACCCGGAGGTGGCCCTGATCGACCCCGGCAGCTTCGAGGCCCCGTCCGTCCTCGCCCGCCAGGCCGCTCCGGGCACCGCCCGCGCCGCCGGCAGCGCCGTCCCGCGTCCGGCCTACATCAGCCGGGCCGGCTGGGGCGCGAACGAGAGCTGGCGCTGCGGCGCGAACCGGGTGAACTCCACCATCCAGGCCGCGATCGTGCACCACACCGCGGGCTCGAACTCCTACACCCGGGCGCAGTCGGCAGGCGTCGTGCGCGGCATCTACGCCTACCACACGCGGACGCTGGGCTGGTGCGACATCGGCTACAACTTCCTCATCGACAAGTACGGCCAGGTCTTCGAGGGCCGGGCCGGCGGCGTCGACCGTCCGATCATGGGCGCCCACGCCACCTCCTGGAACACCGACACCGTCGGCATCTCCTTCATGGGCAACTACGAGACCGCCGCCGCGCCGGCCGTGATGCTGGAGGCGGGCGCGCAGGTACTGGCCTGGAAGCTCTCCCTGCACGGCCGCGACCCCCAGGGCAAGGTCACCCTGGTCGGCAAGTACATCAACCGGATCGCCGGGCACGGCGACGTGATGTCGACCGCCTGCCCGGGCCGCTACGTCCGCTCCAAGATGGGCTGGCTGCGCAACCGGGTCGAGGACATCATCGACGGGCCGGTCGAGCACGAGCCCACCCCGACGCCGACCCCCACGCCCGCACCGACCACCCCGATCGGTGAGCGCTGGCAGGCGATGGGCGGCCCGGACGGCGTGCTGGGCTGGCCGGTCGCCCCCGAGCAGGCCATCGCCGGCGGCACCTGGCGGGAGTTCCGCAACCACGACCTCTTCGCCTCTCCCCGCACCGGTGTGCACTGGACCAGCGGCAGCATCCGCACCCGCTACCGGGCGCTGGGCACCGCGCACTCGGCGCTCGGGTTCCCGACCACCGACGAGCGCGCCTGGCCGACCTCGGCCACCCGCTCCAACACCTTCGAGCACGGTGCGATCGTGTGGAGCAAGCCCCGTGGGTCGCACGAGATCCGTGGCGCCTTCTGGAACAGCTACCGCGCGGACAGCACGATGCGCCAGCTGCTGGGGGCGCCGCGCGCGGCGGAACGTCGGCACCCGCAGCTCGGCGTCGCGGTGCAGGACTTCGAGACCGGGATCGCCTTCTGGGACGGCAGGACGACCGCTCTCGGCGGCGGCTTCGCCAACCACTACCGCCGGCTGTCCGCCGCCCAGCAGGCCGAGCGCGGCATCCCCCTGGGCCCGGAGCAGACCAGCCGCACCAAGCGGGTGCCCACCCAGCGGCTGAGCAAGGCCACCCTGTTCTGGGTGGACGGCCGCACCCGCGAGGTCTACGGCGCCATCAACACCAAGTACCGCCAGCTGGGGGCCGAGGCCTCGGTGCTCGGGCTGCCGCTGTCGACGGAGCAGGCCGGTCCGAACGGGTCGCGGATGAGCGAGTTCGAGGACGGCGCGATCGTGTGGACCAAGCAGCACGGCGCCCGGGTGGTCCGCGGCGGGTTCTGGGACGCCTACCGCACCGACAGCCGGCTGCGGGCCTCCCTCGGTGCGCCCACCACCGACGAGGCACCGCACCGCCGCCTGGGCATCCCGGTGCAGGACTTCGAGAAGGGCCGCACCTTCTGGACCGGGCGCACCACCGCCATCACCGGCGGCTTCGCCAACCACTACCGCCGACTCGACCAGGAGGCCCAGTACGGCCGCGGTGTACCCACCGGACCGGAGCAGACCAGCCGCACGAAGCGCGTCCCGGTCCAGCGGCTGACCAAGTCCACCTTCTACTGGGTGGACGGGCGCACCCGCGAGGTCTACGGCCGGATCAACGACACCTACCGCGAGCTGGGCGCCGAGGCGTCCCGGCTGGGGCTGCCGCTGTCGACGGAGAAGGCCGGACCGAACGGCTCGCGGGTCAGCGCCTTCGAGCACGGCGCCATCACCTGGGCCCAGGGCCGGGCGACCGTCCGCTACTACTGAGGCGCGGCCCCGCCGTCGGAGGGCTCGTCGGCGAGGTCGCGCAGGGCAGCCCGCCACCG
>NZ_QPKK01000060.1 GCF_003344635.1 Desertihabitans aurantiacus
CGTCGCGGCGGCCGGGCCCCGGGCGGCACTGCTCGCGCTGCTGCCCTGGCTGGCCGGGCCGGTGCTGGGGCCGCTCGCCGGCCGGGTCGTGCCGGCGGTGCTGCACCTCTCGGGCTGGCGCCGTGGCCGTCGCGGGCCCGTGCGGAGACGCTGACCAGGACATCAGGCGGGTCGCTGGTGGCGACGGGGCCGCGGCGACCGCCGGGTCGTCTCAGGCGGTCAGCCGGGGTTCGAGCTCGTCCAGCAGGTCGACCAGGCTGCCCAGGTCGAGGCTGAACTCCTCGTCCTCGGGGTCGAAGACCGCCTCGATCGCGCCGAACCCGCAGTCGATGGTGGTGTCCACCGGCTCCGGGCGCTCGGGCTCCTCGGCGTCTTCCTCGTCGGAGTCCTCCGGGTCGGGCTCCGGCTCGGGCTCGGGGACGGTGAAGTCGGGGTCGAGGAGGCAGCCGTCGAGGTCGAGGCCTGTCTCGGCCTCCGCGCGGGCGAGGACCTGCTGGCCGCGGACCGGCTGCTGGGCGCGGACCGTCACCGAGACGGTGCCGTCGGCCAGGTCGTAGCAGTAGTCGGTCAGTTCGGCGCCGTTGGCGGCGGCGAGGTCGGCGGCGTCGCTGCTGCCGAACTGCGAGCAGCCGCTCGAGAAGGCGTCGTCGAGGTCTGCGACGGTGTCGAAGGTGTCGCCCAGCAGGTCGGGCAGCTCGTCGAGGGCGGCGTCGGCCCCGGCGAGGGCGGCGGCGTCGGCGGCGTACTGGGTGTGGGAGGTCCGCTGCCCGGCCACGGTCATCCACATCACCAGCCCGACGGCGGCGACCAGCGCGATGAAGCCCATCAGCAGGATCGCCGAGACCGGGCCCGAGCCGCGCTCGCGCCGTCGCCGCGCGGCCGCGGAGCCGGACGCGCCGGTCCGCACCCCCTCCTGCACCATGTCGACCTCCGCCATCTCCCCGATCACCTCCCTGACGACAGCACGGAGGCCGGTGGGGCGCACCCACCGGCCTCCGGCCTGGAGCAGCTGGCTCAGGCGCCGCCGCCGGCCTGGGTGGTCACCTTGGTGATGGCGTCGGTGACGATCTGGGCGAGGTTGAAGCTGCTCGCCGCGGTGATCAGCGCGACGACGATGATGGCCGCGACGGCGAACATGCCGACGTACTCCAGGGTGCTCTGGCCGGCCTCGCGACGGTTGTTCAGCCGGTCGACGAGGGTCATCTGCAGCATCAGCAGGGTGGTGGCGATCTTGTTCATCTCTGTCTCCTCTGGTTCGGCCCGGCGGGCCCGGTGGCGGTGAGCCTTGTCCGGCTCCGACGAGTAGAACGTTAGGCGAGCGGGGGTGCAGCCGGCATGGGCCCGGGGGCCCAACGGTGGGCCCAAACCCGGGCCGGTCGCCGCTCACCGGCCGGTCAGCCACAGCGAGATGGCCTGGCTGCGGTGGCTGACGTGGAGCTTGGCGAAGATCCGGTTGATGTGGTTCTTCACCGTCTTCTCCGAGATGAACAGCGCACTGGCGATACCGGCGTTGGTCGTCCCGGCGGCGATCATCGTCATCACCTCGGCCTCGCGCTCCGACAGCCCGAACCGCTCGGCCATCACCTGGGCGGCCGGGCGGGGGTCGGACAGCGCGCTGAGCGCCGCGGCGGAGAAGGTGCCGGTGCCCCGGGCGGCCATCCGGACGGCGTTGACCAGCTCCACCTCGGTGAAGTGCCCGTGCACCAGGTAGCCCTTGGCGCCGGCCCGCACCGCGGCGGTGACCACCTCGCTGGACTCGGAGTAGGTGAGCATCAGCACGTTGGTCGAGGCGGCGATCTCGGCGGCTGCGCTGACCCCGTCCTGACGGGGCATCCGGACGTCGAGCAGCATCACCGTCGGCCGCCGGGAGCGCACCAGCGCGATCGCCGCCGCCCCGTCACCGACCTCCCCGACCACCTCGATGTCGGGGGTGGTCGCCAGCAGGCCGGCGATCCCCATCCGCACCACGGCGTTGTCGTCGGCGATCCCGACGGTGATCGTCTGCTGTGCCTCGCCCGCAGGCTCGTGGCTCACCCGTGCCGGCGCGCTGTCCATCTGACCGTCGTCCCCCCTCCGGGCTGTGAGCTGATGGTGGCGGTCCCGCCGAGCTGCTCGGCCCGCTCACGGACCCCGCGCAACCCGAAGTGGCCCGCGCGCTCGCGCTCGGGCACGTCCGCGAGGTCGAACCCGCGGCCGTCGTCGACGACCTCCAGGACGATCTCGTCGGCCCCGCCCTCCAGCGAGACCTGCACCCGGGACGCCCGGGCGTGCTGCTCGACGTTGTGCAGCACCTCGCGCAGGGCCGTCCGCATCTGGGCGGTCACCTCGGCCGACGCGTCCACCGCACGCACCGTGCTGAGCTCGACCTCGACGCCGCTGGCGGCCGACCAGCGCTGCAGCTCCTCGTTGACCACCTCGACGGTGGGCCGGTCGACCTGGCCGGTGCGCAGCGTCATCAGCAGGCTGCGGGCCTCGCCCGAGGCGATCTCGCTCGCCTCGGCCAGCGAGGTGGCCAGCTCCTGCACCAGGGCGGGCCGGTGCTCGACGGCCCGGCTGAGCGCGCGGGCGCCGAGGGAGATGCCGTGCAGGGACTTGCCGACCGAGTCGTGCATGTCGCGCGCCAGCCGGGCGCGCTCCTCGGCGGCGGCGACAGCGGCCATCGCCTCGGCGGCGTCGCGGCGGGCGGCCAGCACGCTGACGAAGGTGTAGCGGATGACGGTGCCGATCACGCAGACGCCGGCCAGCAGCACCGGCAGCCCGGCGAGCACCGAGAGCCATTCGAGGAGTCCGTCGGGGGCGGAGGGGGCGAGCAGGGTGGGGCTGGTGAGTGCCCCGAGGGAGAGCGGCACCATCAGCAGCGCGAGCTGGCGACGGGGGAACAGCAGGCCCACCGCGAGCGCCGAGCAGACCGCGGCCAGTGCGGCCGGCTGCCCGACTGCGGAGGTGACCAGCAGCAGGACGCTGAGAGCCACATCGAGGGAGGCCAGGATGGGGTGGCGCAGGACGCGCCGGATGGCGCCGGGGCTGCGGCCGAACAGCAGGCTGGTGACCGTGAGCCCGGTGAGCGCGAGGACCGAGGGCCACCCAGCGTCCCGGCTGGCGAAGACCGCCGGCGAGGCGAGGGCCAGGCAGACCAGGCGGGCGGTGAAGACCCAGCGGACCACGTTGACGAAGTGCGGCTCGTCCAGCACCCCGGCGGCGGGACCGCGGCCGACGGCGTCCTCCGGGGTGGGCAGGCCCGAGCGGGGACTGGTCGCCCCACCTGCCGGTGCCTGGGCGTCCGAGGTCATCCGAACGTCTCGAGCAGTGCGCCGAGGTCGATCTCGGCGCCGAGGACGATGCCGACCAGGATCAGCAGCAGGGTGGCCGGGACGAGCACGAGGGAGGTCACCAGGGTGACCCGGGGCGCGGTCTGGGCCGCGCGGCGGCGGGCCGCCTGGGCGCTCGCGCGGCGCATGTCCCGGGCGATCTGGTTGAGCGTCTCCACCAGCGGGGCACCCAGTTCCTCGGCCTGCAGGAACGCGGTGACGAACGTCTTCATCGCCGCCGAGCCGCTGCGCTGCTCCATCCCGGCGAAGGCGACCCGGATGCTGGCCCCGTGGGACAGCTGGTCGAGGGTGAGCCGGACCTCGTCGGAGATCGGGCCGCTGAACCGGTCGGTCACCCGGGCCAGCGCGGCCCGGAATGCGATCCCGGCGGTCACCGTGACGGCGAGGACGTCGAGGAAGTCGGGCAGGTCCCGGTCGATGCTCTCCCGGCGTCGGCGGGCCTGGGAGGCGACCGGCATCAGGGGCAGCACCACCACCACGACGGGGACCAGCAGCAGCGCCAGCCACTGCTCGGCGGCCAGGAAGATGATGGTCACCGGCAGCATCAGCAGGGCCCAGAGCACCACCCGGCGCAGCAGGCTGTCCACGCTCACCCCGCTCGGCCGCCCGGCGTGGTCGATCTGGCGCTGCAGGTAGCGCACGGTGGCGCCGCCGATCAGCTGGCGCAGCGCCGGGACGAGCGCGCCGGAGAGCCGGTCCAGCAGTGAGCGGCGCGACTCGCGCCGCCGCTCGTCGCGCAGCAGCACCAGGTCGGAGGCGTCCAGGTAGTCGCTGGGGCGGGCCCGGACCATCCGGTAGCCGAGCAGGAAGACCACGAACGCGCCACAGGCGCCGAGGGCGGGCCAGAGCGTGGAGAAGGTGAACATCAGCGCTCCACCCGCGTCATCCGACGCACCAGCAGGGTGCCGAGGACGAACAGCCCGCCGGAGACCACCAGGGTGATCTGGCCGACCAGGTTCTGCGTCATCCGCTCCACCGTGCCGGGCTGGACGGTGTTGAGCACGAGCAGCATGCCGATCCCCATCGCGGTCACCAGCGTGGCGGTGCTGCGCGCCTGGGCCAGCGTGGTGCGGATCTCGCGGCGCACCTCCTTGCGCTCGTCGAGGGTGAGGGAGATGTCGCGCAGTGCCTGCACCAGCGAACCGCCCGAGCGGGCACTCACCACGAGGGTCGACATCAGCACCCGGACCTCACGGGCCGGCAGCCGCTCACCCATCTGCAGCATCGCCTCCTCGAGGGTGGAGCCGAACCGGACGGCGGCGTTGAGCTTGGCGATCTCGGTGCGGGCCGGCTCGACCATCTCCTGCTCGGCGACCGCCCACGCGGTGGCGATGCTGAGCCCGGCATTGGTGGCGTTGGACAGCACCCGCGCCAGCTCGGGGATCTGCTGGACGAACTTCTCCTGCCGCCGCTCCCGGGCCTGGCTCAGCCACACGCGCAGCAGCAGGAAGCCGCTGGCCGCGCCGACGACCGCGAAGGCGGGGGCCAGCACCTGGGCCAGCACGAACGGCATGGTCACCGTCACCGCGAGCAGCCCGCCCAGAACCACCAGGGGAGGGGCCGTGACACCGGCGAGGACGAGCTCGCGCTCGAGCAGCCGGCCGGCCCGGGTGCGGACGAACTGCCGGTTCAGCCGGTTGAACCGCGACTCCGGCGCCTCCTGCCGCCGGGTGCCGGCCAGGGTGGCGTTGACCAGGTGGCGGTGGTCGGCCGAGCTGATCGCGAACTGGGTCGCCCCGCCGATCGCCAGCACCACGAAGGCGACCAGGCCGACGTAGATCCAGAGCATCAGCGCGGCTCCCGCGGCCAGGTGTCCGGGACGGTCTCGCCGGCCCGGGTGAGGGCGGTGAGCAGCCGCTCCGGCAGCGGGTGGTGCAGGAACCGGCGCTGCACCGGATCCCACTCCATCAGCGTCTGCAGCTGGTAGTCCTCCCGTCGCTTCGAGACCAGGAAGGCCATCTCGACGATCCGCCGGGTGCCGTCGGCGTCGCGGGTGAGCTGGACGACGAGGTGGATGGCGTTGTTGACCTGGTCGCGCAGGGCGGCGAAGGGCACGTCGATGTCGCTCATCGTGGCCAGCGTCTCGATCCGCGACAGGGCGTCCGCGGCCGAGTTCGCGTGCACCGTGGCCAGCGACCCGTCGTGGCCGGTGTTCATCGCCTGCAGCATGTCGAGAGCCTCCTCGCCCCGGACCTCGCCGACGATGATCCGGTCGGGCCGCATCCGCAGCGAGTTGCGCACCAGGTCGCGGATGGTGACGTCGCCGCGCCCGTCGACGTTGGCCGGTCGGGTCTCCAGCCGGATCACGTGCTCCTGGGTGAGCGAGAGCTCGGCGGCGTCCTCGACCGTGATGATCCGCTCCCGGGAGGGGACGAAGGCCGACAGGGCGTTGAGCATGGTCGTCTTCCCCGAGGCGGTGCCGCCGGAGACGATGATGCTCAGCCGGGCCCGCACGCAGGTCTCGAGGAGCTCGGCGGCCGCCTGGTCGAGGGTGCCGCGCTGCAGCAGCTCCGGTAGCCCGTAGGCCTTGGGGAACAGCCGGATCGTCACCACGGGGCCCGACAGCGACAGCGGCGGCAGCACCACGTTGACCCGGGCGCCGCGCGGCAGCCGGGCGTCGGCGGGGAGCCGGGCGTCGACCATCGGGCTGGACTCGTCGACGCGGCGGTTGACAGCGGAGACGATCCGGTCGATCGTCTGCAGCAGCTGGGGCTCGGAGGTGAACCCGGACGGGATCCGCTCGACCCGGCCGAACCGCTCGACGTACACGGTGTCGTGGCCGTTGATCATGATCTCGGAGATCGAGTCGTCGGCGAGCAGCGGCTCCAGCACACCGAGCCCGATCGCCTCGTCGACGACGCGGCGCACCAGGTTGGACCGCTCCCGGCTGGAGAGGATCACCGACTCCCGCGAGATCAGGTGGGCCATCACCCGTTCCAGCCGGGCCCGCCGCTCCTCGCTCTGCAGCCGCGACAGCTCCTGCAGGTCGACCTCGTCGAGCAGGATCTGCTTGAAGCGGCTGACCTGGGCGTCGTCGGTCTCGGTGTCGGTGCTGGTGACGCCCTGCGGGCGGGCGAAGCTGTCGTTGAAGGACCGCCTCACGGCATGACCACCTCTCGGGTGATCAGCCGGTCGCCCAGGACCAGCACCGCCGGGGCCTCGACGGTGACCCGGACCCCGTGGTGGGGACCGAAGGTCTCCACCCGGGCGAGCCGCACCGCACCGGGGAGGCTGCGCTGGGCGGCGGCGTGGGGGGACTGCTCCAGGGAGTGGGCGCGGGCGGCGTCCCGGGCGGCCTGGGAGGCGGCCTGGACGGTGTAGACGGCCGTCAGCAGCTGCATCAGCAGCACCAGGCCCAGGGCGACCAGCGGGACCAGCCCGACGAGCTCGACGCTCGCCGACCCGCGCTCGCGGCGGCGGCTCATCGGGGCTCCTCCACCACGGTGCGGTCGACGGCGACGGCCACCTCGGAGGTGACCCCCTCGCCGATCAGCAGCGGGCTGGAGACGCGGACCGAGACGGTGGCGGGGCCGCTGCGGCTGACGCTCAGCTCCGAGGCGAAGCCCGGGGGGAGCCGGTCCTGGGCGGCACGGGCCGGGTCCTCACCGATCGCGACCGCCCGGGCGGCGGAGTCGGCCGCGATGCCGGACCACACGAAGGAGACCCCGAGCAGCGCGGCCTGCAGGCAGACCACCAGCAGCACGACCGCGACCGGGATCAGCGCGGCGTTCTCCAGGCTGACCTGACCGGCCTCGGCGCGCTGGCGGAGCCGGCGCCGCGGGGCGGCCGGCTCGGGGGCGCGCTGCCGGCGGGCGGTGACCTCTGGCTCGGTCGCCGCCTGCTGCACCTCGCGGAACCGGCGGGTCAGCTCGAGCTCCTCGGCCAGCGCGCGCAGGGACTTCCACCAGACCCGGCTGCGGACCTCCGAGGGGGTGCGGCTGTTGCCGGCGCGCTCCAGCCCGCGGTCCAGGTCGGGCACCAGCACCTGGGTCCGTCCGCCCAGGACGAGCTGGTCGACGGTGTCGTTCTGGATCTCGCTGCGGCGCTGGAACCGGTTGACCACCACCTGCACGGAGTCGGCGCTGGAGACGGCCAGCGACTCCCAGGCCAGCACCTGCCGTCGCGCGGCCCGCAGCGCCGGCACGTCGGCCGTCACCACCTGCAGGGTGAGGTCGGCCGACTCGACCGCCGCCGCCTGGGTGGTGGTCACCGCCGAGCCGGTGTCGATCACCACCAGGTGGTAGAGGTTGCGCAGCTGGGCGACGACCCGGCGGACCGCCTCGGGGGTGACCACCTCGGTGTCGCGGATCTCCACCGGGGCGAGCAGCAGGTGCAGACCGCTGGCGTGCTCCACCACGGTGTCGGCGACGGCGCGGGCGGCGAGGTCCTCGCTGATCTTCGCCAGGTCGGCGATCGAGACCCGGTGGGCGACGTCGAGGTAGCTCGGCACGTCCCCCTTCTCCAGGTCGAGGTCGACCAGGCAGATCCGCATGTCCGGCTCGCTGGTGGCCAGATCCCAGGCCAGGTGGGTGGCCATCACGGTGGCCCCGACCCCGCCCTTGGCCCCGGCGACCGCCACCACCCGGGCGCCCCAGCTGCTGTCGTTCTGCTGCTCGCTCAGCTGGTTGGCGATCGCCGAGCGGACGCTCTGCGACCACTGCGACACCACCGTCAACCGCTGCTCGACCTCCTCCAGGCTGAAGGGGTAGGGGAGCACGGCGCGGGCGCCGACGTCGAGGGCGGTCCGGTAGGAGTCGGCGTCGCGCGCGGAGGTGACGACCACCACAGCCAGCGACGGCTGGCGCAGGGCCAGGTCCCGCAGCGGCGGCGCGATCGAGCCGGGCCCGAGCTGGTCGTGCACCACCAGCACGTTCGGGCGGTGGCTGAGCACGGCCGCGGTCATCTCCGAGGTGGAGTCGGCCACGAACGCGACCTCGAGATCGAGCTCGCTCTGGTCGAGCCGCGAGCGGAGCTCCTGGACCATCACCTGGTCGGCGATGGCGATGACAACACGGTTCACCGGTCGACCCCCTCCGGGACGGCTTCGCCGCCGAGCTCCTCGGCGTCGAAGGTCTTGCTCTCGTCACTGCGGTCCTGGGCCACACCCGGTGGCAGACCGACCAGCCGGACCTCCTCGGCGAAGGAGTTGGCGTAGGTGACGGCCAGGGCGCTGTCGGGCGGCAGCGCCAGGGTGACCGGGATGACGTCCTGCAGGGTGTCCTCGTCGCCGGTGACCACCTGCTTCTGCCCCTGCACCGACACCACCCGGACGTTCTCGGTGAGGATGCGGGCCTGCCGGGCCAGCCCGGGGACGTCGGCGAACACGGCGTAGACGTCGACCCGGTCGCCGGGCCGCACCCGGCCGGCCAGGCCGGTGACGGCGTCGACGTTGACCGCGATCTCGCGCTCGTCGGCCTCGAGGTCGCTCGGTGGCACCAGCAGGTCGAGGCTGACCGGCGAGCCGGCGGTCAGCGGCACCGCGATGACGCGGCCGTCGATGTCCTGGCTGTCGAGCACGGTGTTGGCTGCGGCCCAGCGCTCGGGGACCTCGACCGGCTCGGTGTTCTCTCCCGAGAGGCTGGTGAAGGCCGGCAGGTCGGTCGTCACCTGGTAGACCGTGACCATCGGGCCGACGCGGCTGTTGACATCGGCCACGAAGCCGGACACGCCGACGAAGACCAGGACGGCGGCCAGCATCGACAGGACCATCAGCAGCACGCCGCGGCGCTGGCGGGGGTTCATCAGCTGGCACCTACCTTCTCGGGTTCGTTCGGGGGTTCTGGGCTCGTTCCGGACCGCCGGCCCGCTGGGTCGGTCTCGTCCACACGGACCGGGGTGGTGGGGCTGGTGGGCGGGGCACCCGCCGGCGCGGCGGCCAGCCGCGGCGGGCCCTGGTTGCAGAAGGCGCAGCGGGGCCCGACCAGGCCCGCTCCGCAGGAGCGGCACGGCGGACCGGGGACGACCGCGGTGTGGACCGGGACGATGCCGGCCAGCTCGACCGAGGCGGCGGTGGCGTACGGCGCCCGGCCGACCGCGTGGCCCTCGACGGCGCGGACACCGGTGGGCAGCAGCACCTCGCGCAGCCGCTGCGGCACCTGCGCGGGGCAGAACCACTGCTCGCCGGAGGTGTGACCCAGACCAGCGCGGTCCGGCACCAGGGTCGGGACGCCGACCGTGGCGAGGTAGCCGCGGCCGGGCCAGGCCGCCGCCAGCACCTGGCCGAGGCCCGGCCGGGGCTCGGCCAGACCGGCCAGCCGGGGGTGCCAGAGCAGGGAGCGGCTGTGCGCGGTGACCTGCAGCACCTCCTGCACGACCCGGCCCGGGTCCGATCCGACGACGCGGTGCGCCACGCCGCTGGCGACCACCGCCAGCGTGAGGGCGTGGTGGGGGAGGGCGAGGACGCAGACCCCGCGGCCCGGCTGGGCGGCCACCAGCACCGAGGCCTGTTCCCGGGCGATCACCTCCAGGTGCTGGGGCGTCAGCACGAGCACCGGCCCGGGGCCGCCCCGGGCGACGAGCTCCAGCAGCGCCGACGGGTGGTCACCGGCGAGCCCGGGGACGCCGCCATGACCGGACCAGCCGTGAACGATGACCTGCACGCAGTCCTCCGTGGTGGTGTGGTCGGCGTCGTGGGAACCCGGGCAACTTAACAACACGGCGGGTCATCCCCGCCAGTGCGGACGACCCTGGGCCGGCCGGCGCCACGGCTGGTTCAGCGTTGCGGGCGTCCGCGGCGCAGCAGCCAGACGGCCAGGCCGACGACCAGCCCGACCGCCAGCAGCGTTCCGGTGGCCACGGCGGCGACGACACCGGCGCCCGGGCCGCCGGTCTCGTCGGGACCGGAGGGGGCGGGAGTCGAGGGCTCCGGAGGCGCCGGGGTGGCGGGAGCGCTGGCGGCCGGCGTGGGCGTCGGGTCGGGCTCGGCCTCCTCGTACTCGGGCAGCCCCGAGGGCTCGCCCTCGACGTCGAGGTTGATCCGGACCTCCATCAGCCGACCGACGGTGTCGCGGTTGGTGGTGCCGAGGGTGACCAGCAGGTAGTAGTCACCGGCCACCGAGGCGGCCGCGATCTGGGTCTGCCCGCTCTCGCGGTTGCGGATGCGGACCTCGGGGCTGCTGACGGTGATCTGGTCGGTCCGGTCGCCCTGCAGCACGGTGTAGCGGTTGACCAGCTGCTGCCGGCCCGGGGCGAGCAGACGGACCACCCCGGTGGCGGTCTCGAAGTTGCCCAGCTCCCAGGGCGAGCCCTCCTGGGGGAACTCGACGGTGGCGCTGAGCCGCTGCCCCGGTTGGAGGGGCACCCGGTAGACGAGGGTCTCGCCGGTGGCGAGGTCGTCGGTGGAGGAGCCGTCGGTGAGCTCGGCGGCGTTCGAGAACGAGACCCCGCCGACGACCTCCTCAGCGCCTCCCGACGGCTCCACCGGGTCGCCCTCGGAGTCCGAGCCGTCGTAGGAGGTGACCGGGTCGGGCAGCGACGCCTGGTCGACCACGGGAGCCTCCTCGTCCACGACCAGCTCCACGCCGATCTCGTCCTCGGCGCGGGGAGAGGTGCGGGTGACGGCCAGCAGCAGCGGCTCGGTCGCGCACGCATCGGCGCGCTCGCTCTCGTCGTCGGGCCCGGCGGTCACCCCGGCGGTGGTGATCTCGCTGCCGAGGTAGCTGATGTCGAAGCTGCTGCGCTGGTCGCAGCGCTGGCCGGAGGCGGTCCTGAGCTCGAGCTGCCAGGCCTCGTCGGTCATCCCCTGGATGGCAGTGACGACGGCGGCCAGGGAGACGCGGACGGTGGATCCGGGTCGTCGCTCGATGCGGTACCAGGACGGTTCCCTGCCGGCGGGCAGGGTGTCGACGTACTGCCCTGCGTTGATCGCGGCGGCGTCGGTCTCGCCGGCCCCGCCGCGCACCGGCGTGCCGGTGAGGGTGAACGGCCGCAGGGCCCGCGTCGTGAGCTTGTCGATGGAGTCCGACAGCTCCTCGGACTCGTCGGCGTCGTAGTAGCTGCCCCCGCCGGCCTCGGCGATGCACTGCAGCTGCTCGCGGGCCTCCGCGCCGACGTCGAGACCGATGGCGTTGAACTGCAGGTCGACCCCGGAGCCGGCCAGCTCCTCGGCGACCGGGCAGGGGTCGGGGACGCAGTTCTCCTCCCCGTCGGAGATGAGCACGAGGACGCGGTTGCCCTCGGTGCCAAGGTCCTTGACGGCCTGCTGCATCGAGTAGGCGATCGGGGTCTCGCCGACCGCCTCGAAGGAGTCCACCGCCTCGTACATGGCGTCCCGGTCCAGCGGGCCGACGGGGAGCACCAGCTCGGAGTCCTCGCACGCCCGGGGGTCCTCCTCCTGGGGTGCGGCGATCTCGGAGCCGTAGACGCGCAACCCCACCCGGGTGCCGGCCGGCAGCTCGTCGGCCACCTCCTTGAGGGCCTCCTTGGCGGCGGCGAGCTTGGTGCCGCCGGAGCTGATCTCCTCGTTCATCGACCCGGACACGTCGAGCAGCAGCAGGACCGAGGTCTCCTCCTCCGCCCACGCCCGCGGAGCGGTGCCGAGCACCGCGCTGCTGAGCAGGGCGCCCAGGGTCAGCCACCACACCAGCGGGGACAGCCGTCTGCGGTCCTGCCGGGTCTGCCTGGTCGACACGTCGCATCCTTCCTGGGCACCGGACGTGCCCGGCGGGCCCGGGCCATCCCACCACACCTCCGGACCACCAGGCATCGACCGGTTGCCCGCCGGGGCACTCATCCGGTGCCGAGCAGCACCCACGGGTAGGCGCCGAGGACCATCACCGGGCCGTACGACACGTAGCTGCGTCGCCCGGCGCGGCGGCTCAGCAGCAGCACGGCCGCGATGACGCCGCCGAGGATGAAGCCGGTGAGCAGCCCGAGCACGGCCGTCATCGGCGCGAGCCAGCCCAGCAGGCCACCGAGCACGCCGGCGAGCTTCACGTCACCCAGCCCCAGGCCCTCCGAGCCCGCCGCGATGAGGGCGAGGACGAGGTAGACCAGGACGGCTCCTCCCGCGCAGGCCGCCGCCCATGCGAGCGCCTCCCAGCGCTGCTCGGCCCAGGAGCACAGGGTGAGCAGCACGGCGGCAGCGGGGTAGGCGGGCAACGTCAACCGGTCGGGCAGCCGGCGCACGTCGAGGTCGATGACCATCAGGGCGACCGCCCAGACCCAGGCGAGGAGGTACGTCAGCGTCCTGGCGACCGACCAGTCGAGGGCGAACGGGACGGCCAGCAGCGCGCCGAGGAACACCGTGCCCGCACTCAGCCAGCCCGGTGCGGTGTGGTGCACCACGTCGTCGTCGTAGCGGTAGCGTCGCCGGCCCAGCCAGAGGGCGGTGCCGAGGCCGAGCAGGGCAGCCAGCACCAGCCCCCACCACTCCATCACCACACCTCCGACGTCCTCGGTCGACGGCCCCTCGGCCGCGCCGAATGTATCGTGCGGGCCGGACACGTTCGGCGGACCGCTGCGCGCGGAGGAGAGGACGTCATGCTTCGAGGACTGCTGGTGCGGTGGTCGGCCCTGCTGCTCTGCCTGGGTGTGCTGGGCCTGACGGCCTGCACCGACCCCGAGGACGCCCGCTACGTCCGGGAGGAGACCGGCCGGTTGTCGGTCGACCGTCCGGCGGCGTGGACGACCCCGGTCGAGGTGCAGGAGCCGTGGACCGCGGGCTACCGGCTGGGTCCGGACTCGGTCGAGCAGATCCAGCTGTCGGGGCTGCTCGGCGAGTACGCCACCGCCTCCGAGGCCGCCGCCACCCTCATCGGCCAGGCCCAGGTCGCCCCGGGCCTCGACGGGTTCGAGATCGTCGAGACCCGTGAGGTGACCATCGAGGGCGCCACCACCGGGCAGGTCACCCGGTACACGATCAACTCCCCCGACGGGGGCCAGGTGTCGGGGACGTGGGTGGTCGCCGCCCGGTTCCCCTACCCGCAGGCGGTCGCGGTGTCGATCCTCACACCCGTCCACGACCCGGAGCTGGAGCGCCGCGTGGTGGAGTCGATGGAGCTGCACGCCGAGCAGTGAGAGACGGTGTTGGGCCCCTCGGTGGGCCCTGGGGCCCATGCCGGCTGACCCGCCCGGGTCATAGGTTCGACTCCGCGAGCAGCTCCGGCGGACGGGGCTGGCGGGATCGGGAGTGGGGAGCGGGCATGGGAGGTCCGAGTCGGCGGCCGTTCGGTCGGGAGACCGGGGCGGGCACGCTCGAGTACGTGGGGGCGTTCGCCGTCGCGGCCGTGCTGGTCGTGGCGCTGATCGCGTCCTCGGCACCGTCGATGCTGCCGACCATCGCTCAGCAGGCGATCTGCACGGTGCGGGCCGCCGCCGGCCTGGAGGGAGGGTGCTCCGAGCAGGCACCGACCACCGAGCAGCCGACCGATCCGACCTTCGACCCCAAGCCGGACAAGTGCAAGATCAACGAGCAGTCCGAGCGGGTCAGCAGCGAGGTGAAGATCGCCTTCATCTCGATCGGGGAGAACGCCGGCTTCATCGAGACCACCTTCAGCGACGGCACGGTCACCTACACCGTGACGGACGGCGCCGGCGTGGGCGTCGACGGCGGCGTGGGGGCCAAGTTCGACATCGGCAAGGTCGAGGCGGAGGCGAAGGTCGACTTCGGGGCCGGGCTGGAGTACAGCTACGGCAGCACGTGGACCTTCGACGACGCCGAGCAGGCCCAGCAGATGCGCGAGCAGCTCGACGAGTACCTCATGCAGCAGGAGATCGCGAGCCAGCGTGGTGGGTGGGCCTACTTCCTGTTCAACGACGAGGTCGACCCGCCCGAGCCGCCGAGCCAGAGCGTCTCCACCGTCAAGGTGGATGGCGAGGCCGGTCTCAGCGTCGGACTGAGCCTGCCCTGGGGTGATGACGACGGCGGGAGCAACGGGAGCAGCGGCAGCAGCGGGAGCAGCGGGAGCAGCGGGAGCAGCGGCGGAGACGGGGACAGCGAGGAGAGGACCGCCTGGAACCTGCCCGACGGCGGCGTCAGCTTCGGCGGCAGCGGCACCTGGACCCAGATCCACAACAACGAGACGGGCGACACCACCTGGACCACCACCGACAGCGGGTTCGTCGCCGCCGACGGCGCGATCGGGCCGCTGTCGGGTGAGCTGAAGGGGGTCGCGGGCTCGAGCCTGGCGATCACCCGCGACCGCGACGGCAACATCACCCGCGTCGCCCTGGTGACCACCCACGAGGGCAGCGCGCAGGGCACCCTCGGCTTCGGCGACAAGGGCAGGGGCGGCGCGATCTCCGACAGCTCGACCGACGGCAACCTGACCGTCAGCACCACCAGCCTGGCGGTGGACACGCCGGAGCAGCGGGAGCTGGTCAACGCCTGGCTGGACTCGGGCGGGCTGACCACCCCGGAGATGCTGATGCCGACCCAGGCCGTCGCGGGCGACGACATCCAGAACCTCTTCTACACCAACGCCCAGGTGAGCAACGTCGAGTACGACCACGTGACCGACACCTCCGGGTTCGCCGCCGAGGTCAAGCTCGGGGTCGGTCTCGGTGTCGACTTCAGCATGACCACCGAGGAGACGTCCGCGGTCGACGCCAGCTACCTCGGCATCCCCGGGCCCGACGGCGTCCGTCCTCCGGTCACCTTCAGCGAGTGCATCGCGTGATGGTGGCCGAGCACGGGCTGCACCAGCGCCGGTACGCCCTCAGCCGGCGCCCGGGACGGGTCCCGGTGGCACGGCTGGTCCCGCGGGCGTTCCTGCTGGTGGTGGGCGGGCACGCGGCGGGCGGGTTCGCCAGCACCCTGCTCATCGGCAGCAGCAGGTCGTTGAGCCTGCTGCCCTACGTGGGCTTCCTGGTGCCGCTGTGCAGCGGGCTGGCGGCCGGGATCGGGCTGGGTCTGCTGCTGCGGGGTGAACGCGTGGACCGGCTGGGTCGCCTCGTGCTGGGAGCCGGGTGGGCGCTGCTGCTGCTCACCGTGTTCGCCGTCGTCCGGGCCACCCAGATGGCCGACGCGGTCCTGACGGCCCCGCCGTGGGGGGAGCTGGCGGTGGTCGTCGTCATCGCGGTCGCCGTGCAGTGCGCGGTGGCGTGGGCGCTGTGGACGTCCAGCGAGCGGTTGCAGTGACCCGGTAGCGGCCGCGGCGCACGGGGGCCGAGCCCGGCGCTGCGGTACCGTGACGTCAGGTGTCTGGCCCCTGTAGCTCAGCGGATAGAGCAGGAGCCTTCTAATCTCTTGGTCGCAGGTTCGAGTCCTGCCGGGGGCGCCGGGCGGGTGGCAGCCCGCGAGCACCGAGGAGGGGGGCGGCCGGCGGTACCACCTCAGCCTCTGGTGCTCGCCGCAGGCGCCCTGGTCCTCGGTCTGGGCGCCGCCGCGCTGGACGCCGGACGTCCGTGGTTGCTGGGCGGTCAGGGGTCGCGGTGCTGGAGCTCCCGGGCCGGGACGGGCCGGCGGCTGACGGCCCCGGCGGCGCCGCCGGACCTCCGGTCAGGGGCGCCGCGGCTGGCGCCGGGGTGGCCGAGGTCCTTGTACGCTGGCCGGCATGTCGGTGCAGGCCTCCCACGGCGACGTCGATCGGCGGCGCGCACGTCGGCGCAACGGCCTACCGGTCCCGCGCCGGGGCGACCTGGCCCGACGCC
>NZ_QPKK01000061.1 GCF_003344635.1 Desertihabitans aurantiacus
CGGCGGGGTCGACCAGCGGCTGCGGCCCAGCAGGCCGAGGTCGCGGCGGACGGCGCGCCACCCGCCGCGGCGGCCACCGCCGACGGCCCAGGCGGCGGGCTGACGGGTGCCCTCGTCCACCTCAGGCCTCCTGCACGTCGGACACGAGGTGCGGCGGGGTGTGCAGGTAGCGGATCCGCGGGCCGCGGCCCACCGAGTCCGAGGCGATCTCGAGCGCGTCAGCCAGGGTGGAGGCGGCGCGGAAGCCCATCCGCTCGGCGGCGGCACGGTCGGCACCCACCCAGATGACGTCGCCCACCTGCCCGGCCCCCGCGCGCACGTCGGCCCACAGCTGGAACGGCAGCACCCCGGCCCAGGCGTGCTGGCGGCGGTAGAGGCTGGTGTACCACTCGTCGGCGGCGAACCGGGCCTCCTGCTCGGTCATCTGCTCGGGGTCGGTGGTCGCGGACAGCACGTCGACGAAGAAGTCCGCCGACGACGGGTGCACCCGCGCGGAGAAGGTCGGCGTCAGCGGGTGGAAGGCGATCACGGCGCCGCCGGGCCGCACCACCGGCGCCCCGGTGGTGGCCCCGAGGGTGCGCCCGAGCACCGACCAGGCGGCGACCAGCGGGTCGACCGCGGTGCCGGCGTTGAAGGGGGTGCGGTGCGGGACCCCGCAGACGAGGACGTCGGCCTGGCCCTTCACCTCGACCCGCTCGGCCCCGGCGGACCGCTCGGCCGACCAGGCCGAGACGGCGGCGGGCGAGCCGGCGGCGACGGCGAGCACACCCTGGTCGGGCGCGGCCTGCAGCACGCCGCGGCGGGCCCGGTCGGGTGCCACCTCGAGCAGCCGGCGCAGGCCGAACCAGGTGGCCCGCTCGCGGATCCGCCACTCCCACTCCCGGCGTCCGAGGAACTCCAGCGACGGCGGGTGCACCACCTGGTCGAGGACGGCACGGACGCTGACCAGCGGCAGCGCCTCGACCGCGCTGCGCACCATCGCCGCGCCCTCGCCCTCGACCTCCGCGCCGGCGGCGGGGACGGCGCGGTCCAGCCGCAGCGCCCGGTGCAGCCGGCGCTGGGTGTCCAGCGAGCTGAGGGAGCCGACGAGGTCGGCGGCGACGTCGCTGCCACCGGTGCCGCAGGAGACGTCGACCACCAGGTCGGACTCGGCCAGCCGGGCGTCCAGCTCCACCCCGGGGGCGACCTCGGTGAGCCGGTCGCGGTCCAGCGCGTCGTGGGTGCGCAGCCGGCCGTCGGCGCTGAAGGAGCGGACCACACGCTCCCCGAGCACCTCCAGCAGCTGCTCCTCGGTGGGTCGGGGGCCGATGCCGTTGGCGGCGAGCACCACCACGTCGTCCACCCCGGCCGTCGCGGCCAGCTGCAGCACCTGCTCGACCACGTGCTGACGGACGTCCACGCCGCGGGCGGCGGGCGTCTCGAGTGCGCCCACCGTCACGGTGAGCCGGATGCCGGGACGCAGCCGGTCGGCCAGTGGCGCGCCGTCCAGCCCCTCGGCGAGGGCGGCGGCGACGGCCGCGGCGGCGTCGACGCGCCGGCCGGCGGTGTCGGGCGGGTAGACCACCTCCGCGCCCTTGGGGAAGGGCTGCAGCCGGACGCCGTCACCCTCGCTCACCAGCAGCGGCGGGGTGCGGTCGTCGACGGTCAGGACGAAGCCCGGGCGAGCCATTCCGGCCTCACTTTCGCATCAGGGACGAGGGATCGGGTCGGGGTCGGCGGGGCGCTCACCGGCGGGCCGGCAGGCTGAGGCGTGGCGCCTGGGCGGCGGCCCGCCACTCCACCACCGACCACTGGCGCTGGCGCGCCGCACGCATCAGCCCGACGTCGGGGCTGACCGCGACGGGGTTGCCCACCGCCGAGAGCATCGGCAGGTCGACGTGGGAGTCGGCGTAGGCGTGGCTGGCCTGCAGGTCGATGCCGTGGGAGGCGGCGTAGTGGCGCAACCAGGCCGAGCGGGACTCCCCCACCATCGGCGGGCCGGCGAGGAAGCCGGTGCAGCGCCCGGCCGCGTCGGTGGCCAGGTCGGCGGCCACCACCACGTCGAACAGCGGTTCCAGCGGACGGGTCAGGGGACGCACCACCCCGGTGAGCAGCACGCAGGTGTGCCCGGCGTCGCGGTGCTCGCGGATCCGGCGGACGGCGTCGGGCGAGACCCGTTCCAGGATGGAGGGGGCCATCGCGGTGTCGACGAACTCCTCCAGCGCGGCCAGGTCGGCCCCGGCGTAGCGGCGGTAGACCGAGCGCAGGAAGCTGCCGCGGTCACGCCGTTCGGCGCGCAGCCAGCCGGGCAGCCGGCGGGCGATGTCGCCCACCTCCCGGGCCCGCGACAGCGGCCCCAGCTCGGGCAGCCGGGACCACAGGTAGGTCTCCACCACGTTGGTGGTCATCACGGTGCCGTCGAGGTCGAAGGCGGCGAGCACCCCCGGCCCCTCGCCGGCGCCGGCGCCGTCACGGGACAGGTCGCGGTAGGTGGTCGGTCGCTGCCCGCGGCGGCGGCGCAGAGCCTCCATCCGGCGCACCGGGGCGGTGATCGAGGGGCAGTGCACGTCCTGCAGGTAGGTCCGCCAGTCGTAGGCGGCGGAGTCGAAGGCGAAGGCGTCCACGTCGTCGGGGTGCAGGCTGTTGTGCAGGGCCAGGGTGTTGTCGTCGACGAAGTGCAGCTCGGACTGGCCGTACTCGTTGTAGAGGGAGAGGTAGCGGCGCAGGAAGCTGAGCTCCTTGCTGGTGCGGTCGAGCTCGGAGGCCATCTTGCGGGTGAGCTTGGAGCGCGGGACCAGCGAGATGGCGCGGTCGGCCAACGAGGCGGCCCGCTCGGAGGTGAACAGCAGCCGCTCCACCGAGGCGGCGCCCGGGAAGTTCCACTCCGGCAGCGCCGCCGCACCGCGGGCGCCACCCTCGAAGGGGTGGGCCAGGAAGTACTCGCGGATGTAGCCGTACAGGTCGCGGAAGGTCAGCGGGTTCCGGGCCCCGGAGTTGGAGTGGTAGTAGACCGGGGTGCCGACCTCGGGCTCGGTGGCGCAGACGGCGAGGATCGCGTTGACCACGTAGTCGCAGGGGACGATGTCGACCACCGAGTCGGGCGAGGCCGGGAACTCGGGCAGCTGGCCCTTGCCGTAGGCCAGGATCAGCGGCTCGGCCATCTTGAAGCCTTCGATCCACCCGGGGAACGGGTGCTTCCAGGACGACTCGACGATGGCGGGACGGACGATGGAGACGCGGATGTCGCGGCCGACCTCGGCCACCACCTTCTCCCCCAGCGCCTTGGTGAAGGTGTAGACGTCGGTCCAGCCCAACGAGCGGGCGCGCTCGGTGCCGGCCTCGACCAGCTTGCGCTGCACCCACTCCTTGCGGCGGCGCTCGGTGTCGGCCGCGGTGGTGAGGTAGCCGGCCTGGCGGTGCTCCCGCTCAGCCTCCTTGCGCAGCTTCGTCAGCTGCTCGGCGGTGCGCGACTGCGACTCCACCAGCTCCAGCAGCGCCATCCCTCGCTCGGTCTCGGCCTGCGGGTCGATGTCGTGCTCGTGGGCGGCCTCGCGGATCGCGCCGCGGCGGCGTCCGGCGGTGTAGGCGGTGGAGATGTGCACGTAGTGCGGGATCTTGGTGCGCCGGCCGTCGGCGTCGGTGACGGCGGCGAGCATCTGCTCCATCAGCGCCCGGGTGCCGATGGTGTTGGTCCGGAACGCCTGGTCGATCGGCGGGTCGAAGGAGACGTCGCCGGCGCAGTGCAGCACCACGTCCAGGTCGGCCGGCAGCTCCGGCACCCGCGGCAGGTCGCCCTCGATGACCCGGATCCGGGCCTCCAGCAGCTGCTCGGCACCGCCGGCGGCCTCACGGGCCTCGGTGAAGATCTTCTTCTTCAGCAGCGTCACCACCCGGTCCCGGGCCGACGTGGAGCCCTTCGGCCGGACCAGCAGGGCAGGGGTGGTGTCGGGCAGCTCGGTGAGCATCTTCCACAGGATCTGCTCGCCGATGAAGCCCGTGACGCCGGTGAGCACGACCACCTTGCCGGCCAGCAGGTCCTTCAGCCGCCCGTCCAGCAGCGGCACCGCGGGTGCCGGCGCGCTCACCGGGCGGCCCCGACCTCGTCGGGACGGGCACCCGAGGCGACCCGCAGCGCCTCGGGCAGGGTGAGGCTGCCGACGTAGAGGGCGGTGCCGATGATGGCGCCCTCGACACCCTCGGGCACCAGCGCGGCGAGCCGGGCGATGTCGTCGAGGGTGGTGACGCCGCCGGAGGCGACCACCGGCTTGTCGGTGCGGGCGCAGACGGTGCGCAGCAGCTCCAGGTTCGGGCCCGACAGCATGCCGTCGGAGTTGACGTCGGTGACCACGTAACGGGCGCAGCCGGCGGCGTCCAGGCGCTCCAGCGTCTCGGCCAGCTCCCCGCCCTCGCGGGTCCAGCCGCGGGCGGCCAGCCGGGTGCCCTTGACGTCGAGGCCGACCGCGATCCGGTCGCCGTGCTCGGCGATCACCTCGGCCACCCACTCCGGCTGCTCCAGCGCGGCGGTGCCGATGTTGACCCGGCGGCAGCCGGTGGCCAGCGCGCGCTCCAGGCTGGCGGTGTCGCGGATCCCGCCGGAGAGCTCCACCTGCAGGTCGACGCGCTCGACCACCTCGGCCAGCACCTCGGCGTTGCTGCCGCGTCCGAAGGCGGCGTCCAGGTCGACCAGGTGCAGCCACTGCGCACCCTCGCGCTGCCAGCGCAGCGCGGCCTCGAGCGGGTCCCCGAAGGTCTTCTCGGTGCCGGCCACCCCCTGGACCAGCTGGACGGCCGAGCCGTCGATCACGTCGACGGCCGGGAGGAGCTGCAGCGCGGCGGAAGGCGTTTCGAGCACCCGCCGACCCTACAGCAGCCGGGCGGTGCCGACGGCGTCGTCGGCGGGGCTGCGAGGGCGCGCTGGGGGCGGTCAGGCGCGGTGGTCGCGGACCCGTTGCAGGAAGTCGCTGGCGCCGTGCTGGCGGGCGTCGTCGGTCAGCCAGGCCTCCTCGACGTCGAGGGCCTGCACGTCCACCCCGGTGCCGGCCAGCACCAGCGGCAGCGTGTAGAGCACGGTGGAGGGGAAGCTGAGCACCCGCTGCTCCACCGGGCCACGGCCGAGCTCGATCTCCAGCGGCAGCAGGGGCCGCTCCACGCTGACGCCGAGCGCGGAGATCGTGGCCAGCTTCTGCTCGTCCTCGCGGCGGTGCGCCAGGTAGCGGGTCAGCCCGCCGCCGGCCACCAGATCGGCCACCGCCTGCAGGTAGGCGTCGGGGCGCACCACCTTGGTCTCCACCAGCGACGTCCCGATCAGGGCCGCGCCGGGACGCAGCTGCGGCCGCGGCCAGCGCGAGCGCAGCCAGTCGTAGCGGTTGTGCCGGACCCACAGCCGGGTGGAGTCGACCGGCATCGCGGTGAACAGCTCCAGCGGCCGGGAGGTGAGCAGCCGGGTGGCCGTCTGGCCGCGGGCCCGTTGCACCGGTCCGCGGCGCACCTGGTGCCAGCGCAGCAGCGGCTCGCCCAGCTCCAGCCGGTCCACCGCCTCCAGGGTGGCGGTGCCGTCGTCGACCACCACCAGGGAGGCACCGCCGAAGAAGGGCAGCACCGACTGCATCAGCCCCGAGAACGGGTCGCCGAGCACCAGCCGGCCGGCGGCCCGCACGCTCGGCACCACCCGGCCGGCGATCCGCAGCGGGCCGCGGACGCCGTGGCGGGCCTCGCACCAGATGATCCGGGTCTCCGGCGTGTGCAGCAGCGCCGCCGTGGCGCGCAGCTGGCGCCGCGTCTCGTTGCGACGCGGCGCCAGCACCACGATGTCGACCTGGCTGTCCGGGGTGGCCGCCGCCCACTCGGCGGCGTTGAGCAGCTGGGCCGGGCTCTCCACCAGGGCGAGGGCGTCCCCGCCCGGGACCCGCTCGCCGAGCTCGGCGATCGGGTCGGGGTGTGCGCTCAGGCCGTGGCTCCGACCCGGCGCAGCTTCTTCATGGCCGCGAGCTCACCCTCGTAGATCTTCTTGACGCCGTCGCCCAGCGCCTTCTCGATCACGCGGATGTCGCGGACCAGCCGCTCCAGGCCACCCGGCTCGACCGAGGCGGCCTGGTCCGAGCCCCACATGGCCCGGTCCAGGGTGATGTGGCGCTCGACGAAGCAGGCGCCCAGGGCGACCGCGGCCAGGGTGGTCTGCAGACCGGTCTCGTGGCCGGAGTAGCCGATCGGCACGTTCGGGAACTCGGCGCGCAGGGTGTTGATCATGCGCAGGTTGAGCTCCTCGGCCTTGGCCGGGTAGGTGCTGGTGGCGTGCAGCAGGACGATGTTGCTGCTGCCGAGCACCTCGACGGCGTGGCGGATCTGCTCGGGGGTGGACATGCCGGTGGAGAGGACCACGGTCTTGCCGGTGGCGCGCATCTTGGCCAGCAGCTCGTCGTCGGTCAGCGAGGCCGAGGCCACCTTGTAGGTGGGCACGTCGAACTCGGCGAGGAAGTCCACCGCCTCGGTGTCCCACGGGGAGGCGAACCAGTGGATCCCCTTCTCCTTGCAGTACGCGTCGATCTGGGCGTACTCGTCGTGGCCGAACTCCACGCGGTGGCGGTAGTCGATGTAGGTCATCCGGCCCCAGGGGGTGTCGCGCTCGATGTCCCACTGGTCCCGCGGGGTGGCGATCTCGGGGGTGCGCTTCTGGAACTTCACCGCATCGCAGCCGGCCGCGACGGCGGCGTCGATCAGCTTGATCGCGTTGTCCAGCTCGCCGTTGTGGTTGATGCCGATCTCGGCGCACACGTAGACCGGGTGGTCACCGCCGAGCACGCGGTCGCCGATCGTGCGGGTGGGGACGCTCTGGGTCATGGGTTTCCTCTCACTGTCGTGGTGACCTGTCCAGGAGAACACTGCGCGGACCGGATGGCTGGGAGCAAACCGGGCGCGGCGCAGGGGTTCGGCCGTCGTTCACCAGGGCGCCACCCTACCTCAGACCTGAGAGCCGCCTGAGGGCAACGCGGCCACCCAGCTGGACAGCAACCGGGCGCCCGCGGCGCCGGACTTCTCGGGGTGGAACTGCACCGCCGAGACCGCTCCGTCCTCGACACCGGCGACGAAGACGTCGTCCTCGTGCTGCACCGTGGTGACCCGGGCCCCGCGCTCACGCAGGGCCTCCACCGCGTGCACCCCGTAGGAGTGCACGAAGTAGAACCGGGAGCCGTCCAGGCCCTCGAAGAGCACCGAACCGGGGTCGGGACGGACCTCGTTCCAGCCCATGTGCGGCAGCCGGCGGGTGCGCAGCTGCTCGACCTCGCCCGGCCACAGCCCGACCCCGTCGGTGCGCTCGCCGTGCTCGACACCGGCGGCGAAGAGCACCTGGGCGCCGACGCAGATGCCCAGCGTGGGACGTCCGGCCGAGGCCCGCTCGCGGACCACCGCGTCCCCGCCGACGGCGCGCAGCCCCGCCATGCAGGCGGCGAAGGCGCCCACCCCGGGCACCACCAGCCCGGCCGCGGTGCGGGCCCGCTCGGGATCGGCGCTCAGCTCGACCCGGGCCCCGGTGGCCTCCAGCGCGCGGACGGCCGAGCGCAGGTTGCCCGAGCCGTAGTCGAGCACCACGACGTCGGCGCCCCGGGCGCTGTCCGCTGCGCTCACAGCGCCCCCTTGGTGCTGGGTACGCCCTCGACCCGCGGGTCGGGCTCGACCGCGGTCCGCAACGCCCGGGCCAGCGCCTTGAACTGGGCCTCGGCGATGTGGTGCGGGTCGCGGCCGGCGAGCAGGGTGAGGTGCACGCAGATGCCGGCGTGGAAGGTCAGGCTCTCCAGCGCGTGCGCGGTCATCGAGCCCGGGTAGGGCACCGACCCGCGGCCGCCACCGATCAGCACGTACTGCTGGCCCTCCGGTTCGCCGCGGTGCACGAAGTAGGGCCGGCCGGAGACGTCCACCACGCACTGGGCCAGCGCCTCGTCCAGCGGCACCATCGCGTCGCCGAAGCGGCGGATGCCGCGCTTGTCCCCCAGCGCGGTGCGCAGCGCGTCGCCGAGGACGATGGCGGTGTCCTCGACGCTGTGGTGGGCGTCGATCTCGACGTCGCCCTCGGTGCGCACGGTCAGGTCGATCAGGGCGTGCTTGCCCAGTGCGGTGAGCATGTGGTCGTAGAAGGGCACCCCGGTGTCGATGTCGGTGCGTCCGGTGCCGTCGAGGTCGAGCCGGACCGAGACGCTGGACTCGCTGGTGCGCCGCTCCAGGCTGACCGCCCGGCCGGTCGTGGTCTGCATGCCGTCGCTCATGCTCGTGCTCCTTCCTGCTCGGGCACCCAGCCCGGCAGCGCCATCTCCTCGGCCACCTCCACCAGTGCGGTGCGGAAGGCGGCCATCTCGGTCGGGGTGCCGGCGCTCACCCGCAGCCAGCCGTCGGGGCCGGTCTCACGGATCAGCACCCCGCGCTCCAGCAGCCCCCGCCACACCGCCGAGCGGTCGGCGAAGCGGCCGAAGAGCACGAAGTTGGCGTCGGTGTCGGCCACCGTCAGCCCGCGGGCCCGCAGCCAGTCCACGAGCAGGTCGCGCTCCTGCCTCAGGGCGTCCACCTGGGAGAGCAGCTCCGGGGCGTGCGCCAGCGCCACCCGGGCGACGGCCTGGGTGACCGCGCTCAGGTGGTAGGGCAGCCGGACGATCCGGCAGGCGTCGACCACCGCCGGCGAGGCCGCCAGGTAGCCCAGCCGGCCGCCGGCGAAGGCGAAGGCCTTGCTCATGGTGCGGGTCACCACCAGCCGCGGGTGCTCGGCCAGCAGGCTGAGCGCCGACGGGGTGCCGCTGCGGGCGAACTCCTGGTAGGCCTCGTCCACCACCACCATCCCCGGCGCCAGCTCGCAGGCGAGGCGGACCACGTCCAGCGAGACGCTGGTGCCGGTGGGGTTGTTCGGGCTGGTCAGCAGCAGCACGTCGGGCTGGTGCTCGGCCACCGCCGCCCGGACCAGGTCGGCGTCCACGGTGAAGTCCGGACGTCGCGGCGCGGTGAGGTAGCGGGTGTAGGTGTTGCGGGCGTACTCGGGATACATCGAGTAGGACGGGGCGAAGGTGAGCACGGTGCGGCCGGGCCCGCCGAAGGCCTGCAGCAGGTGGGTCATCACCTCGTTGCTGCCGTTGGCCGCCCACACGTTCTCCGGGCCCAGCCCGTGACCGAGGTAGGCCGCCAGGTCGGTGCGCAGGGCGGTGGCCTCCCGGTCGGGGTAGCGGTTCAGCCCGGGGTCGGCGGCGGCCCGTCCGATCGCGGCCAGCAGGCCCGGGCTCGGCGGGTAGGGGTTCTCGTTGACGTTGAGCCGGTGCGGCACGTCGAGCTGGGGGGCGCCGTAGGGCTCCTGCCCGGCCAGCTCGGGGCGCAGCGGCAGGTCGGCCAGCCCGACCTCGCGTCCGGCGCTCACCGCGGGAACCTCGCGGTCACCGCGGCCCCGTGGGCGGGCAGGTCCTCGGCGTCGGCGAAGACCTCCACCTGGCGGGCGACCTGCTGCAGCGCGTCGCGGTCGTAGTGCACGACGTTGACCGAGCGCAGGAACGAGCCCACGTGCAGCCCCGAGGAGTGGCAGGCACACCCCGCGGTGGGTAGCACGTGGGTGGAGCCGGCGCAGTAGTCGCCGAGGGAGACCGGCGACCAGGCGCCGACGAAGACCGCACCGGCGTTGCGCACCCGGGCGGCCACGGCGGCGGCCTCGCGGGTCTGCACCTCCAGGTGCTCCGCGGCGTAGGCGTCCACCACGGCCAGGCCCTGCTCGAGGTCGCGCACCAGGACGGTGGCGGACTGGCGTCCGGTCAGCGCGGTGCGGACCCGCTCGGCGTGCTTGGTCGCCGCGACCTGGGTCTCCAGCTCGCCGGCCACCTGCTCGGCCAGCGCCGGGGAGTCGGTGACGAGCACCGAGCCCGAGGTGGGTCCGTGCTCGGCCTGGGAGACCAGGTCGGCCGCCACCAGCCGCGGGTCGGCTGAGTCGTCGGCCAGCACCGCGATCTCGGTCGGGCCGGCCTCGGCGTCGATGCCGACCTGTCCGCGGAGCAGCCGCTTGGCCGCGGTGACGTAGACGTTGCCCGGCCCGGTGACCATGTCGACCCGCGGGCACAGCCCGTCCACCCCGAGGGCGAACATGGCGATGGCCTGGGCGCCGCCGACGGCGTAGACCTCCTCCACCCCGAGCAGCGCGCAGACCGCCAGCACGCTGGGGTGCGGCAGCCCGCCGAACTCGCGCTGCGGCGGGGAGGCGACCGCGATGGAGCGGACGCCGGCCACCGCGGCGGGGACGACGTTGTGGATCACCGAGGACGACAGCGGGGCCAGCCCGCCGGGGACGTACAGCCCGACCCGGTCGACCGGGACCCGGCGCTGGGAGACCACCGCGCCGGGGGCCAGCTCGACGTCGGTGAGCAGGGGGCCGCGCTCGGCCTCGCTCACCCGGGTGCGGCGGTCGATCGCCACCTCGAAGGCCTCGCGCAGCTCCGGCGCCAGCTCGGCCAGGGCGGCCTGCAGGGTCTCGGCGGGGACGCGCAGGGACGGCGGGCGCACGTGGTCGAAGCGCTCCGACAGCTCCAGCAGGGCGTCGGCGCCGCGGGCGGCGACGTCGGCGCAGATCGGGCGGACGACCTCCACCGCGGCCTCCACGTCCAGCTCGGCGCGGGGCAGCACGGTGCGGTAGTCGGCGGGGTCGGAGTCCCTCAGGTCGATGGTGCGCAGCACGACAGGTGAGTCTAGGCGTCCGGTCCACCGCGGCGTCGGGGCTGCCGGTCGGTGGGCAGCACCGGGCACGGGTCAGCGGAAGTCGCGGGAGACGTGGCGGCGCGGCAGCATCGCCGCGGTCTCGGGGAAGGCGTTGACCAGCGGCTCCAGCCGGTCCGCGACCAGGTTGGTGACGCCGTCGCGGTGCTCGATGGTGCCGCGCACCAGCTGGGCGTTGGTGCCGCGGGCGACCCGCCGGAACCGCTGCCACAGCCCCGGGGAGCAGACGACGTTGAGCATCCCGGTCTCGTCCTCGAGGTTGAGGAAGGTGACCCCGGCGGCGGTGCCGGGCCGCTGCCGGTGGGTGACCAGCCCGGCCACGTGCACCCGGCGGCCGTGGACCTCGGGCCCGAGCCGGCTGACCGGCAGGATGCCGTGGTCGTCGAAGGCCGGCCGCAGGTGCTGCAGCGGGTGGTCGTCGGGTGAGATCCGGGTCGCCCACAGGTCGGCCAGGGTGGTCTCGATCGAGCTCATCCCCGGCAGCTCCGGCGGCGGGGCGTCGATCGCGGTGCCCTCCAGCAGGTCGGGGCTGTCGGTGTAGCCCGCGCTCCACAGCGCCTGGCGCCGGGTGAGGCCGAAGCAGTCGAAGGCGCCGGCGGTGGCCAGCGCCTCGGCCTGCGGGGTGGTCAGCCCGGTGCGGCGGACCACGTCGGTGACCGAGGTGAACGGGGCGCGCCGGCGCTCGGCCACCAGCCGCTGGGCCAGCTCGGGGCCGATCCCCTGCACCGAGGTGAGGCCCAGCCGGACGGCGCAGGCCCCGTCGCGGCGGTGCGCCGGGGTCGGGTCGGCGGTACCGCGGACGAAGGGTGGCACCGGCGGCTGGTCGCGCTCCAGGCAGGCGTCCATCCCGGTGGGGACGGCCCGCCCGGCCGGGGTGGCGGGGTCGGCGTCCTCCTCCAGCAGCTCCAACTCGGCCTCTGCCCCGGAGCGGGAGATGTCGGGACGACGGACCACCACCCCGTGCCGGCGCGCGTCGGCGGTCAGCGACTGCGGGGAGTAGAAGCCCATCGGCTGGGCCCGCAGCAGCCCGGCCAGGTAGGCGGCCGGGTAGTGCAGCTTCAGCCAGGCCGAGGCGTAGACCAGCAGGGCGAAGCTGCAGGCGTGGCTCTCGGCGAAGCCGAAGTTGGCGAAGGCCTGGATCTGGTCGTAGATGTCGTCGGCCAGGTCGCCGGTGATGCCGTGCTCGGCCATCCCCTCGAACAGCCGGGCCCGCAGCCGCTCGATCTTCTCCACCCCGCGCTTGGAGCCCATCGCCCGGCGCAGCAGGTCGGCGTCGTCGCCGGTGCAGCCGCCGACCGCCATCGCGATCTGCATCAGCTGCTCCTGGAACAGCGGGACGCCGAGCGTGCGCTCCAGCACCGGCTCCAGCGCGGGGTGCGGATAGCTCACCGGCTCCCGGCCGGTGCTGCGCCGGATGTAGGGGTGCACCGCCCCGCCCTGGATCGGCCCGGGCCGGATCAGCGCCACCTCGATCACCAGGTCGTAGAACCGGCGCGGCAGCAGCCGTGGCAGGGTGCCGATCTGGGCCCGGCTCTCCACCTGGAACAGCCCCACCGAGTCGGCCCGGCAGACCATGTCGTAGACGCCGGCCTCCTCCTTGGGCAGCGTCTCCAGCCCCCACCGCTCCCCCAGCCACTCCTCGGCCAGGTCGAAGGTCTGCTGGATCGCGTTGAGGATGCCCAGGCCGAGGAAGTCGAACTTCACCAGCCCCATCCAGGCGCAGCTGTCCTTGTCCCACTGCAGCACGGTGCGGTCATCCATCCGGCCGCGCTCGATCGGGCAGATCTCGCCGACCGGCTGCTCGGTCAGCACCATCCCGCCGGAGTGGATGCCCAGGTGGCGGGGTGCCTTGAGCAGCTGGTCGGCCAGCGCCACCACCTCGGCCGGGATGTCGTGCTGCTGGTCCTCGACCGCCACGGTGCCCCAGCTGTCGATCTGCTTGGACCAGGCGTCCTGCTGCCCGGTGGAGTAGCCGAGCGCCTTGGCCATGTCGCGGACGGCCGACTTCGGCCGGTAGGCGATGACGTTGGCGACCTGGGCGGCGTTGCGCCGGCCGTAGCGGCGGTAGACCTCCTGGATCACCTCCTCGCGGCGCTCGGAGTCGAAGTCGACGTCGATGTCGGGCTCCTCGTCGCGGGTGGTGGCGAGGAACCGCTCGAAGGGCAGGTCGAACTTGATCGGGTCGACCGCGGTGATGCCGAGGGTGTAGCAGACCACCGAGTTGGCCGCCGACCCGCGGCCCTGGCAGAGGATGCCGCGCTCCTTGGCGAAGGCCACCATGTCGCGCACGATGAGGAAGTAGCCGGGGAAGTCCTTGGCCCCGATCACGGCCAGCTCCTTGTCCAGCCGGGCCTGCGCCCCAGCACGGGCGCTGCCCGGGTAGAGCCGGTCGGCGCCGCGCTCGGCCAGCTCGCGCAGGTAGCTGAGCGGGGTGTGGCCCTCGGGGACGTCCAGCTTGGGCAGCCGGGGTGAGGCGGCCCGCAGGTCGAAGGCCAGCCGTCCGGCCAGCTCGACCGTGGCCGGCACCGCGCCGGGGAAGCGGCGGAACAGCCAGGCCATCTCCTCCCCCGAGCGCAGGTGCGCGGTCGGCGGGGGCAGCCAGCCGTCCATCTCGGTCAGGCTGCGCCGGGCCCGGACCGCGGCCATCGCGCTGGCCAGCCGGTAGTCGTCGGGGCGGGCGTAGTGCACGTTGTTGGTGGCCACCAGCGGCAACCCGTGCCGGGAGGCCAGGGCGGCCAGCGCGTCGTGCTGCACCGAGTCGGTGGGCAGACCGGAGTCGGTCAGCTCGACGACGACGTGGTCGCGGCCGAACAGCTCGACCAGCCGGCCCAGCTCGCGTCCGGCCGCCTCCGGACCACCGGTCTCCAGCGCCCGACGGACCGCGCCCTTGCGGCAGCCGGTGAGCACCGTCCAGTGCCCGGCGCCCCGCTCGGCCAGCTCGTCCAGCCGGTACAGCGGACGTCCCTTCTCGTCCCCGCGCAGCTGGGCGTCGGTGATCGCCCCGGCCAGCCGGTGGTAGCCCGCCACCCCCTCGGCCAGCACCAGCAGGTGCTCGCCCTCGGGATCGGCCACCCCGTTCTGCGGGGTCCGCAGACCCAGTGAGAGCTCCGCACCGTAGACGGTGCGCAGGTCGTACTCCTGGGCCGCCTCGGCGAACCGGGCCGCGCCGTAGAACCCGTCGTGGTCGGTCAGCGCCAGCGCCGTCAGCCCCAGCCCGACCGCCTCCTCGACCAGGCGTTCGGGGTCGCTGGCACCGTCGAGGAAGCTGAAGTCGGAGTGGGCGTGCAGCTCGGCGTACGGCACGGTCGGGCCGCTCGGCCGGCTGACCCGGGGGCTCGCCTCGTAGCGGGGTCGGCGCTCCCAGCCGGGAGCGCCGTCCCCGTCGTGCTCCCAGGGCTTGACCTCCGACCGGCGGCGACGGCCGGACAGCCGGCGTTCCAGCTCGGCCCAGCTGACGTCGGGGTTGAAGTAGCCCATGCTCAACCCCCCGACCGGTGCGCGGACGACTCAGTCATAGCGGGCCTCGGTCCACCAGCGGTCCCCCTCGGCCACCAGCAGCCAGGCGCTGCCGTCGGCCCCGACCAGCTGGAAGCGGGCGACCTGGCGGGCGCGCTCGGGATCCCACCAGGAGACGTCGATCGGCCACGGCCCCGCCCAGGCCTCGACCGGCAGCACCGGGGACCCCCGGTCGGGCTGGAAACCCACCGGCTCGGCGCTGACCAGACCGCGGCCGGTGAGCGACACCGGACGTCCGTCGGCGGCCAGCACCTGCGCCGGGACGGGATCGGCGAAGACCCGGGTGGGGGCCGGTGGCGGGATCCGGCCGGGCCACGGCAGGCCGGCTGCACGGGTGGCGGTGCCCTGCTCGCCCCAGGGGCTGAACAGCTGGCGCTCGGCGGGCTGGCGTCCGCCCTGGACGGACGGGGTCAGCACCCCGTCGAAGCCGACCAGGCTCTGCACCCGGGCCATCCCCCGCTCGATCCGCTCGTCCGGCGCGCTGCCCCACAGCCCGTCCCCGGTGCTGCCCATCGACTCGACCACCTCGGGCACGAACCGCACCGTGCGAACCGGGTCGGGGGCGGGCTCGGCCTGCAGCTGCCAGCGCAGCCGGTCGACGACGTCGACCTCGGAGAACCACCGCGGGTGGGACCAGCGCCGCGACCCCTGCCAGCCGTCCTCGGTCTCGACCTCGATCCGCAGCCCGGTGCAGACCTGGCCGAGGCGGGACAGCTCGCCGACGAGCAGCGAGGCGGTCTCGCGGCTGCTGAAGGCGATCGGCTCGATGGTCTCCAGCCCGGGGGCGAAGGAGACCTCGCGGGTCAGCTCCGGCGGCGGGGTGCGTCCGGAGCTGCCGCGCCGGTCCTCCCCGCGGGCCAGCCGGTGCAGGTGCAGGCCGGTGCGTCCGAACCGGGTCGCCACGTCGGCGGTCGCCAGGCGGGCGAAGTCGCCCAGCGTGTGGATCCCCATCCGGCGCAGCAGGCTGACCAGCTCGGGATCCTCGAGGACGCCGACTTCAAGCCCGGCCAGGAACCCGGCGGACTCCCCCGGCGGCACCACCCGGGAGTCCTGCACCGCGGCCAGCCGGGCGGCCTGCTCGGCGGCGAACAGCCCGTCGGCGACGCCGAAGCGGCAGTCCCAGGTGCCGGTGGCGACCAGCCGCTCGGCGACCACCGCCGCGGCCTCGGCCTCACCGCCGTAGTACCGGCTCGGCACCGGCAGCGCGGCGAGCCCCGGGCGCAGCGCCTCCACCCCGGGGCTGATCTCCTCGACGGTGCGGAGCACCCTCTCGAACACCCGGGCGTCACGCTCGGGCTGGGAGTCGACCAGCACCAGCTCGGGGCATCGCGACACGGCGTCGCGGCGGCGCTGACCGCGGCGGACGCCGTCGGCGCGGGCAGCCGGGGAGCAGGAGTGCACCAGGCCCTTGCTGAGCACCGCCACCGGCAGCTCGGCCGACAGCCGCTCCTCCTCCAGCAGCGCCGTCACCGGCCAGTCCGGGCACCAGACCACCATGGTGCGGGGGGCGGACGCGGTCATCAGCCGGCCGCCTCGACCAGCGTCAGGTCGGGTGCCGGACGCCGTCCGGGCTCGGGCGCGCGCAGCCCGGCCGAGGCGTCGGGCCAGCACAGCTCGGCCTCGGTGCGACGGGCGTCGGCGCGCCGGGCCTGCACGGTGAGCACCCGACCGGCCAGGTGGCCGTG
>NZ_QPKK01000062.1 GCF_003344635.1 Desertihabitans aurantiacus
CGCGGACGCCGCGGCGCTCGACGCCTACGCGAGCGGGTCGGGGACGTCCGGCGGCGCGCTGCGGGTGCTGGCCAACACGACCGCGCTGCAGGCGGTGCAGCACACCGGCACCGGGCTGACCGCGGTGAACACCTTCGGCGCCGGTCCCCAGCAGGCCGGCGGCGTCCGCGTGGACGGTCCGGCCTCGGTGCTGGTGCGCCGCAGCGGTGCGGAGACGGTCGTCGCCGTGGCCGACCCCACCACCAGCCGCGACCGGGTCGAGCTGGTGCTGGAGGGGTCGCTGCGGCTGGTCCGCTCCGACCGCCGGGTCCGGGCCACCCCGGTCGACGGCGGCACCCGGCTCACCGTGGACGTCCACCAGCACCACGGCCGCAGCGTCACCGCCACCCTGCGGCCGCGCTGAGGTCAGGAGGAGCGCTGCCGGGGCCGCGAGCTGCGCCGGAGCAGGTGCCGGGCCACCACCAGGCGCTGGATCTGGTTGGTGCCCTCGAAGATCTGGGCCACCTTCGCCTCGCGCATGTAGCGCTCCAGCGGGAAGTCGCGGGTGTAGCCGTAGCCGCCGAGCACCTGCACGGCGTCGGTGGTGACCTTCATCGCCGCGTCCGTGCAGTGCAGCTTCGCCACCGCCGCGTCGCGGCTGAAGGGGCGTCCGGCGTCGCGCTTGCGGGCCGCCATCAGGTAGGTGGCGCGGGCGGTGTCGACGGCCGCGGCCATGTCGGCGAGCAGGAACTGCATGCCCTGGAAGGAGGCGACCGGCCGGCCGAACTGCTCACGCTGCTCGGCGTGGGCCACGCACGCGTCCAGCGCCGCCTGGGCGAGTCCGGTGGCGCAGGCGGCGATGCCGAGCCGGCCGGAGTCCAGCGACTCCAGCGCGATGCGGATGCCCTCGCCCTCCGCACCGATGCGGCGGTCGGCGGCGATCCGCACCCCGTCCAGGTGGACCGCGGTGGTCGGCGAGGCGGTCATCCCCATCTTCCGCTCGCGGGCCCCGGTGCTGATGCCCTCGGCGTCGGCCGGCACCAGGAACGTCGAGACGCCGCGGTGCCCGGGGCTGGTCCGGGCGAACAGGGTGTAGTAGTCGGCGACGTCGCCGTGGGTGATCCAGCTCTTGGAGCCGTCGAGGACGTAGTCGTCGCCGTCGCGGACCGCCCGGGTGCGCATCGCGCTGACATCGGAGCCGGCCTGGGCCTCCGACAGCGCGTACGCGCCGAGCAGCCCGCCGCCGATCATGGCGGGCAGCAGCCGCTCGCGCTGCTCATCGGTGCCCTCGGTGGCCAGCGCCAGGCAGGTCATCCCCTGCACGGACACGCTCACCCCGACGGTGAACCAGGCGGCGGCGATCTCCTCCAGCACCTGCAGGTACACCTCGTAGGGCTGCTCCAGCCCGCCCCAACGCTCCTCGTGGGGAAGCGCGAAGACCCCCATCTCGCCCAGCTGGGCCACCAGCTCACGCGGGAACTCCCCGACCTCCTCGGCCTTGGCGGCCCGCGGCGCCAGCTCCGCGCGGGCGAAGCCGGCGACCTCGGCGACGATGTCGGCGGCCTCCTCGGTGGGCAGCAGACGGTCGACGGGCATGGTTCCTCCGGTTCTGGACGCTCGACGTCGAGCGGTACGGCCGAGCGTACTGTAGTACCGCTCTGAGTGTGCCGATCCCGGGAGGTGCCGTGAACCCGCTGCGCCCGCTGACCCGGCGCCAGTCCCAGCTGGAGACCGCGCTGCTGGAGCTGGTGCTGGCCGAGGGGTTCGCCCACCTCACCGTCGACGACCTCGCCGTCCGCCTCGGCTGCTCCAAGCGCACCCTGTACGCGCTGGCTCCGAGCAAGGAGCAGCTGGTCACCCGCACCGTGCGGCTCTTCTTCCGCAGCGCCGCCGAGCAGGTGGAGCAGGCCACCCGGCGCAGCCGCTCCCCCGCCCGCCGGCTGACCCGCTACCTGGAGGAGGTGGCGACGGCGCTCTCCCCCGCGAGCCGGCAGTTCATGGCCGACGTCAGCGCCTTCACCCCCGCGGCGGAGATCTACGAGCTCAACACCCAGCTCGCCACCAAGCGCGTCCGCGAGCTGATCGCCGAGGGCATCGGGGCGCGGGAGTTCCGCGACGTGCACGCGTTCTTCGTCGCCGAGGTGGTGGCCGCCACCATGCGCCGGATCGGCAGCGGGGAGCTGCAGCAGGCCACCGGGCTCACCGACGCCGAGGCCTACCGCCACCTGGCCGACGTCGCCGTCTCCGCGCTGAGGCGCTGAGCTGGGCCGCGTCGGGCGCCGCCCAGTAGGCTGCGCGGGTGAGTCTCCGCCTCTACGACACCGCCACCGCCGAGATCCGTGACTTCGTGCCCCTGCGCGAGGGCCAGGTGTCGATCTACCACTGCGGGCTCACCGTGCAGGCCTCGCCGCACCTGGGCCACATCCGCAAGGAGGTGGTCTTCGACGTGCTGCGGCGCTGGCTCGGCTGGCACGGCTACGACGTCACGGTGATCGCCAACGTCACCGACATCGACGACAAGATCCTCACCAAGTCCGCGGCCGCCGGGGTGCCCTGGTTCGCCCACGCCTACCGCTTCGAGCGCGAGCTGCACGACGCCTACGCCGCGCTCGGCTGCCTCCCGCCCACCTACGAGCCGCGGGCCACCGGGCACGTGCCGGAGATGGTCGAGCTGATCGAGGTGCTGCTGCAGCGCGGCCACGCCTACGTCGCCGAGGACGGCTCGGGCGACGTCTACTTCGACGTCCGCTCCTGGCCGTCCTACGGCGAGCTGTCCGGGCAGCGGGTGGAGGACATGGAGCCGGCCGCCGACGCCGACCCGCGCGGCAAGCGCGACCCCCGCGACTTCGCGCTGTGGAAGGGCCACAAGCCGTCCGAGCCGCTGACCGCGTCCTGGCCGACGCCGTGGGGTCGCGGACGTCCCGGCTGGCACCTGGAGTGCTCGGCGATGGCCGGCAAGTACCTGGGCGAGGAGTTCGACATCCACGGCGGCGGGCTCGACCTGCGCTTCCCCCACCACGAGAACGAGCTCGCCCAGTCCCGTGCCGCCGGGCGCCCGTTCGCCCGCTGGTGGATGCACAACGCCTGGGTCACCGCGGCCGGGGAGAAGATGAGCAAGTCGCTGGGCAACGGGGCGCTGGTCTCGGAGGTCACGAAGAGCTACCCGCCGCGGGCGGTCCGCTTCTACCTCGCCGGCCCGCACTACCGCTCCCAGATCGAGTTCTCCGACACCTCGCTGGCCGAGGCCTCGGCCGCCCTCGCCCGGATCGACACCTTCGTCGACCGGGCCGCCAAGGCGGTCGGGGAGGCGACGGCCGAGCTGCCGGAGGCGTTCGTGACCGCGATGGACGACGACCTGGGCACCCCGGGCGCGCTGGCCGTCCTCTACGGTGCGGTGCGGGAGGGCAACACCGCCCTGGACGCCGGCGACACCGAGCAGGCGCGGGCCCGCCTCGGCGCGGTGCTGGCGATGCTGGACGTCCTCGGGCTGCGGGCCGACGACCCGGTGTGGGGCGACTCCTCCTCCGACCTCACCCCGGTGGTGGACGCGCTGGTGTCCTCGCTGCTGGAGCAGCGTGCCCGGGCCCGGGAGGCCCGCGACTTCGCCACCGCCGACGCCGTCCGCGACTCCCTGGCCGCGGCCGGGGTCGCGATCACCGACACCCCCAGCGGCCCGGAGTGGTCGCTCGCTGCGAAGGAGCGCCCCTGATGCCCGGGAACAGCCAACGCCGGAACGCCGGCTCCAGAGGTCGCACCACCGCGGTCGGCAGCGGCGGCAAGGGCCGGCGCACGCTGCGCGGCAAGGGTCCGACGCCGAAGGCCGAGGACCGCCCCTACCACAAGGCGTACAAGGCCAAGCAGGAGGCGCAGCGGCGGGGGTCCGGACGTCCGGCCAAGCCGGCCGCGCGGACCGGGCGTCCCGGCGCCGGGGCGGAGTGGGTGGCCGGACGCAACCCGGTGCTCGAGGCGCTGCACGCCGGCATCCCGGTCAAGACCGCCTACGTGGCCGAGGGTGCCGAGCGCGACGACCGCCTGCGCGACATCCTCAAGATCACCGCCGACCGCGGGCTGGCGATGCTGCAGGTCACCCGCGCCGAGCTGGACCGCCACACCGGCGGCGCGGTGCACCAGGGGGTGGCGCTGCAGCTGCCCGAGTTCACCTACGCCCACCCCGACGACCTGCTGGCCGCCGCGCTCGACCAGGGCCCGTCGGCCCTCGTGGTCGCGCTGGACCAGGTCACCGATCCGCGCAACCTCGGGGCGGTGGTCCGCTCGGCCGCGGCCTTCGGCGCCACCGGCGTGCTGATCCCCGAGCGTCGCGCGGCCGGGATGACCGCCGCGGCCTGGAAGACCTCGGCCGGCGCCGCGGCGCGGATCCCGATAGCCCGGGCCACCAACCTCAACCGCAGCCTCAAGGCCTTCGCCGACGCCGGCTTCACGCTGGCCGGACTGGACGGGGAGGCCGAGACCGACATCGCCGAGCTGCCCGGGGCGTCCGAGCCGCTGGTGCTGGTGGTCGGCAGCGAGGGCGAGGGCCTGTCGCGGCTGGCCCGCCAGACCTGCGACGTGCTGGTGTCGATCCCCGCCCCGGGGGTGGAGTCGCTGAACGCCGGCGTCGCCGCCGGGATCGCGCTGTACGAGATCTCCCGCCAGCGGGCCTGACCGCCAGAACCTGTCCATAGCGTCCCGACGGGCCGGTATCGGAGCCGATCGGACGCCATCGACAGGTTCCGGCGTGAGCATCTGCCCTGTGCACAACCCCGGGCACGGTGGTCGGCCCGTGCTGACATGGATCGGTGCGGATCCCCGACGTCGTCAAGGCCGGCACCCTGCTCGGGATGGGTCTGCCCCGGCGTGAGCTCGAGGCCCTGGTGGCCGGCGGTGCCTACCGCCGGATCGGTGGCGGCTGGCTCGTCTCCGGCGCGGGGTCGCCCGATGTCGTCAGCGCGCTGTCCCGCGGCGCGCGGCTGACCTGCCTCAGCGCCGCGAAGGCGGTCGGGCTGTGGACGCCACCCTTCGAGGGTGTGCACGTCTACGTCCGGCGGGGGTGCGACACGCCCCCTCCTCCGTGGTGGGGGCACCGGCCGGAACCGCGCTGCTGGCCCGACCGCAGCCCGATCGCTCCGGTACCGCTGCTGCTGCAGCACTCGCTGCGCTGCGCCGGGACGGAGACGGCGGCGATCCTGCTCGAGTCGGCGTGGAACCTCGGCATCCTCGACGCGGCGGGGGTGGCCGACGTCGTCGGTCGTCTGCCGTTCAAGCCCCGGACGTCGCTCTCACGTCTCCGCGGGGACGCCCAGTCCGGGACGGAGACCCGGGTGCGGCGGTGGCTGGAGAGCCGGCGCGTCCGGGTCCGGGCGCAGGTGACGATCCGGGGCGTGGGTCGGGTCGACCTGCTCGTGGGCGACCGGTGGGTGGTCGAGTGCGACAGCGTCGCCCACCACACCGGCGTCGAGAGCTACGCCAGGGACCGGCGCCGCGACCTCGAGCTGCAACGCCTCGGATACGTGGTGACCCGGGTCAGCTGGGAGCAGGTCTTCCTGGACTGGGAGGCCACCCGGCAGGCGCTCACGGAGATCCTGCGGCGGGGCGAGCACCGCCGGAAAGTGCTCATGGCGTCCGCTCAGGTCCACCACGGGCCCGAAGGGACGCCATGAACAGGTTCTGGCGACGTCAGAGGCGGGCCAGCCGCTCGGCGGCCTCGGCCAGCACCTCCGGACGCTTGCAGAAGGCGAAGCGGACCAGGGTGCGGGCGGAGTCGGGGTCGGCGTGGAACACCTGGCTCGGGACGGCCACCACGCCGGCCCGCTCGGGCAGCGAGCGGCAGAACGCGATCCCGTCGGTCTCCCCGATCGAGGCGATGTCGACGTTGACGAAGTAGGTGCCCTCCGCGCCCAGCGTCTGCAGACCCGCCGCCTGCAGGCCCTGCACCAGCAGGTCACGGCCGGCCTGCAGCCGGTCCCGGATGGCGTGCAACCGCTCCGGCGGCAGCCCGAGCCCGACCGCCACCGCCGGCTGGAACGGCGCGCCACCGGAGAAGGTGGTGAACTGCTTGACCGTGTTGACCGCCCGTACCAGCGGCGCCGGCGCGCACACCCAGCCGATCTTCCAGCCGGTGACCGAGAACGTCTTGCCGGCCGAGGAGACCTGGACGGTCCGCTCCCGCATCCCGGGGAAGCCGGCGAGCGGCAGGTGCGGACGCCCGTCGAAGGTGAGGTGCTCGTACACCTCGTCGCAGACCACCCACAGGTCGTGCTCGACGGCCACCTCGGCCAGCGCCCGCAGCTCCTCCTCGGTGAGCACCCGGCCGGTCGGGTTGTGCGGGGAGTTGACCAGCAGCACCCGGGTCCGCTCCGTCACCGCCGCCCGCAGCGCCTCGACGTCGAGGGCGAAGTCGGGCGCGCGCAGGGTCACCGGGCGCAGCACGCCGTGGGCCATCGCCACCGCCGCGGCGTAGGAGTCGTAGGTCGGGTCGAGGGCGACCACCTCGTCACCCGGGTCGCACAGCGCGAGCAGGCTGGCCGCCACCGCCTCGGTGGCCCCGGTGGTGACGAGCACCTCCGTCGCGGGGTCGTAGCGCAGCCCGTACCAGGCCTCCTGGTGCGCGCAGACCGCCTCCCGCAGCACCGTGTGGCCCAGCGCCGGCGGGTACTGGTTGACGCCGTCGCGGACGGCCCGGGCGGCGGTCTCGAGCACCTCCTCCGGCCCGTCGGTGTCCGGGAAACCCTGGCCGAGGTTGATCGCCCCGGTCGCGGTCGCCAGCTGCGTCATCTCGGCGAACACCGTCGACCGGAAGGCCCGCATCCGCTCCACCAGTGGCTCAGTCACCCGGTCACGCTCTCACACCCACCGCCCGTCCCACCGGACCGGGCGACCACCCGACCTGGGCTCGGGCCGTGTCCGCACCCTGGCCGCCGCAGACCCCCGGTCTGCTGCGGCTGCCCTCGGGGCTCGTGGTCCGGGGACGCTCCACCCGCCAGCCCGACGACCCGGTGCCGCACCTGAGCATCCGGCTGGCCGGACGCCGACCGCCGGCCCGTCCGTTCGAGGTGCGCTGGGTGCGCTGGCCCGACCTCTGGCTGCCCACCGACGAGGGCGAGCTCCTCGACGCCCTCGCGGCCGCCCGCCGCCGTGCTGGCGCCGAGCGGGTCGAGGTGGCCTGCACCGGTGGTCGCGGGCGCACCGGGACCGCACTGGCCTGCCTGGCCGTGCTCGACGGCGTCCCGGCCGACGGTGCCGTCGCCTGGGTGCGGGAACGCTGGGACCGCCGCGCGGTCGAGACGCCCTGGCAGGCCCGGCTGGTCCGGCGCACCGCCGCCCATACCATCCCCGCCCCGGACGCCTGAGCCCCGGGGGGTGGGCCGGGGCCACGGCGGCACCCGGCTACGGTGGGCCCAATCGATCGAGCTGATCACGATGTCGTGACCCGCCGGGCGAGGCTGCCGGGGGGCGCACGGGAAGGTGCGAGATGGCAGGACGAAGAAGGAGCCCCGGGCTCTCCCGCCGGAGCCTGATCAGGGCCGTCGGCGGCACCCTGGTGGCCGTTCCCTGGCTGGCCGCGTGCGGCTCGGCCCCCGACCCGAACACGGTGCGCATCCAGTACCAGCAGTTCGGCTCGGGGACGGTGATGCGCGACCACCTGCTGCGGGTGGTGCAGCAGCTGAGCAGCCAGCGTCCCGACATCACCATCGAGCTGGTGCCGCTGGTGGCGGCCGAGGCGGACTACTTCACCAAGAACGAGCTGATGATGTCCTCCCCGAACGTCACCCCCGACCTGGTCTACGAGGACACCTTCATCCTCAAGTCCGACGTGGCCGCGGGCTACCTGCGTCCGATCGACGAGCTGGTCCGCGGCTGGCCGGTCTGGGAGGAGCTGACCGCCCCGTCGCAGCAGGCCGTCACCTACACCGACGGCAAGGTGTACGCCGTCCCGACCCACACCGACACCCGCGCGCTGTGGTACCACACCGGCGTGTTCGAGGCCGCCGGCATCGAGCAGCCCTGGCAGCCCGGCAGCTGGGAGGACCTGCTGGCGGCCGCCCGCCAGATCAAGGAGCGGGTGCCCGACGTCGTCCCGCTCAACATCTTCTCCGGCGAGCCGCAGGGCGAGAAGGCCAGCATGCAGGGCTTCGAGATGCTGCTGTACGGCACCCAGACCACCCTGTTCGACGAGGCCAGCCAGAAGTGGGTGGTCGGCGGGCAGGGATTCGTGGACGCCCTGCAGCTGATCCAGACCGTCTACACCGAGGGGCTGGCGCCCAGCCTGGGCGACGCGCTCAACCCCAACATCGGCGACACCATCTACAACAGCTGGCTGCCCGAGGGCCAGCTCGGGATCAACCTCGACGGCAGCTGGATCAGCCAGAACTGGGGCGCCGGCGCGGCCGGGGAGTGGCCCGAGTGGTGGCCGACCCTGCAGCTGGCGACCATGCCCACCCAGACCGGCGCACCGAACCCGTGGGCGCCCGGGGAGGTCGACTTCGTCACCCTGGCCGGCGGCTGGTCCTGGGCCTTCCCCGCGCTGTCCACCAAGACCGACCTGGCCTGGGAGGTGCTGCAGCAGATGATGACCACCGAGAACGCGCTGTCGATGGCGCTGGCCGACAACCAGGTGACGATCCGCGCCGACGTCCGCGCCGAGCCCGACTACCAGGGCTACTCCCCCACCATCGACTTCTTCACCGACCTGGGTGAGAGCGCCATCTACCGTCCGGCGGTGGCGGCCTACCCCGAGGTGTCGGCCCGGATCCAGGCCGCGATGGGTCAGGTGATGACCGGTGGCACCCCGCCGGAGGAGGCCGCGGCCGAATACGACGCCGCCGTCACCGACCTCGTCGGCCCCGACCAGGTCGTGGAGGCGAGCGCATGACGACCACCACCGCCCCTCCCGCCGACGTCGCCGAGCGCCGCCCACCACGCACCCGCACCCTCGCCCGCGGGCTGCCGATGGTGCCGGCGGTCGTGCTGCTGCTGGTCTTCATGGCCGGGCCGGTCGTCTACAGCGTCTACCTGGCCTTCACCAACGAGGCCCTGCGCGGTGAGGGCGCGGCGGTCACCTCCCTGGTCGGGCTGGACAACTTCGCCACCGCGCTGGCCGACCCCGCGTTCTGGAACTCCGTGCTCCTCACGCTGGTGTTCACCCTCATCTCCGCGGTGATCGGGCAGAACCTGCTCGGCATGGCGCTGGCCCTGCTGATGCGGCAGTCGACCAAGGTGGTCCGCGCGGTCACCGGCGCGGTGGTGATCGCCGCCTGGATCCTGCCCGAGGTGGTGGCGGGCTACCTGTGGGTGACCTTCCTCGCCGAGGAGGGCTCGCTCAACACGCTGCTCACCGCCATCGGGCTGCCCGCGCAGGACTGGCTGGTGAGCGTCCCGATCTGGGCCGTCGCCTTCGCCAACATCTGGCGCGGCACCGCGTTCACCATGTTGATCTACACCGCCGCGCTGGCGGGCATCTCCCCGGAGATCCGCGAGTCGGCCGAGATGGACGGCGCCGGGCCGGTGCGCCGGTTCACCACGATCACCCTGCCGCTGCTGCGGCAGTCGATCGCCACCAACCTGATGCTGATCACGCTGCAGACGCTGTCGGTGTTCGGGCTGATCTGGATCATGACCGCGGGCGGCCCGGCTGATGCCAGCCAGACCCTGCCGCTCTACATGTACGAGCAGGCCTTCAGCTACGGCCAGCTCGGCTACGGCACCGCGATCGCCCTGATGCTGCTGCTGATCGGCGCACTGGCCTCGCTGGCCTACCTGCGTCTGCTGCCCAAGGAGGACAAGCAGTGACCGCCACCGACACCGCGCCGCACCCCGTCGCGACCTCCGGCACCCCGTCCCCGGCCCGCCGGGGCGGGGGGAGGTCACGGCGCGCCCTCGGCGTCCGCACCGCCTCGGACCTGTCGCTGCTGGTGGTGACGGTCTTCTTCTGCATCCCGCTGCTGTGGGTGGTGCTGGCCTCCTTCGACGCCCAGGCCTCGCTCTCGGTGGCCTGGCCCGCCGAGCCGGGGCTGGCCAACTACGCCGCGATCTGGAACGCCGAGACGCTGTTCCGTCCGCTGCTGAACTCGGTGGTGCTCTGCGGCGGGGCGACCCTGGTCACCGTCGCCACCGCCGCGCTCGCGGCCTACCCGCTCTCGCGCTACCGCTCACGGGCCAAGCGGCCGTTCCTGCTGACGATCATCTTCGCCACCGGGCTGCCGATCACCGCGATCATGATCCCGGTGTACGCGCTGTTCGTGCAGGTCAACCTGGTCGACTCGATGGGTGGGGCGATCCTCTTCCTGGCCGCCTCCTCGCTGCCCTACTCGATCTTCCTGATGAAGAACTTCATGGACGACGTGCCGATCCAGATCGAGGAGAGCGCCTGGACCGAGGGCGCGGGGATGCTGCGTACGCTGTGGTCGATCGTGCTGCCGCTGATGCGCCCGGCGACCGCGGTGGTGACCATCTTCACCTTCGTCAGCATGTGGGGGAACTTCTTCGTCCCGTTCATGCTGCTGCTCTCCCCGGACAAGCTGCCGGCGGCGGTGACGCTGTACACCTTCTCCTCCCAGTACGGGCAGGTCGCCTACGGCCAGCTGGCGGCGTTCTCGATCTTCTACTCGCTGCCGGTGATCGTGCTCTACCTGCTGCTGGGACGCCGGCTGGGTGCCGGGTTCGCCGCCAGCGGCGGGCTCAAGGCGTAGTCGAGCAGAAATCGGGTCGAAGGTGTCGATCCGGGCCGTCCCCGCCCGTCATGGTGGTGGACGGCGCGAGCGCGCCGCCACCCCCGACGGAAGGACGAGCATGACCGAGCAGAGCTCCAGCACGCAGCGCTTCGTGGTCCTCATCACCTACACCCAGGGCGATGAGGACGCCTACACCCCGGAGGTGCACCAGCGCTACGTCGAGGGCCACCGTGCCTTCGAGCAGTACGTCAGCACGCACGGGCAGGTGCTGTCCTCGGCCGCGCTGGCCGACCCCGACCGGGCCACCACGGTGCGTCGCCGCGAGGGCGGGGTCGTCACCACCGAGGGGCCCTTCGCCGAGACGGTGGAGATGATCGGCGGCTACTACGACGTCGAGCTACCCGACCTGGACGCCGCGGTCGAGGCCTGCGCGCTGCTGCCCGAGGAGTACACCCTGGAGATCCGGCCGACGGTCCGCATCTCGATGTGAGCAGCGCGCGCCGGCGACCGCCGCCGCTCAGGGCAGCGACAGCAGCGCGCCGCGGCAGATGCGCAGCCAGCGGTGGCCGTAGCCGGCCAGCGCCATCTCGAGCTCTTCGCCCTCGGGCGAGACCACCTCGTGGCTGAGCAGGTCGATGATGCGGTGCTCGTCCTCGGTCCCGCCCAGCCGCACCGGCACGGTGACCGGGTCGGCCGACAGGTTGTGCACGGCGAGCACGGACGAGTCGTCGAGGTCGCAGCGGTGCACCAGCACCGCCGGGTGGTCGGTGGGCACCACCGCCAGCGTCCCCCAGCCCAGCTCGGGGCAGCTGCGCCGCACCGAGATCAGCGCCTTGACGAAGGAGAGCAGCGAGTCCGGGTCGTGCAGCTGGGCGGCGGCGTTGACGAACCGCGGGCCGTAGCCGTCGGCGACGACGGCCTGCACCAGCTGCTCGGCCGGTGCGGTGGAGAACCCGCCGTTGGCGCCGTCGGACCACTGCATCGGGGTTCGCACCGCCATCCGCCCGTGCGCGGCGAGGTCCTCCCCCATGCCGATCTCCTCGCCGTAGAAGAGCGTCGGGGTGCCGGGCAGGGAGAACATCAGGCTGTAGGCCAGCCGCACCCGGCGCGGGTCGCCGTCCAGCATCGGCGGCAGCCGGCGCTTCAGCCCGCGACCGTAGACCTGCATCTCCGGCTCGGGGCCGAAGGCGGCGAAGACCTCCTGCCGCTCCTCCTCGGTGAGCTTGTCGAGGGTGAGCTCGTCGTGGTTGCGCAGGAACGTGGCCCACTGGCAGCCCGGCGGCAGCGCGGGACGGGCGGTGAGCGCCTCCACCAGCGGGCCGGCATCGGCCCGGGCCAGTGCGAGGTAGGTGCGCTGCATGGTGATGAAGTCGAACATCATGTGCAGCTCGTCGCCGGCCTCGCCGCCGAAGTACTCCCGCTGCTGCTCGTGCGGCAGGTTCACCTCGCCGAGCAGCACCGCGTCGCCCTTGCGCCGGCCGAGGAAGGCCCGCATGGTGCGCAGCACCTCGTGCGGGTCGCCGGTGGGGTGCCCGGTGGTCTCGATGTCCTCGACGAAGAACGGCACCGCGTCCACCCGGAACCCGTCGACGCCGAGCTCGAGCCAGAAGCCGATGGCGCGCAGCAGCTCGTCCACCACGGCCGGGTTGGCCACGTTGAGGTCGGGCTGGTGGGCGTAGAAGTGGTGCAGGTACCAGTGCCCGCTCTGCTCGTCGCGGGTCCAGATCGACTCCTCGGCGTCGGGGAAGACCACCTGCTTGGAGGTGTCCGGCGGCTCGGTGTCGCGCCACACGTAGTAGTCGCGGAACGGGCTGTCGGGGCCCCGGCGGGCCGAGACGAACCAGGGGTGCTGGTCGGAGGTGTGGTTGATCAGCAGGTCGACGACGACCCGGATGCCGCGGTCGTGGGCGGTCCGGACCACCTCGACCAGCCGGCCGTGGTCGCCCAGGCGGCGGTCGACACCGTAGAAGTCGGTGACGTCGTAGCCGTCGTCGCGGTCGGGGCTGGGGTAGATCGGCATCAGCCACAGGCAGGTGATGCCGAGCTCGGCCAGGTAGTCGATCCGCTGCGCCAGCCCCTGCAGGTCACCGATCCCGTCGCCGTCGGCGTCGAGGAAGGTCTCGACGTCGAGGCAGTAGATGACCGCGCTCTTCCACCACAGGTCGGAGGTGTCGGTGATCCGCACGCTCAGCCCCTCCCGCTGGTGGCCAGCTGGGGCAGCACGCGTTCGCCGAACACGTCGAGGAAGCGTTCCTGGCTCTGCCCGACGTGGTGCAGGTAGAGGTCGTCGAAGCCCAGCTCGGCGTACTCCCCCAGCCACTGCACGTGCTGGTCGGTCGAGGCCGAGACCCGGACGGCCCCGTGGACGGAGCCGGCTCCGACGTGGGCGGCCATGGCGTCGAACCCGGCCGGGGTCTCGGTGTCCCAGCTGACCGGCTCGGCGAAGACGTTGGTGCGCCACTGCTCGACGGCGATCCGCTCGGCCTCCTCCTCGTCCTCGGCCCACGACAGGTGCACCTGCAGCGAGGTCCGTCCCCGCCCGCCGGCGTCGCGGTAGCGCTGCAGCAGCTCGCGCAGCGTCTCCACCGGCTGGTTGATGGTGACCATCCCGTCGGCCCAGGCGGCCGCCCGGGTGGCGGAGGCGGGTGAGACCACCGGGGCGATGAGCAGCGGCGTCGGGTCGGCCCGCTCCCACACCCTGGCCCGGTCGACGGTGACGAGGCCGTCGGCGCTGACCTCCTCGCCGGCGAGCAGCCGGCGGATGATGTCGACGCACTCCTCGCGCCGGCGGTCGCGGACGTCCTTGGCGGGCCAGCGCTGCCCGGTGACGTGCTCGTTGACGGCCTGGCCGCTGCCGAGCGCCACCCAGAACCGTCCCGGGAACATCTGGCCCAGGGTGGCGACCTTCTGCGCCACCACCGCCGGGTGGTAGCGGACGCCGGGGGCGCAGACGGTGCCGAAGGTGAGCCCCGTGGTGGCGAGCGCGGCACCCAGCCAGGACCAGGCGTAGCCGGAGTGGCCCTGCCGCTCGCTCCACGGCGCCAGGTGGTCGGAGCACATCGCCATCTGGAACCCCGCGCGCTCGGCGTGCTGGACGTCGGTGAGCAGCTGGCGCGGGTCGATCTGCTCGTGCGAGGCGTGGAAGCCGATCCTGGTCATGGCGCCCATCCCACCGCACCGGCCCCGGGGACGGTACCCCGGGGGCGGGCTCAGCCGCCGTCGCCGCGGGCCGGTGGGTCGAGCCGCACGGTGAACCAGGGCAGCGCCGCCTGGGTCAGCGGGCCGATGGCCAGTGCGTAGAGCACGGTGCCGAGGCCCAGTGTGCCGCCGAGCAGCCAGCCGAGGAGCACCACGGTCACCTCCAGCGCGGTCCGCACCGACCGGACCGAGCGTCCGGTGCGCCGGGCCAGCCCGGTCATCAGCCCGTCCCGCGGCCCGGGCCCGAACTGGGCGCCGAGGTAGGCCGCGGTGGCCAGGCCGTTGAGCAGGACGCCGCCGAGCAGCGCCAGCACCCGCGGCAGCAGCCCGTCCAGCGGTCCGAGCAGGGCCAGGAAGACGTCGGTGGCGACCCCCACCAGCAGCGCGTTCGCGACCGTCCCCAGCCCGGGCCGCTGCCGCAGCGGCACCCAGGCCAGCAGCACCAGCACCGAGACGACGACGATGACGGTGCCGAGGCTGAGCGGCGTCCGGCCCGCCACGCCCTGGTGCAGGACGTCCCAGGGCGCGGACCCGAGCGCCCCGCGGATGATCAGGGCGAGGGAGAGGCCGTACACCACGAGGCCGAGACCCAGCTGGGTGAGCCGGCGCGGCAGCCGTCCGGCGCGCAGCTGCTGCAGCGGGCCGAGGTCGACCAGGACGGCGGAGGGGGACGTCATGGCACCCATCCAACTCGCCACTGGCCTTGCCGAAAATAGCCAGTTGGCACAGACTGGCCTCGTGCACCGCAGCATCTCCGCCCCGCGGGTGGCCACCCTCGTCGGATCGGGGCCGTGGCCGGCGCCGGCCTACCGCTCACTGGCCGCCGCGGTGCGCCGCTCGGTCGAGGACGGCCGGCTGCCCGTGGGCACCCGGCTGCCCAGCGAGCGCGAGCTGACCGGCGCGGTGGGGCTGAGCCGCACCACGGTCACCCGCGCCTACGCCGAGCTGCGCTCCCAGGGCTACCTGGTGACCCGGCGCGGCTCGGGCAGCGTCACCCGGGTGCCCGACGTCCCGGGTGGGCGGGTCGACCACCTGCTGACCCCGGCCGGGGTCGACGACGTCGCCCTCGACCTCACCTGCACCGCCCCGCTGGCCCCGGCCGGCGTCGCCGAGGCCTACAGCCGCGCCCTGGACGGACTCGGGGCCTACCTGCCCGGCACCGGCTACTACCCCAGCGGGCTGCCGGTGCTGCGGGCCGCGGTGGCCGAGCGGTTCACCCGCCGCGGTCTTCCCACCAGCCCCGACCAGGTGGTCGTCACCACCGGCGCGCTGTCGGCGGTCGCCGTGGCCGGTGCGACACTGCTCGGCCGCAGCGACCGGGTGGTGCTGGAGAGCCCGAGCTATCCCAACGCGATCGCCACCCTCGACGGTCTGGCCCGGGTGGTGCCGCACCCGCTGCGCCCCGACCAGCCCGGGGCGGAGTGGGACGTCGAGGGCCTGGCGGCGCTGGTGCGCCAGGTCGGGCCGCGAGCGGCCTACCTGATCCCCGACTTCCACAACCCGACCGGGCTGCTGATGGACCCCGACCAGCGCGAGCAGGTCGGCCGGGTGCTGCGCACCGGCCGGGTGGTGCCGGTGGTCGACGAGTCGCTGGTCGAGCTGGCGCTGGACGGCGCCGAGGTCCCCGCCCCGCTCGCGGCCTGGGTGCCCGACGCGATCACCGTGGGCAGCGCCAGCAAGAGCTTCTGGGGCGGGCTGCGGGTCGGCTGGCTGCGCGCCCCCGATGCCCGCCTGGCTGAGCTGGCGAGCACCCGGCTCCGCCTCGACCTGGGCGCGCCGGTGCTGGAGCAGCTGGTGGTCGCCGACCTGCTGGGCCGGGCCGAGGAGGTGCTCACGGTGCAGCGGGCGCGGCTGCGCGAGGGCCGCGACGTGCTGCTGGCCGGACTGGCCGAGCACCTGCCGGACTGGCGCTGCACCGTCCCCCGCGGTGGGATGGCGCTGTGGTGCGAGCTGCCGGGCGGGTCGTCCACCGTGCTGGTCCGCGCCG
>NZ_QPKK01000063.1 GCF_003344635.1 Desertihabitans aurantiacus
CCTCGGAGCTGATCGCCATCCACGGCCAGGCCGAGCAGGTGCGGCTGTCCCGCCCCGAACGCCAGCGCGAGCTGCTCGACCAGGCCGCCGACCCGGCGCTGCGCCAGGTGCTCACCGACTACCGCGGCTGCTTCGAGCGTCGCCGCGCAGCCCGGGCCGAGCTGGAGCGGCTGCGCGCCGACACCCAGGCGCGCGCCCGCGAGATCGATCTGCTGCAGTTCGGGCTGGCCGAGATCGAGAAGGTCGACCCCTCGCCCGGTGAGGACGCCCGGCTGGCCGCCGAGGCGGCCCGGCTGCAGGCGGTGGACGAGCTGCGCGCCTCCACCCAGCAGGCGCTGGTGGCGCTGGCCGGCGACGAGGACTCCTACGAGGCCGCCGACGCGATCGCGCTCACCCAGCTGGCCCGCAAGGCCCTCGGCGAGCTGGCCGGCACCGACCCCGAGACCACGCCGCTGCTCGAGCGGGCCACCGAGGTGGAGACCCTGCTGGTCGACCTCGCCGGCGACGTCTCGGCCCACCTCGACCGGCTCGAGGCCGACCCGGCCCGGCTGGAGGCGGTGATGGAGCGCACCGCCGCCCTCACCGCGCTCACCCGCAAGTACGGCGACGACGTCGACCAGGTGCTCACCTGGGCCTCCGAGGCCGCCGAGCGGCTGGCCACCCTGGAGTCCGGCGACACCCGGATCGGCGAGCTCGAGGCCGAGGTGGCGGCCTGCACCGAGCGGCTCGGCGAGCTGGGCGCACGCCTGACCGACCTGCGCCGGCGGGCCGCGGACCGGTTGGCCGAGGCCTGCGTCACCGAGCTGACCGCGCTGGCGATGCCGCACGCCCGGCTGCAGTTCGAGCTGACCCCGTTGGAGGAGCCGGGCCCGCACGGGCTGGAGAGCGTCCAGCTGCTGTTCTCGGCCAATCCCGGCAGCGAGCCCGGACCGCTCGGCCGGGTGGCCTCCGGCGGCGAGCTGTCCCGGGTCCGGCTCGCGCTGGAGGTGTCGCTGGCCGAGCCCCGTGACGACGCGCCCGGTACGGCGGACGGCACCGAGCGCCAGACCATGGTCTTCGACGAGGTGGACGCCGGTGTCGGCGGGCGGGTGGCCGTCGAGATCGGACGCCGGCTGGCCGCGCTGGCCCGCCACACCCAGGTGGTCGTCGTCACCCACCTGGCCCAGGTGGCCGCCTTCGCCGACCGGCACTTCGTGGTGGCCAAGTCCGACGACGGCCAGGTCACCACCTCCGGCGTCCGGCGGGTCGAGGCGGTGGAGCGGGAGACCGAGCTGGCCCGGATGATGGCCGGCCTGGACGGCAGCGACACCGCGCTCGCCCACGCCCGGGAGCTGCTCGAGCTGGCCGGGCACGCCAGAACGGGGTCGACGGCCGCCAGCACCGTGGCGGAGTCGCCCCGGACCGCCCGCAAGGCATAGGGTGGAGGTCCGTGGGCCACACGATCACCAAGCACGTCTTCGTCACCGGGGGAGTCGTCTCCTCCCTGGGCAAGGGGCTCACCGCCTCCAGTCTCGGCAGCCTGCTGATCGCCCGCGGGCTGCGGGTGACCATGCAGAAGCTGGATCCCTACCTCAACGTCGACCCCGGGACGATGAACCCGTTCCAGCACGGTGAGGTCTTCGTCACCGAGGACGGCGCCGAGACCGATCTCGACATCGGCCACTACGAGCGCTTCCTCGACGTCAACCTCAACGCCGACGCCAACATCACCACCGGCAAGGTGTACTCCTCGGTCATCGCCAAGGAGCGGCGCGGGGACTACCTCGGCGACACCGTCCAGGTCATCCCGCACATCACCAACGAGATCAAGGAGTCGATGCTCGCCATGGGCGGGGACGACATCGACGTGGTGATCCACGAGATCGGCGGCACCGTCGGCGACATCGAGTCGCTGCCCTTCCTCGAGGCCGCCCGGCAGGTCCGTCGCGACATCGGCCGGCAGAACGCCTTCTTCCTGCACGTCTCGCTGATCCCCTACATCGGCCCCAGCGGGGAGCTGAAGACCAAGCCCACCCAGCACTCGGTGGCCGCCCTGCGCGAGGTCGGCATCCAGCCCGACGCGCTGGTCTGCCGCTGCGACCGCGCGGTGCCCGACAACGTCAAGCGCAAGATCGCGCTGGCCTGCGACGTCGACGAGGAGGCGGTGGCGGTCGCCATCGACGCCCCGAGCATCTACGCCATCCCGCGGGTGCTGCACGCCGAGGGCCTGGACGCCTACCTGGTGCGCCGGCTCGACCTGTCCTTCCGCGACGTCGACTGGACCCGCTGGAACGACCTGCTCGACCGGGTGGAGAACCCCGCCGAGGACGTCACCATCGCCCTGGTCGGCAAGTACATCGACCTGCCCGACGCCTACCTGTCGGTGGTCGAGGCGCTGCGCGCCGGCGGGTTCGCCAACCGGGCGAAGGTGCACATCCGCTGGGTCGCCTCCGACAGCTGCGCCACCCCGGAGGGTGCGGAGGAGGCCCTCGGCGACGTCGACGGCATCTGCATCCCCGGCGGGTTCGGCATCCGCGGGGTGGAGGGCAAGATCGGCGCCGTCCGCTACGCCCGCACCAACGAGATCCCGATCCTCGGGCTGTGCCTGGGGCTGCAGGTGATGGTCATCGAGGTGGCCCGCCACCTCGCCGGGCTGGACGGGGCGGCGTCCTCGGAGTTCGAGCCCGACGCCGAGCACCCGGTGATCGCCACCATGGCCGAGCAGGTCGCCATCGTCGGCGGCGAGGGCGACCTCGGCGGGTCGATGCGGCTGGGCTCCTACCCGGCTGCGCTCACCCCCGGCAGCATGGTGGCCCGGCTCTACGGCAGCACCCAGGTGCAGGAGCGGCACCGCCACCGCTACGAGGTCAACAACGCCTACCGCGACAAGCTGGAGGAGGCGGGGCTGCGGATCAGCGGCACCTCGCCCGACGCCACCCTGGTCGAGTTCATCGAGCTGCCGGCCGAGACCCACCCGTTCTTCGTCGCCACCCAGGCCCACCCCGAGCTCAAGTCGCGCCCGACCAGCGCCCACCCGCTGTTCGCCGGTCTGGTCAAGGCCGCCGTGGCCCGCCGGCGCGGCACCCGCCTCCCGGTCGACCGGTGAGCGGCCCGCTCGAGCTCCCGGTGCTCGGCGCCGCGGAGCTGGCCGACCAGGCCGTGGGCTGGCCGGTGCTGCGCAGCGACGTGCTGGCCGACGGCCGGGTGGTCACCCTGGTCGAGGACGAGGTCCGCACCCCCGACGGCAGCACCATCACCCGCCAGTACCTGCGCCACCCCGGCGCGGTCGGGGTGATCGCGCTGGACGAGCAGGACCGCGTGGTGCTGGTGCGCCAGTACCGTCACCCGGCCCGGCACCGGCTGCTCGAGCCGCCGGCCGGGCTGCTCGACGTGGCCGAGGAGGAGTGGCTGGTCGGCGCCCGGCGCGAGCTCGCCGAGGAGGCGCTGCTGGCCGCCGAGGACTGGCGGGTGCTGGTCGACCAGTTCGTCAGCCCGGGCAGCACCGAGGAGTCGGTGCGGATCTACCTGGCCCGCGGGCTGCGTCCCGTGCCCCGCCCCGACGGGTTCGTGGTGGAAGGGGAGGAGGCGCACATGGACGTCGTCCTCGCCCCGCTCGCCGAGCTGGTCGCCGCGGTGCTGGCCGGGCGGCTGCAGAACCCGCTGCTGGTCGCCGGGGTGCTCGCCACCGAGGTCGCCCGCCGCGACGGGTACGACCGCCTGCGTCCGGCCGACGCGCCCTGGCCGGCCCGGCACCAGCGCCCGTGACCGATCCCGGGTCCGCCCCCACCGGCGGCCCCGCCCCCGAACCGCCCCCGGCGGACGGGGAGCCCGAGGTCCCCGCCGAGCTGCGGCGCTTCGTCCAGGGCTTCCTCGACCACCTCGCCGTGGAGCGGGGGATGTCCACCCACACCGTGCAGGGCTACCGGCGCGATCTCGAGCGCTACCTGCACCACCTCACCCGTCGCGGCCTGACCCGTCCCGAGGACGTCGACGCCGAGGCCGTCACCGGGTTCGCGCACGCGCTGCAGACCGGCGGCGTCGACGAGCAGGGGGGCACCCGGCCACCGCTGGCCCGCGCCAGCGTCGCCCGCGCCGTGGTCGCGGTGCGCAGCCTGCACCGCTTCGGGGTGGAGGAGCGGCTCACCCCCGACAACCCGGCCGCCGCCGTGCACCCGCCCGGCCAGGGCCGCCGGCTGCCCAAGGCACTGCCGCTGGACCAGGTGCAGGCGCTGCTGGACGCCCCCGACCGCAGCACCCCCGTCGGGCTGCGGGACGCCGCGCTGCTGGAGCTGCTGTACGGCACCGGCGCCCGGATCAGCGAGATCACCGCCCTCGACGTCGACGACGTCAGCCGGCTGGTCGACGCCGACGCCAACCCCCACCAGGGGCTGCGGCTGATCGGCAAGGGGGACAAGGAGCGGGTGGTCCCGCTCGGCTCCTACGCCCGGCGCGCGGTCTCGGACTGGCTGGTCCGCGGGCGTCCGACCCTGGCCGGAGGCGACCCCGCCCTGCTGCTCAACGCCCGCGGCCGCCGGCTGTCCCGGCAGAGCGCGTGGGCGGTGCTGCGCGGCGCGGCCGCCCGGGCCGGGCTGGACGCGGAGGTGTCCCCGCACACCCTGCGGCACTCCTTCGCCACCCACCTGCTCGACGGCGGCGCGGACGTCCGGGTGGTGCAGGAGCTGCTCGGGCACGCCTCGGTGACGACCACCCAGGTGTACACGCTGGTCACCGTAGACCACCTCCGCGAGGTCTACCTCAGCGCCCACCCGCGCTCCCGCTGAGCCGGACGCCGGGACGTCTGCGCGCGGCTGCGGCCCCTGGCCAGGCGCGCTACCCTCGACCCCACTGTGGTGGCGAGCGGAAGGAACCACGTGGACCAGACAGCAACCGGTGGTGGACCGGCGGACGCCCGGCTGGCGCCGGGCACCACCGCGCTCTTCCCCCCGGTCGGGGATGGTGCCGCCGAGGTCGCTCTCGGTCCCACCGGACGTCCCTGGCCGCAGCTGCCCGAACCCTCCGCCCCGCGGGAGGGTCCGCTGCGGGCCACCGTGATCGCGATGTGCAACCAGAAGGGCGGGGTGGGCAAGACCACCACCACGATCAACCTGGGCGCGGCGCTGGCCGAGACCGGGCGGCGGGTGCTGATGGTCGACTTCGACCCGCAGGGCTCGCTCTCGGTGGGGCTCGGCGTCAACCCGCACACCCTGGAGAGCAGCGTCTACAACCTGCTGATGGCGCGCGACGTCGACGTCGACGACGTCGTCACCGCCACCAACGTGCCGGGGCTGGACCTGCTGCCCAGCAACATCGACCTGTCGGCGGCGGAGGTGCAGCTGGTCTCGGAGGTGGCGCGGGAGCAGACCCTGTCCCGGGTGCTCGCCCGGGTCCGCGACCGCTACCACGTCATCCTCATCGACTGCGCGCCCTCGCTCGGGCTGCTGACGGTCAACGCGCTGACCGCCGCGGACAAGGTCATCGTGCCGCTGGAGTGCGAGTTCTTCGCCCTGCGCGGGGTGGCCCTGCTCACCGACACCATCGCCAAGGTCCAGGACCGGCTCAACCCCGACCTGGAGCTGCTGGGCATCCTCGGCACCATGTACGACGCCCGCACCCTGCACAGCCGGGAGGTGCTGGAGCGGGTGGTGCAGGCCTTCGGCGACCAGGTGTTCCACACCGTGATCCGGCGCACCATCAAGTTCCCCGAGACCACGGTGGCCGGTGAGCCGATCACCACCTACGCCTCCTCCTCACCCGGGGCCGAGTCCTACCGCCTGCTGGCCCGGGAGGTGCTGGCCAAGTGCCCCGCCGTGTGAACCTGCCCGGCGCGTCGGAGCTGTTCCGCCCCACCCAGGGCGTGCCGGAGGTGCCGCGCCCGGCCGAGCGGGCCGAGCCGGTGCGCCGTCCCCGAACGGCCGGACCGGACGGACCGGAGGCGTCCGGTCCGCGGGTCTCGGGGCGGGTCCGCCACGAGGAGAAGATCACGGTCTACGTCAGCAGCGACGAGCTGCTCGCGCTGGAGCAGGCGCGTCTGCAGCTGCGGGCCGAGCACCGGCTCGCGGTCGACCGGGGACGGATCGTGCGGGCCGCGGTGGCCGCCGCACTGGCCGACCTGGCCGAGCACGGCGCCGGTTCGGAGCTGGTGCGCCGGCTCGACGAGAACGCCGCCGGTCGCGCCGAGGGATGAGCACCGGCGCGTGAGCACCACCGAGACGCCGCCGCGCGGGTTCAGCGTCCGGCTGGACAACTTCGAGGGACCCTTCGACCTGCTGCTGCAGCTGATCGCCAAGCACCGGATGGACGTCACCGAGGTGGCGTTGTCGCGGGTGACCGACGAGTTCATCGCCCACATCAAGGCCGCCGGCGACGTCTGGGACCTCGAGCAGACCAGCCAGTTCGTGCTGGTGGCGGCGACCCTGCTCGACCTCAAGGCGGCCCGGCTGCTGCCGGCCGGCGAGGTCGACGACCCCGAGGACCTCGCCCTGCTGGAGGCCCGCGACCTGCTCTTCGCACGGCTGCTGCAGTACCGCGCCTTCAAGCGGGTGGCCGCCTGGCTGGAGCAGACCCTGGACCAGCAGGGCCGGCGCCATCCCCGCCCGGGCGGGCTGGAGGACCGCTTCGCCCGGCTGCTGCCCGAGGTGACCTTCACCATCGACCTCGACGGGTTCGCCGCGCTCGCCGCCCGCGCGCTGACGCCCCGACCCACCCAGGAGCTGTCGCTGGCCCACCTGCACGCCCCGCAGGTGAGCGTGCGGGAGCAGGCGACGCTGATCGTGCAGCGGCTGCGCCGCGGGCGGGCGCTGAGCTTCGCCGCGCTGACCAGCGACGCCGACACGGTGACCACGGTGGCCCGGTTCCTGGCGCTGCTCGAGCTGTACCGGGAGCGCGCCGTCGCCTTCGAGCAGGCCGACCCGCTGGGCGAGCTCACCATCCGCTGGGTCGGCGCGGACACCGGTGAGCTGGAGATCTCGGCGGAGTTCGACGAGCCCGCCGTCGCGGCCGACGCACCCGCGGGAGGCGGCGATGTCTGAGCACCCCGCGGCGGAGGGCCAGACCGTCCACCCCGACCTGGTCGGCGAGCTGTCCGGACCGGTCGAGGCGCTGCTGCTGATGGCCGACGAGCCGATGAGCAGCCTCACCCTGGCCCAGGCGCTGCAGGCCCCGGTCGAGGCCGTCGAGCAGACCTGCCGGGAGCTGCGCGACTTCTACGACCGCACCGGACGCGGGTTCGAGCTGCGCCACCTCGCCGGCGGCTGGCGCTACTGGACCCGCGAGGAGCATGCCGAGGTGATCAGCCGGGCGGTGCTGGAGGGCCAGCAGTCGCGGCTGTCGCAGGCGGCGCTGGAGACGCTGGCGGTGGTGGCCTACCTGCAGCCGATCTCGCGGGCCCGGATCTCGGCCGTCCGGGGTGTCAACGTGGACGGGGTGGTGCGCACGCTGGTCGCGCGGGAGATGATCGAGGAGGCGGGGCAGGACCCCGTCACCGGCGCCGTCGTCTTCCGGACCACCGACACCTTCTGCGAGCGGATCGGGCTGGAGTCGCTGGACCAGCTGCCCGACCTGGCCCCGCACCTGCCCGACGCCAGCACGCTGGAGGCCGAGCTGGGCCAGCTCGCCGCGGTGCCGCCGGCCGGGACGACGACCGACGTCGACCAGCTGCCCGACGAACCGGCAGCCGACGAGACGTTGGACGATGAGATGGGCGCGCCGCGGCGCGGAGACCCACCCGCACCCGCGGGTGGCACCGAGGAAGGAGGCCGGCCGTGAGCGAACCGGACCAGGAGGACGGCCAGGGCGTGCGGCTGCAGAAGGTGCTGGCCCAGGCCGGCATCGCCTCGCGCCGCGCCAGCGAGCAGATGATCGCCGAGGGGCGGGTCGAGGTGAACGGGTCGCTGGTGCTCGAGCAGGGGCTGCGGGTCGACCCGGAGAAGGACGTGGTGCGCGTCGACGGCTCGCGGATCCCCACCGCCCGCCACCACGTGTACCTGGTGCTCAACAAGCCCCGCGGGGTGGTCTCCACCATGGACGACCCCGAGGACCGCCCCACCCTGACCGACTACCTCGGCCGGCGCCGGGAGCGGCTGTTCCACGTCGGACGTCTCGACACCGACACCGAGGGGCTGATCCTGCTGACCAACCACGGCGAGTTCGCCCACCGGCTGGCCCACCCCTCCTACGAGGTGCCCAAGACCTACCTGGCCGAGGTCGCCGGGGTGGTGGACCAGAAGACGATCAACCGGCTGCAGAAGGGCGTCACCCTGGAGGACGGGCGGGTGCGTCCGGACCGGGTGCGCCTGGTCGACACCACCGCCGACCGCAGCCTGGTCCAGGTCAGCCTGCACGAGGGCCGCAACCGGATCGTGCGGCGGATGATGGACACCGTCGGCCACCCGGTCAACCAGCTGTCGCGGACCGCGATCGGCCCGGTCCGGCTCGGCCGGCTGCCGGTGGGGGAGCACCGCGAGCTGACCCGCGAGGAGCTCGGCGCGCTGCTCGACCTCGTGGGGCTGTGACCGCGTGCCGAGCGCGATCGGGCCGGCCGCGTGCTGACGCGGATGGGACAGGGCGCGTGCTGACGCGGATGGGACAGGGCGCGTGCTGACGCGGATGGGACAGGGCGCGTGCTGACGCGACGGATCTACGGGCTGGAGACCGAGTTCGGGGTCTCCTCCACCAGCCACGGCGGACGCCGGGTCAACCCCGACGAGGTGGCTCGCTACCTGTTCCGCACCGTGGTCAGCTGGGGACGCTCCAGCAACGTGTTCCTCTCCAACGGCGCGCGGGTCTACCTCGACGTCGGCTCCCACCCCGAGTACGCCACCGCCGAGTGCGACTCGCTGCACCAGCTGGTGGTCCACGACCGGGCCGGTGAGCTGATCGTCAGCCGGCTGGCCGCCGACGCCCGCCGCCGGCTGGCCGAGGAGGAGGTCGACGCCGACATCTACCTGTTCAAGAACAACGCCGACTCCCACGGCAACTCCTACGGCTGCCACGAGAACTACCTGATCAGCCGCGAGGGCGACTTCCACCGCTACACCGACCTGCTGGTGCCGTTCCTGGTCTCGCGGCAGCTGGTGTGCGGTGCCGGCCGGATCGTCAAGGACGGGCCGCGGGCGGCCTACGCGCTCAGCCAGCGGGCCGAGCACATCTGGGAGTCGGTGTCCTCAGCCACCACCCGCAGCCGTCCGATCATCAACACCCGCGACGAGCCGCACGCCGACCCCGAGCGGTTCCGCCGGCTGCACGTCATCGTCGGCGACTCCACCATGAGCGAGACCACCACCCAGCTCAAGGTCGGCACCGTCGAGCTGGTGCTGCGGCTGGTCGAGGACGGGGTGGCGCTGCGCGACCTGGCCTGCGAGAACCCGATCCGGGCCCTCCGCGACATCAGCCGCGACCCCACCGGACGCACCCCGGTGACGCTGGCCAACGGCCGCACCATCACCGCCCTGGAGCTGCAGCAGACCTTCTGGCAGGCCGCCGCCGACCACGTCGCCGCCGAGATGGACCCCGGGCCGGAGCTGAAGCAGGTGCTCGACCTGTGGCGCCGCGCCCTGGAGGCCGTCGAGGGCGACCGGCTGGACGACATCGCGACCGAGATCGACTGGGTGGTGAAGCGACGCCTGCTGCAGCGCTACGCCGACCGGCACGGCCTCGCGCTGGACGACCCCCGGCTGGCCCAGCTCGACCTCGCCTACCACGACGTGGAGCCCGGACGCGGGCTGTTCCGGCTGCTCGAGGCCCGCGGGGCGGCCGCCCGGCTGACCACGCCGGAGGAGGTCGAGCTCGCCACCACCGAGCCGCCGCCCACCACCCGCGCCCGGCTGCGCGGCCGCTTCGTCAGCGCGGCCCGCGAGCACGACCTGGAGTACACGGTGGACTGGGTGCACCTGAAGCTCAACGACCAGTCCCAGCGCACCATCCTGTGCCGCGACCCCTTCGCCGCCACCGACGAGCGGGTGGACCGGCTGATCGAGCAGATGGGACGCCGCGCAGCTGGGCTGTGAGCGTCCGTCGGGAGGACGGGTTCGCCCGGGTCGGGTATGTTGCCCCGGTGCCCGAGACCACCTCCACGACGACCGCACGGGTGAGCCGGCCGCCGGCAGGTGCACCCGGCCGGTCCGTCCGCCGCCGGCTGACCTCCGCCCTCGCCGTCCTCGCTGTCGCCCCGCTGCTGGCGCTGACCGCCTGCAGCGGTGAGCCCGAGGCCGCTCCCACCCCGGAGTCCAGCGCCACCCCGGAGGCGAACCCACCGGCCGACCCGAGCGCGAGCGCGTCCCCCAGCCCGAGCGCGACGCCGACGCCGACCACCGAGCCGGTCGAGCCCTCCTCCGACCTCGGCGAGGTCGAGGTCGGCGGCGACTTCGGCGACGCGCCGGAGGTCACCGTGGAGACCCCGTGGGCGGTGGACGAGACCCGCACCCGGGTGCTGGTCGAGGGCGACGGCCAGCCGCTGCAGGCCACCGGCAGCGCCCAGCTGAACTACCAGGGCGTCAACGCCCGCACCGGTGAGGTGTTCGACTCCTCCTACGGAAGCGGCGAGCCCGTGAGCTTCGCTCTGTCCCGGGTCGTGCCCGGGTTCCAGAAGGGCCTGGAGGGCCAGAAGATCGGCAGCCGCGTGCTCATCGCGATGCCGGGCGCCGACGGCTACGACGCCTCCGGCGGCAACCCGCAGGCCGGCATCGAGGTCGGCGACACGCTGCTCTTCACCGTCGACATCCTCGCCGGCACGCTGGCCTCGCCGGCGGGTGAGGAGGTCGAGCCGCCCGCGGACCTGCCGACCGTCAGCGGTGCCGTCGACGACCCGCAGATCGCGGTGCCCGAGGGCACGCCGCCGACCGAGCTGGTGAGCCAGCTGCTCATCGAGGGCACCGGGCCCGAGGTGGGGGAGAACGACACCATCACCGTCGACGTCCGCGGCGTGCCGTGGGAGACCGGTGAGGTCACCATCGACAGCTACCCCGACGCCCCGAAGAGCGACGCGCTCAACGAGCTGATCGAGGGTTGGAAGCAGGGCCTGGTCGGCAAGAAGGTCGGCAGCCGGGTGCTCCTGGTCGTGCCGCCCGCCCTGGCCTACGGCGACACCGGCAACGAGGACCCGGCGGTCGAGCCCGGCCAGACCATGGTCTACGTCGTCGACCTGCTCTGGACCGAGGCCCCGCCCACCGTCCCCGGCACCGGCGGCTGACCCACCCGCGGCCCCAACGCCCTGAGCCTTCGAAGCGTCGTCCTGAGCCTGTCGAAGGGGGGCGGAGCCCCGGCCACCAGCGCACCCGGCCCGACCACAGCGCCCTGAGCCTGTCGAAGGGCGAACCACCCCCCGGTCGGGCACAACAGGACCTACCGCCGCGCCCGCTGGCGACTCAGGTCGTCCCGCTCACCTGGCCCCACGGCCGGCGCCGGCGGCGTTGGGCGGCAGGGGCACGGTGGTCCAGTCCGTGCCCGCGGACAGGTGGAAACCCGGGTGCGACGGCTGGTTGTAGGCGGTGTTCTGCCGGGCCACCTCGACCCGGTACTGGGGGTCGTGCATCAGCGTGGCCAGCTTGAGCGTGCTGACCTCGGTGCTGGTGTGCACCTGGATGGCCGAGGAGTCGGCCGTGCGCACCAGCACCTCCTCCCGCCAGTCACCCCAGACGTCGGCCACCAGTGCCGGGTTGCCCTTGGTGTCGTTGTTCGTCCGGGTGCCGGTCAGCGTGCGCAGCGTGCCGCGGGTCCAGTCGTCGATGGTCGGGGTCTGGTCGCGGGACCCGTTGACCAGCTGGGTGGTGCCGTCACCGGCCCAGCGCACGCTCTGGTTGGTGCCCGGGATGGCGGTGCCGAGCACGTCGCCGTCCGCCGACAGCAGGCCGCTCGCGGAGGTGCCGGCCGGCATGCCCGCCCACACCTCGGTGCCGGGGATGTCCGCGCGCACGTCACCGACCATGCCGCGGCCGGTGTCGCGTCCGGAGTAGGCCCCGAACAGGACCTCGCCGGTGGCGGCGTCCCGCATCGCCGCCCCGTAGGGCGCCGACGCCCCGCCCTCGTGCACGGTCCAGATCTCCAGGCCCGGACGGGCCGGGTCGAGGTCGGTGACGTGCATGGCGTCGCCGTGCCCCAGCCGGGCCTCCGCCCCGGGATCGGCGCTGCCGGACGGCAGGGTGTCGGTGGAGGAGTACAGCAGCGAGCCGTCGTCGTCGAGGGTGGCCGAGCCGTAGACCACCTCCTGCCGGCCGTCGCCGTCGACGTCGGCGGCGGACATCGAGTGGAAGCCCTGCGTGGTGAGGCGGCCGAGCTCGGGGTGGGAGCCGTCGCGGCTGTGGGGGCTGTCGGAGAAGGGGTTGGTCATCGGCACGTGACCGCTGTCGGCGAACCAGCGTCGCGACAGCGTCTCGCCGTCCCAGTCGTAGGCGGCGACCGTGGCGCGGGTGTAGTACCCGCGGGCGAAGACCGCCGACGGGCGGTGGCCGTCCAGGTAGGCCACCCCGGCCAGGAAGCGGTCGACCCGGTTGCCGGGCTCGATCCGGCTCATCGCGTAGTCGCCCCACAGCAGGCCGTCGTCCCCGCGGCCCGGCTCGTAGTCCACCGTCTGCAACGGGTTGCCGGTGCGGCCGTCGAAGACCGTCAGGTACTCCGGGCCGGTGAGCACGAAACCCTCGAACGTGCGCAGGTCGTTGCGGCTGCTCCGGGCCGGCGCCCAGACGTCGATGAAGTAGTCGGTGGCCTCGCGGGCGTCGGCCTCCGACAGCGGGTAGTCCCAACGGGGCTCGATGCCCCAGGCCTCCTCCAGGGTGGCCGGCCACTGCCCGGAGACGACCTCCTCCCGCTCCGACCAGCCCTGCAGGACGTCCTGCAGGTGCTCGGCGTACTGCTCGGCGCTCCAGCGGTGGTCGTCGTCGGGACGGACGCCGGCCGCCCGGTCCTCGGCCGGGATCGGTACCGCGCGCTCGGCGACCACCCGGCCGCGGCTGTCGAGGCGCCGCACCGTGGTCCCGGGAGCGGTCTTCACCATCAGCTCGGCGCGGCCGTCGCCGTCGAAGTCGTAGACGGGGAACTGGGTGTAGTGGGCGCCGGCGCGGATGTTGACCCCGAGGTCGATCCGCCACAGCAGGCGGCCGTCGGCCTCGTAGCCGTCGAGGTAGACGTTGCCGGTGTAGCCCTTCTGGGAGACGTCCTTGGCGTTCGAGGGGTCCCACTTGACGACGTACTCGTAGGTGGAGTCGCCGTCGAGGTCGGCCACGCTCATGTCACCGGCGGCGTAGCTGTAGCGCTCCCCGGCCGGGGTCACGCCGTCGGCCGGGCGCTGCAGCGGGATCTCGCCGTAACCCTGGTCGAGCGGACGCACCGGCGCCGAGCGCTCGCCCTCCACGCCGTCGACGACCGGGGCCACCCGGTACACCGAACCCTCGCGGCCGTCGGGGTCGAGCAGGTTGGTGGAGCCGGTCACCGTGGCGACCCGTTCCCGGCCGCGGTAGACCGCGAAGTCGGCGCCGGTCATCCCGTCGGGCGTGGCACCGGTGACCTCGGTGCCGAGCAGCCGCCAGCTGAGGTGGACGCCCGCGTCGGTGCGCAGGGCGACCAGCCCGCGGTCCAGCTGCTCGAGCTGGACCGCCGGCGCGCGGCCGGGGTCGGCCGGGGTGGCATCGGCCACCGGGGCGCCGACCAGCGTGCCGGCTCCCAGCGTGCCGGCCGTCAGGACGACCGCGACGGCGGCGGCCAAGGGCGTGGGCAGGGTCCTGCGTCGGGTCATGGGGGTGTCCTCCGTGCGTCGTTGCACCGTTTCAACGCGGTGCCACCCTTTCTACCCGCCGCGGTCGGCGTTGGGAAGATCGGCCCCGACGGCGTGCGGCGTCAGCCCTCGACGACCCAGGGTTCCCGGGGCAGCGCCGCCGGGTCGAACCGGTCGAGCAGGACGCCCACCTCGACCGGCTCGCCCGGCCGGGCCAGCCGCAGCGACACCGCGATCCGCTGCACCACCTCCGACGCCGGGACGCCCCGGGCGGCCAGCGCCGCCAGGGTCACCGCCCCGTCCCGCTTGGCCAGCCGCCGCCCGTCCGGGTTCACCGCCAGCGGCACGTGGGCGTAGGTCGGCGGCCGGTACCCCAGCCGCTGCGCCAGCCAGGCCTGCCGGGGTGCGGACGTCAGCAGGTCGTCCCCGCGGACCACCTGGTCCACCCCGGTGGCGGCGTCGTCGACCACCACGGCCAGGTTGTAGGCCCAGGCCCCGTCGCCGCGGCGCAGCACGAAGTCGTCCACCAGCCCTCCGACCCGGCCGGCCAGCAGGTCGTCCACCTCGAAGGCGTCGATGTCGGTGCGCACCCGCAGTGCCGCCGGACGCCGCCGGCCCCGCTCGGCCCGCTGCTCCTCGGTGAGGTCGCGGCAGGTGCCGGGGTAGGGCCGGAACCCGTCGTGCGGTGCCGAGGACGCCTCGGCGATCTCGCGCCGGGTGCAGAAGCACTCGTAGACGTCCTCGCCCAGCTGCGCCACCGCGGCGGCGTAGTGGTGCTGGCGCTCGGACTGGCGCAGCACGGGCCCGTCGACGTCCAGCCCGAGCGCGACGGCGTCGGCCAGCTGCCGCTCGGCCACCGCTCCGGTGGCGCTGCGGGCGACGTCGAGGTCCTCCACCCGCCAGGCGAAGGCCCGCCCGGTGGAGCGGGCGAACAGCCAGGCGAGCAGCGCCGTGCGCAGGTTCCCCAGGTGCAGGTCCGAGCTCGGCGAGGGGGCGAAACGGCCCGCCCCGGCGCCCGTCACCGACGTCGTCATGAACCCCTTCCGCGACCCCGGGGGGCCGCCGTCCCGGCTGGTACTGTCCCGCGCATGGCCCCGCGGAAGTCAGAGCGCATCCTCAATCTGACGATCTGCCTCCTGGCCAGCCGGCGCTTCGTCACCCGGGAGCAGATCCGCGAGGTGGTCGAAGGCTACCGAGGGCTCTCCGACAGCGCCTTCGAACGCACCTTCGAGCGGGACAAGGACGAGCTGCGCGCCCTCGGCGTCCCGATCGAGACCGGCAGCAACTCCCCGCTCTTCGACGACGAGGTCGGCTACCGGATCCGGCGCACCGACTTCGAGCTGCCGCCGATCGAGCTGGACGCCGACGAGGCGGCGGTGGTCGCGCTCGCCGCGCAGAGCTGGCAGCAGGCGCGGATGGCCTCCTCGGCGCAGAGCGCCTGGGCCAAGCTGCGGGCGGCCGGGGTGGAGACCGACACCGCGCGGATCACCACCATGAGCCCCACCGTGGTGGCCCGCGAGGGCGCCTTCGAGCCGCTGTGGCAGGCCGTGCTCAACCGGTCGGTGGTCCGCTTCGAGTACCGCCGCCCGTCGGGGGAGACCAGCCGCCGCACCCTGCAGCCATGGGGCGTCACCTCCTCCCGCGGCCGCTGGTACGTGGTCGGCCACGACGTCGACCGCGACGCGCCGCGGATGTTCAAGATGTCGCGGATCCTCGACCAGCCCGAGGTGGTCGCCGGTCCGGACGCCTTCGAGGTGCCGGCCGACGTCGACGTCCGCGCGCTGTCCCGCAGCCTCGACCCCGCCCCGGCCACCGGGGAGGCCGTGGTCGCCGTGCGCGCCGACCGCGCCCCCCGGCTGCGCCGCCGCGGCGAGCCGGTCGACCACCCGCTGCCCGC
>NZ_QPKK01000064.1 GCF_003344635.1 Desertihabitans aurantiacus
CGGCCGCCGCCCGGGTCGGCGTCGATGCCGGCGCCGGGCCGCTGGTGGCCTCGGCCGACCGGTCCGCCTCGGCGGCCCGGGCCCGCGCCGCGGCGACGGCCTACCTGGCCGACAGTCCCGGGGTCAGCGGGCGGGTGGTGGTCCGCGGCGGCACCGTCGAGGTGCGCACCACCAGCACCGAGCCCACCGTCTTCCTCTCGCTGATCGGGGTGGAGGAGGTCACCGGGGAGGGGTCGGCGACCGCCCGGCTGTTCACCGTGGGCGGCTGACCGAGCGTCCCATCCGGGTGACCGCCTCGGTGATGATCGCGGGGGAGGTGGCCAGGTTGATCCGGGCGAACCCCACCGTCCGCGGGCCGAAGGCGGCACCGTCGTTCAGCGCCACCCGGGCCTCGTCGAGGAAGTGCCGGGCCGGGTTGGCCAGCCCCAGCTCCCGGCAGTCCAGCCAGGCCAGGTAGGTGCCCCGGCTCAGCCGGTGGCGCACCGGAGGCAGGTGCTCGGCCAGCAGCGTGTCCAGCAGCTCGCGGTTGGCCTGCAGCTCGGTGCGCAGCTGCACCAGCCAGTCCCGGGCGCCGGTGAGGGCGGCGGTGTGCGCGCGGAGCGCGACGTGGCTGGCGGCGCCGCGGGTGCTCTCGTAGGGCAGCGCCCGCACGCGGTCCAGCTGCTCGGGGCCGGCGATGATGAGCGCCCCCTTGAGCCCGGCCAGGTTCCAGGCCTTGGACGCCGAGACCAGGCTGATCGCGTGCTCGCCGCCGGGCACGTCGAGCAGCGGCACGAACTGCTCCCCGGGCCCGACCAGCGGTGAGTGGATCTCGTCGGCGAGCAGCAGCACGTCGTGGCGGCGGGCCAGCTCGGCCAGCCGGGTCAGCTCCTCGCGGGTGTGCACCACCCCGGTCGGGTTGTGCGGGCTGCTCAGCAGGTGCACTCCCACCCCCTCGGCGTAGGCGGCCTCGTGCGCGTCCAGGTCGAGCCGGCCCTCCTCGGTCAGCGGGACGTCCACCAGCTCGGCCCCGGCGTTGCGCACCACCGCCCAGAACGGGGCGTAGACGGGGGAGTTGATCACCACCCGCTCGCCGGGGCGGACCGCCTGCCCGATCAGCATCGCGATGCCCTGCATGACGTCGGGGGAGAGCACCGCCTGGCGGGCCGGGTCGAACGTCCAGCCCCACTCGTCGGCGGCGAAGGCGGCGAAGGCCTCGGCGTAGGCGTTGCCCTCGGGGTAGCCGGTGTCGCCCTCGGCGACCACCCGCAGCAGCTCCTCGCGGACGGCCGGCGGGAGCGGGGTGTCCATCTCGGCCACCCACAGCGGCAGCACGTCCTCGGGGTAGCGGCGCCACTTCATCGAGGTGCGGTGGCGCAACGTCGCCAGGTCGAGGGAGAGGATCGGTTCCACCCGCCCGACAATAGGGGCCGGGCCCCGCCACGACCCTGGACTTCCGTCGGTCGGGCAGGCGACGATGACCGGCATGGCCCGCTACTTCGACGTCCACCCCGACAACCCCCAGCCCCGGGCCATCGGCCAGGTGGCCGACCTCATCCGCGGTGGCGGTCTCGTCGCCTACCCCACCGACTCCTGCTTCGCCCTGGGCTGCCAGCTCGGCAACCGGGAGGGGCTGGACCGGATCCGCGCCATCCGCCACCTCGACGCCTCCCACCACTTCACCCTGGTGTGCTCGACCTTCGCCCAGCTGGGCCAGTTCGTGCAGATGGACAACGACGTCTTCCGCGCGGTGAAGGCGGCCACGCCGGGGCAGTACACCTTCATCCTGCCGGCCACCAAGGAGGTGCCGCGGCAGATGCTGCATCCCAAGAAGCGCACCGTCGGTGTGCGGATCCCCGCCCACGTCACCACCCAGGCGCTGCTGGACGAGCTCGGCCAGCCGCTGATGTCGAGCACCCTGCTGCTGCCCGACCAGGAGGCGCCGATGACCGAGGGCTGGATGATCACCGACGAGCTCGGCGCCCAGCTGGACGGGGTGCTCGACTCCGGCGACTGCGGCACCGAGCCCACCACCGTGGTCGACCTGTCCGGGGACGAGGTGGTGATCGCCCGCCGCGGCGCGGGCGACCCGTCCCCGTTCGAGTGAGCCGGATGGGTGCTCGTCGGCCCGCGGCCCTAGGGTCGACCGGGTGACCGTCCCCGCAGAGACCCCCAACCCGCTGCTGACCCCGAGCGAGCTGCCCTACCACCTGCCGCCCTTCGCCGAGATCACCGTCGCGCACTACCGGCCGGCGCTCGAGCAGGGGATGGCCGAGCAGCGCGCGGAGGTGGCCGCCATCACCGCCGACCCCCAGCCGGCCGGATTCACCAACACCCTGGAGGCCCTCGAGCGCTCCGGGACGCTGCTGCGCCGGGCCACCGCGGTGTTCTCCAACCACGTCTCCAGCGACGGCGACGAGGCGCTGCGGGCCCTGTCGGAGGAGCTGCAGCCCCTGCTCAGTGAGCACCAGGACGCGATCATGCTCGACCGGGCCCTGTTCGCCCGGGTGGACGACGTGCACCGGCGGCTGGACGAGCTCGACCTCACCGAGGAGCAGCGGGAGCTGGTCCGCCGCTGGCACCGCGACATGACCGAGGCCGGGGCCGCCCTGGACGAGGACGCCCAGCAGCGGCTGCGCGAGATCAACTCCCGGCTGGCGGTGCTGTCCAGCCGGTTCCAGCAGCGGGTGGTCGCGGCGATGAAGGACGGCGCCGTGCTGGTCACCGACGAGGCCGAGCTGGACGGCCTGGACGAGGGCGCCCGCGCCACCGCCGCCCGGGCCGCCGAGGCCGCCGGCCACCCCGGCGGCTGGCTGATCACCTGCACCAACTACACCAACCACCCCTGGCTGGCCCGGCTGCACTCCCGTCCGCTGCGCCAGCGGCTGTTCGAGGCCCAGACCGGGCGCGGCGGGCCCGGACCGCACGACACCGAGCCGCTGGTGCTGGAGCTCGTCCGGCTGCGCGCGGAGCGGGCCGCCCTGCTCGGCTTCCCCGACCACGCCTCGGTGGTGACCGCCGCCGGCACCGCCCGCACCCCGCAGGCGGTCCGCGACCGGTTCGACCCGATGGCCCGCGCCGTGGCGGTCAACGTGGTCGCGGAGAAGCAGGCGCTGCAGGAGGAGGTCGAGCGGCACTGCACCGAGACGGGCAGCGAGCCGTTCGCGCTGCGGCCCTGGGACTGGGCCTACTACACCGAGCGGCTGCGCCAGCGCCGCTACGCCCTCGACCTGGACGGTCTGCGCCCGTGGTTCGAGGCCGAGCGGGTGCTGACCGCGGGCGTCTTCGCCGCGGCCACGCTGGTCTACGGGCTGACCTTCACCGAGCGCCCCGACCTGCGGGGCTACCGCGACGACGTCCGGGTCTTCGAGGTGCACGACTCCGACGGCACCGGCCTGGGCCTGTACCTGCTCGACCTGCACACCCGCGACACCAAGAACGGTGGCGCCTGGATGAACTCGCTGGTGCTGCAGAACCGGCTGCACGACGAGCGTCCGGTGGTGGTCAACAACCTCAACGTGAGCCCGCCGCCGCCGGGGCAGCCCACCCTGCTCACGCTGTCGGAGGTCACCACCCTCTTCCACGAGTTCGGCCACGCGCTGCACGCGCTGCTCTCCGAGGTCACCTACCCCCGCTTCTCCGGCACCCGGGTGCCGCGGGACTTCGTGGAGTTCCCCAGCCAGGTCAACGAGATGTGGATCCAGCACCCCGACGTGCTGGGCCGCTACGCCCGCCACGTCGAGACCGGGGAGCCGCTGCCCGCCGAGCAGCTGGAGCGGCTGGAGGAGGCCGCCACCTTCAACCAGGGCTTCCTCACCGCGGAGAACCTCGCCAGCGCGCTGCTCGACCAGGAGTGGCACGCCCTGCCCGCCGGCACCGAGATCGCCTCGGTGGACGCGTTCGAGGCCGAGGCGCTGGCCCGGATCGGGCTCGACGAGGAGTGCGTCCCGCCGCGCTACCACTCCCGCTACTTCGCCCACGTCTTCGCCAACAGCTACGACGCGCGCTACTACTCCTACCTGTGGTCGGAGGTGCTGGACGCCGACACGGTGGCCTGGTTCGACGAGCACGGCGGGCTGAGCCGCGAGAACGGCGACCACTTCCGCCTTGAGCTGCTCTCCCGCGGCTCCTCCCGCGACCCGATGGACTCCTACCGCGCCTTCCGCGGCCGCGATCCCGAGCAGGGGCCGCTGCTGGCCCGTCGGGGTCTGGTCTGAGCCGCTGGGTACTCTCTGACCGCCGCGGTACGCGCGGCGCTACCCCGAGGGCGAGGAGCTGGGTGATGGTGAGCATCGAGGACCTGCGCGACTGGGTCGACCTGGCGGTGGTCGACCCGTCGGAGTCGAAGATCGGCAACCTGGAGAGCATCTACTTCGACACCGCCACCGACGAGCCGGCCTTCGCCGCGGTCAAGACCGGTCTGCTCGGCGGCAACCGGCTGCTCTTCGTGCCGCTGGACGGGGCCACCGTCTCGCCGAAGCACGTCAAGGTGCGGGTGCTGAAGAAGCTGGCCAAGGACGCGCCGTCGATCCCGCAGGACGGCCAGCTCGAGGCGGCGATGGAGCCCGAGATCTACGCCCACTACGAGATGCCCTACGCCACCGGCGCGGGCGGGGAGCGCAAGCTCGGCCGTCGCTGAGCCCACCGCTGCGCCGCCGCGCCGGACCGGCTAGCGTCACCCGGGACAGGTCGTCGAGCAGGGGGTTGTCGTGGCGGGTGCAGCGGAGTACGACGTCATCGTCGTCGGGGCGGGCTCGACCGGGGAGAACGTGGCCGGGCAGGCCGTCGCCGGCGGGCTGAGCGCGGTGGTGGTCGAGGCGGAGCGGGTCGGCGGTGACTGCTCCTACTGGGCCTGCATGCCGTCCAAGGCGCTGCTGCGCAGCGGGTCGGCGGCCCGGGCCGCGCGCCGGGCCCCCGGGCTCGAGGTGCAGGGGCCCGCGGTGGCCGACGTGCTGGCCCACCGCGACCAGATCGTCTCGCACTATGACGACACCTCCCAGGTGCAGTGGCTGGACTCGGTCGGGATCGACCTGGTCCGCGGCCACGGCCGGCTGACCGGTGAGCGGGAGGTCACCGTCACCACCGCCGACGGCGGGACGCAGGTGCTGCGCGCCCGGCACGCGGTCGCCCTGTGCACCGGCAGCGCCGCGCTGGTGCCGCCGCTGCCCGGGCTCGCCGAGTCCGAGCCGTGGACCAGCCACGACGCCACCTCCGCCCGCGAGGTGCCGGGCCGTCTGCTGGTGGTCGGCGGGGGCGTGGTGGCGTGCGAGATGGCGCAGGCCTGGAACGACCTCGGCGCCGAGGTCACCGTGGTGGCCCGCTCGGAGCTGCTGTCGTCGATGGAGGACGTCGCCGGCCGGCTGGTCCGCGAGGCGCTGACCGAGTACGGGGTGGACGTCCGCACCGGGGTCGACGTCAGCGAGGTGCGCAGCGGCCCCGACGGCATCCAGGTGCACCTGGGCGACGGGTCCGTGGTGGCCACCGACAAGGTGCTGGTGGCGACCGGACGCCGGCCGCGCACCGATGACCTCGGGCTGGAGACGGTCGGGCTGGAGTCCGGCTCCTGGCTCGACACCGACGACACCCTGCGCGTCGTGGGGGCGGACGGGCCGCTGCCGTGGCTGTACGCCGTCGGCGACCTCAACCACCGCGCGCTGCTGACCCACCAGGGCAAGTACCAGGCCCGCGCCGCCGGCGACGTCATCGTGGCCCGGGCCACCGGGGCGACCGTGCAGGAGGAGCGCTGGGGCGCCCACGCCGCCACCGCCGACTCCGTCGCCGTGCCGCAGGTGGTCTTCACCGACCCCGAGGTGGCCAGCGTCGGGCTCACCTCCGCGGCCGCCGCCCGCGAGGGGATCGAGGTCCGGCTGGTGGACTACGACCTGGCCTCTCTGGCCGGCTCGATGGTGCACGCGCAGGGCTACAAGGGCTGGGCCCGGCTGGTCGTCGACCCGCGGCGCCAGGTGCTGCTCGGAGCGACCTTCGTCGGCCAGGACGTCGCCGAGCTGCTGCAGTCGGCCACCATCGCGGTGGTGGGCGAGGTGCCGCTGCACCGGTTGTGGCACGCCGTCCCGGCCTACCCGACGCTCAGCGAGGTGTGGCTGCGGCTGCTGGAGGGGCTGGGCCGCGACACCGCGCTGGCCTGAACCGGCGCTGGCTGCCCGCCCGGGGTCAGGGGCTTCCGCTCGTCGAGGTCGGCAGCGCGATCGCCTTCCCGGGGGCGTGCCAGCCGGCCCGCTGCGATCCGGCAGACTGGGGCGATGCCACAGACACGTCCCGGGCAGCGCGCGCTGACCCGTCGCACCCTGTTCGGAGTCGGAGCCGTCGGCATGGCGGGCGTCGCGGTCGGCGCGGTCGGCGTCGACGTCGCCCACGGCGGACCGGTCGGCCGGGGGATCGCCGCCACCACCGAACCGTTGCGCAAGCGTCTGGCCGGCCCGATGGAGGTCATCACCTCCCGCGACGGCCTGGCCGAGGGCGACCTGTTCGTCACCGACATGGGCGAGGACGCTCGGCTGCTCATCCTCGACAACACCGGCGAGGTGCTGTGGGAGCGCTCTGGCGCCGGCTCCTACGCCGACTTCCGGATGCAGCGCTACCAGGGCCGTGACGTGCTCACCTGGTGGGAGTCCTACGAGGTCGAGGGGGCGCGTCCGTGGGCCAACGGCGACTGCGTGATCGCCGAGCCGGACGGCACCGAGGTCGCCCGGATCGGGGCGCACGGCGGGCTGGCGCCCGACGAGCACGAGTTCTTCCTCACCGACCGCGACACCGCCCTCATCGTCAGCTACGTCGAGCACCCCGCCGACCTCACCCGCTGGGGCGGGCTGGACGACGACCTCGTCATCAGCGGCGTGGTCGAGGAGATCGACCCGGCCACCGGGGAGGTGCTCTTCCACTGGGACTCCGTCGACCACGTCGGGTTCGGAGAGAGCTTCGCCGGTGTGCCGCACGAGCCGGACCAGCCGTGGGACTACTTCCACATCAACTCCGTCGAGCCGACCCCTGACGGCAACCTGGTGGTCTCGGCCCGTCACACCTGGGGCATCTACAAGATCGACCGGCAGACCGGCGAGGTGATCTGGCGGCTGGGCGGCAAGGAGAGCGACTTCGACGTCCCCGACGAGGCCACCTTCGCCTGGCAGCACCAGGCCACCTACGAGGACGACTCGCTGCTGCGGCTGTTCGACAACGGCAGCGACGGCACCGCGCTGCGCCACCCCTACAGCCAGGTGCTGTGGCTGCGGCTGGACGAGGAGGCCCGCACGCTGCGGCTGGAGCGGTCGCTGCGACACCCCGACGGCCTGCAGGCCCCCTCCATGGCCAGCGCCCAGACGCTGCCGAACGGCAACGTGCTGGTCGGCTGGGGCTCGGCGCAGCGGCTCACCGAGTTCTCCCCGACCGACGAGGTGCTGCTGGACGCCACCCTGACCGAGCGCTCCTACCGGGTGTACCGCCACGTCCGTCCCTGAGCGGCGACCCGCTGGGGCCCTTGGGCGGCGCGGCTAGCCTCCGTCAGGACGGAGGGGAGCGCGCATGTCGCGTCGGATCGTCCTGGCGGCAGCAGGGGTGCTGCTGGCGACCGCCCTCGTGGTGATCGCGGCCGTCCTCGTCGACCGGGAGGACACCGCCGGCGAGCCGCCGCCGGCCCCGGCCCCGTCCACCGCTGCTCCAGGCACTCCTCGGCCGTCGCCGAGCCCGACGCCGACCCCCACCCCTACGCCGACGCCGACGCCCGAGCCGGGTGCGGAGGCGGTGATCACCAACGACGCCGCCGCCACCGACGCGGCGATGGACGTGCTGGCCGACGGCGGGACGGCCGCCGACGCCGCGGTCGCGGCGGCCGCGGTGCTCAGCGTGGTCGAGCCCTACTACTCCAACGTCATCGCCGGCGAGACCGCCGCGCTGTGGTACGACGCCGAGCAGCAGTCGGTCAGCAGCCTCCAGGGTGTCGGCTGGGTGGGGGAGGACTTCGACCGCGCGGAGTACCGCTCGCGCGGCGTCAGCGGGTTCGGCATGCACCAGGCGCTGGTGCCCGGCTCGTGGGACCTGTGGATGACGCTGCTCGCCGAGCAGGGCGAGCTCGGGCTGGACCGGGTGCTGGAGCCGGCGATCGAGCTGGCCGAGGACGGGTTCGAGGCCTCCAGCAGCCTGGCCGCCCAGGCCCGGGCCTACCGCGCGGCCGGCGGCATGAACAACCCGGCCGAGGCGGTCTACGCCCCCGCCGGCAGCGTGGTGGACGAGGGGGAGACCGTCGTCCAGGAGGACTTCGCGGCGACCCTGCGCTCGCTGGCCGAGGCCTACACCGCCGCCGGCGACCGCGCGGCCGGGATCGAGGCGGCCCGGGCGCTGGTCTACGAGGGCGAGCTGGGGGAGCGGCTGGTCGCGGAGGTGCGCAAGGGCGGCGGCTGGATCACCGAGGGCGACCTGGAGCGTTACCAGGCGGTGGCGGGGGAGTCGATCACCCTCGACTGGGACGAGGAGACGACCGTGCACCAGGTGCCGCCCGGCAGCCAGGGGCTCACCATGCTGATGGCGCTCAACACGCTGCGGACGGCCGACCTCTCCGAACGGGACGACGCCGACGCCACGCACCTGCAGATCGAGGCCCTCAAGCTGGCGCTGGCCGACCGGGAGGAGTTCGTCGGCGACCCCGAGTTCACCGACGTCCCCGTGGAGGAGCTGCTCGACCCGGCCTACGGTGAGCAGCAGCTGGAGCGGATCGACCTCGGCTCCTCCCTCGACGCGCCGGTCGACCCCGGTCTGGACAACACCACGACCTTCCAGGTGGTCGACGCGGACGGCAACGCCGCCGCCGTCACCACCAGCACCGGCTACCAGTTCCTGCAGGCCGGCAGCACCGGGATCATGATGAACAACCGGATGCGCTACATGACCGACCGCGACCCCTCCAGCCCCAACTACATCGAGGCCGGGAAGCGGGTCCGCTACACCGGCAACCCGTGGATGGTGACCACACCGGACGGGCTGTCGCTGCTGGGCGGCAACATCGGCGGCGACACCCAGGCCCAGGTGCAGACCCAGCACGTCATCGACGTGGTCGAGCTGGGGATGAGCCCGCAGGAGGCGGTCGCCGCCCCGCGGTTCGTCACCCAGTCCCAGCCGAACAGCGTGGTCCCGCACGGGATCGCCGACCAGGTGCGGGTCGACCAGAGCACCGACGCCGACGTGCTGTCCAGCCTGCGTTCGCGTGGGCAGCGGCTGCAGGTGACGTCGGGGCCGGGACCCTTCGGCACCGGGTCGCTGATCCGGCTCAGCGCCGACCGGCAGGAGGTCGAGCTCGGCGTCGACCCGCGGTCGTGGACCGCCGACGGACGGACCCGCCCGCCGCGCTGAGGCGGGTCGGCGGTTTGATGATCAACATCCTGGGTACCCCGGGGGAGTAGCAGCGCTGCGAAAGGAGGCACCCCATGACGCTCCAGGAGGTTCCTGGAAGTCAGACTCCGGAGGACCCGCGCGCCGACGAGGTCGCCGAGCTGTTGTGGGTCCCGTTCACCCGCTGGGAGTTCGTGGCCGAGCGGGAGAACCTCGATGTCGAGCTCGGTCCGCCCGAGCCGTGGGAGGACCGGTCCGCGCTCGAGGACGAGCCGGACACCTTCACCTGGTGACCCTCAGACGTTGAGAGCGTCGCCGAGCGGCACCCCGCTGAGCCGGATCAGCAGCCGTCCCAGCACCGCGCAGGCGACGGTGACGGCCAGCACCACCCAGCTCGGTGACGTGCCGTGGGCCAGCAGCCACACGGCCGCGGCGATGAACAGCACGGTCATGCTGAGACCGAGCCAGAACAGCAGCGCGCCCAGTAGGGCCAGGACCAGACGACCTCTTCCCACCCGCCCGACCCTAGTGGCTGACCCGGTCATCCCGGGCTGGCCGCGGGCTCAGCCGTCCAGCTCGGCGGGGGAGCGCAGCACGCAGAACTGGTTGCCCTCGGGGTCGGCCAGCGTCACCCAGCCGGTGCCGGGGCCGTGGATGTCGCGGTGGTCGGCCACCCCGGTGGCGCCCTGCTCGAGCAACCAGCGCACCTCCTCGTCGAGGATGCGTTCGCGGGGCCGGACGTCGAGGTGGATGCGCTTGGCCGGCAGCTCGGCGTCGGGGACCTCGATGAAGAGCAGCCGGTGGCCACTGTCTGGGTCGAGGATCATGCACTCCTCGTGACCCGGCGCGTTCGGGTCGTCGGGGAGGTCGGTGTAGCCGAGCACCCGCTTCCACCACTCCGACAGGGCGTAGGCGTCGTGGCAGTCGATGGTGGTGTGGGAGAGGACGACGGTCATGCGGTGAGGATGCCGCCTCCGACGCCGGCGAGGAAACCAGTTTCCGGCTCGGCCGCGTTCGCTGAGGGTGGCCGGGCCGACGCTCGTGCTGGTCGAGGTGGCCGAGGCGAAGACGACGCCGCTGCAGCCGGACGTGGAGCGGGAGGACGGAGTGTCCGCCCTGAGGAGGCCCGTCGAGGACCGGCCGGTGACAAGTGGCGTGCGGATGGGTACGGCAGAGGTCATCGCCGGGAGAGCACCGGCGCACGGTGAGAGAGCAGGCACGGTGATGAACGAATCCATGGGTACCGGTGACCGGACCACCGGGGGGAGTCCTGACCCCGACCGCACCATGGCGACGGGTCGTCGGGCCGTCGTGAGCCGGGAGAAGGAGCAGTACGGGGGCATGAAGTTCGGCGCCTGCTTCTTCGGCTGGCTCACCGCCACCGGGACCGCCGTGCTGCTCACCGCGCTGCTCACCGCAGCCGGGGCCGCCGTCGGGCTCGCCCAGGAGGTGGACCCGGCCGCGGCCGCCCAGGACCCCCAGACGGTGGGTCTGGTCGGCGGCATCGCGCTGCTGGTCGTCGTGGTGGTGTCCTACTTCGCCGGTGGCTACGTCGCCGGCCGGATGGCCCGCTTCGACGGCGTCAAGCAGGGGCTGGGGGTGTGGCTCTGGGCGCTGATCATCGCGGTCGTGGTGGCGGTCCTGGGGCTCATCGCCGGCAACCAGTTCGACGTGCTGGCCAACCTCAACGGGTTCCCGCGGCTGCCGGTCAACGAAGGCACGCTGACCGTCGCCGGCATCGTCACCGCGGTGGCGCTGGCGCTGGCTGCGCTGCTCGGAGCCGTGCTCGGCGGACTGGCGGGGATGCGGTTCCACCGCAAGGTCGACAAGGTCGGCCTGGGCGCCTGATCACCGCCCGGCGCAGCAGAACGAGCGCCGCGGGAATGACAACCGTGTGAGGAAGCGGGGGGCCTCTCACCCCGTCGCACACCCCCGAGTTGTCATAATGTCGCTTATCGGACAACGACCAGTCGGGCAGGGACCCCGCGTCCAGATCGATGTTCGTTCGGGTCACGACACCACCGCACACCTCGATGTGTGTGCCGCTCAGAGATCGAGCCGGGTCTGGATCGAGTTGCCGTGCACGGGGTCCGGCTCGACCACTCCCGTCTCGACGAAGCCCAGCTTGGCCAGCACCCGCCGCGAGGCGGTGTTCCACTCCCGCACGGTCGCCCAGACGCGGCGTGGCTCGTGCTCGCGCACCCAGTCCAGCACCGCCCGGGCGGCCTCGGTCGCCAGGCCCTGGCCGTGCACCCGGCACAGCAGCTCGAACGCCAGCTCGGGCTCACCCTCCAGGTCGCCGCGACCGGACACCAGCCCGCAGTAGCCGACCACCTCGCCGCTGCCCCTGGTCTTCAGCGCCAGCAGACCCGGACGCGGCAGCCCGCGGTCCTCCCGGATGCGCCGCTCGAGGTCGGCCAGGCTGGGCCGGCCCTGCGCGTCGATCCGTCGGGACGCCGGCACCCGCGGGTCGCGCTCGGCCCACAGCTCGCGCTGCACCCGCGCCTCCTCCGGCCGCCACGGCCGCAGCAGCAGCCGATCCGTCTCCAGCCGCACCCGTTCCGTCTCCTGGTCCACCGCTCCTCCGCTCTGCCCCGTCAGTCTCTCCCCCGTCGTCCGGACGCGCCGAGGTCCTGCACCGGCGCGCGGCACAGGACCAGGGCTCAGACGGACGGGCCTCATCCCGTCCGGCGGCGGTACTTCACGACGGCGAGGACGTAGGCCAGCACCAGCACCCCGACGCACCAGGCCAGCGCCACCCACAGGTCTCCTCCGACCGGCTGCCCCTCCAGCAGGGCGCGGATCGAGTTGACGATGGAGGTCACCGGCTGGTTCTCGGCGAACCAGCGCACCGGCCCCGGCATCGTCGCGGTCGGTACGAAGGCCGAGCTGATGAAGGGCAGGAAGATCAGCGGGTAGCTGAACGCGCTCGCCCCGTCGACGCTCTTGGCCGACAGTCCGGCGAAGACGGCGATCCAGGTCAGGGTCAGCGTGACCAGCAGCAGGATCCCCACCACCCCCAGCCACTCCAGCGGGCCCGCCGGTGAGCGGAAACCCATCACCAGGGCGACCGCGACCACGACGGCCAGCGAGATGAGGTTGGCCACCACCGAGGTGAGGACGTGGGCCCAGAGCGCGCTCGACCGGGCGATCGGCATCGACCGGAACCGCTCGACGATCCCGCCCTGCAGGTCGAGGAAGAGCCGGTAGGAGGTGTAGGCCACCCCCGAGGCGATGGTGATGAGCAGGATCCCGGGCAGCAGGTAGTTGACGTAGGAGCCGCCGCCGGTGTCGATGGCGCCGCCGAAGACGTAGACGAAGAGCAGCATGAACGCGATCGGCATCACGGCGGTGGTGATGATGGTGTCGGGGCTGCGGGCGATGTGGCGCAGCGAGCGTCCGGTGAGGGCGCTGGTGTCGCTGAGGGCGTGGCTGGTCATGACGGGTCCTCCGTCCCGGTGGTGGTGGCTCCGACGCCGCGCGGGGCGCCGGGGCCGGTGATGGCGAGGAAGATCTCCTCCAGGGTGGGCTGCTTCTCGACGTACTCGACCTTCGGCGCGGGCAGCAGCCGCTTGAGCTCGGCCAGGGTGCCGTCGGCGATGATCCGGCCCTCGTGCAGGATCGCGATCCGGTCGGCCAGCTGTTCGGCCTCGTCGAGGTACTGGGTGGTGAGCAGCACGGTGGTGCCGCCGGCGGCGAGCTCGCGGACCGCGTCCCAGACCTCGATCCGCGCCTGCGGGTCCAGGCCGGTGGTCGGCTCGTCGAGGAAGATCACCGGCGGGTCGCCGATCAGGCTCATCGCGATGTCGAGCCGCCGCCGCATGCCGCCGGAGTAGGTGGCGGCACGGCGTCCGCCGGCGTCGGTGAGGGAGAACCGGGCCAGCAGCCGGTCGGCCACCGCGCCCGGGTCGGGCAGGTGGCGCAGCCGGGCCACCAGCACCAGGTTCTCCCGGCCGGTCAGCACCTCGTCGACGGCGGCGAACTGACCCGTCAGGCTGATCGAGCGCCGCACTGCCGCCGGGTCGGCCACCACGTCGAGACCGTGCACGGTGACCGTGCCGGCGTCCGGCGTGAGCAGGGTGGACAGGATCCGCACCGCGGTGGTCTTGCCGGCGCCGTTGGAGCCCAGCAGGGCGACGATGCTGCCCCGTGCGACCTCCAGGTCGACCCCGCGCAGCACCTCCAGGTCCTTGAACGACTTGCGCAGACCGCGCACCGAGATCGCGGGAGCCACGGTGCTCATCGGCCCTGCTCCCGCTCCGCCTCGGCGACGACGGCGCTCAGCCGCTCGCGCTCCTTGTCCAGCCACTGCCGGCCGGTGTAGGCGGCGGCGAACTCGTCGGCGAAGCCGGCCGGGTCCTCCCCCACCACGCCGCGGACGGGCGTCTGGTCGGCGACCGCCCGCTCCCACAGGTCGGCGAAGTCGGTGAACATCGTGACGAGGGTGTCGCCGTCGACGTAGCCCGCCGACTGCAGGAGGTAGCGCTGGTAGGCCTTGGCCGTCCGGCGGTAGGGCTCGGGCAGGGCGTCCATCCGGGCGACGGCCTGCCGGTAATGCTTCTTCTGCTCCAGGGACCCGGTGAGGGTCTCGATCCAGCTCTTCACTGCTGTGTCCTTCCGTGGTGGTGGAACTGCTCGAGGCGCTCGGCGAGGAAGGTCCAGGTCTCCCAGAACTCGCTGAGCTGGTCCCGTCCCCTCGCGTTGAGCGTGTAGACCTTGCGCGGCGGACCCTTGGCCGACGGCACCTTCTTGACGTCGACCAGACCCCGCTGCTCGATGCGCACCAGCAGGGCGTAGATGGTGCCCTCGGCGATGTCGGTGAACCCCTGCTCGCGCAGCCACGAGGTGATCTCGTAGCCGTAGGCGGACCGCTGCTCGAGGACCGCGAGGACGATGCCCTCCAGGACCCCCTTGAGCATCTCCGCGTCACGCCTGCCCATCAGGACCCCTTCCTGTTACCTAGCGTCGATGACTACTGGTAGACAGTAACGCTGAGTACCGGTAGGTGTCAACACTGAGTACCGGGGTTGTCAGAGCGCCGGTCTACGGTGCTGTCATGACCAGGACAACCGTGCCGGGAGAGCAGCTGCGTGGAGCGCTCGTGCACCTCTCCGACCTCAGCGGTCTGGAGATCCGGGACTGCGAGATCAGCGGGCTGCGGGTGGTCGACTGCTACGGCAGCGACGTCTACCTCGGCGGCGACTTCGGGCGTCTCGTCGTCAACGACGTCGACGTCACCGCCTACGTCGAGTCCGAGCTCGACCGCCGGCACCCGCTGCGCGTGCTGGCCCGTGATGTCTCCACCCCGACGGAGCACCGCGCCGCCTGGGAGGCGATCGAGAGCATGTGGGAGACGACCCTGGCGCGGGCGCGCCGGCTGCCGGCGTCCGCGCTGCACGAGCGGGTGCGCGGCGAGTGGTCCTTCGTCGAGACCCAGCGCCACCTGCTCTTCGCCGCCGACGCCTGGGTGGGCAACGCGGTGCTGGAGGAGGACGCGCCCTACCACCCGTTGGGCTACCCCGCCGGTGGCACCCCGCCCGAGGTGTGCGCCGCGCTCGGGCTGACGCTGGACGCGAGGCCGACGCTGGAGGAGGTGCTGCAGGCGCGCCGGGCGCGGATGGCCAGCGTGCGCCGGCTCGTCGACGGTCTCACCGAGGCCGAGCTCGACCGGGTCTGCACCCGCAAGCCCGCCGACCCCTACCCCGACGGCGAGTACGTGGTGCGCCGGTGCCTGCGGGTGGTGCTCAAGGAGGAGGTGGAGCACCACCGGTACGCGGTCCGCGACCTGGCCGTGCTGGAGGGCTGAGCCAGTTGCGGCGCCCGGGCCCTCAGCAGTCGAAGGCGTCCCAGCACAGGGAGCTGCGCCGGCGCTGGTCGTCGAGGACCAGCTCGCGGACGGCTCCGGGCAGCTGTGCGCGCTGCCAGCGGCACTCCGCCCGCCCGGCCGCCAGGCCCTCCTCGCCCGGCGCGGTGGCCCGGACGGCCTTGATCGCGTAGGCGGCCGCACCGAGGTCGTGGGCGGCGACGTGGGCGACCGCGGCCGCCTGCCCGGCGGCGTAGGCGGC
>NZ_QPKK01000065.1 GCF_003344635.1 Desertihabitans aurantiacus
CGACGCGACTCAGCCGAGCCGGTCGGCGTGGCGCAGCGCGTACACCAGCGCCCAGTCCTGGTCGTTGGCCAGCGGGTCCGCCCGGTGCGCCGGGGCGCCGTTGACACAGCTGGGGTAGACGAAGGCGCAGGTGGCCGAACCGTCCTCGGCGAAGCCGGTGAGGTTGGCCCGCAGCACCTCGGTGCCGGCCCGGCGCAGTGCCGCGGTCTCCTCCTCGGGTAGCAGCTCGTCCGGCCAGTCGAGCAACACCCCGGCGCTGAGGATCGACCAGTAGTGCGGGAACACGTCGCCCCACAGCCGGTCGCCGCCGAACCAGTATCCGTCCCAGTGCCGGATCGGCACCGAACGCAGCCGGACGTCGGGCTGGTCGCCGGCGAAGGCGCGCAGCCAGCGCAGCCGCTCCCGCAGCGCCTCGTCGGGCACCCGGTCGGGGGCGATCCGGCGGACCGAGAGCAGCAGGTCGAGCAGCGGGGCCACCATCGACTGCTCGTAGTTGACCTCGTGCCCGGGCAGCTCGGCGCCCAGCTCGAGGAAGGTGGTGGCCTGGGCGACCAGGTGGGCGTCCAGCTCGTCGGCCTCGGCGTCCCGGCCGTGCCGGCGCAGCGCCGCACCGACGTCACGCACCACCGGTCCCAGCTCGAAGGCCAGGAAGCGTCCGCCGCCGGAGCGGTAGTAGGTGCTCATCACCGCCGCGGCCAGGTCCAGCTCACCGGCGTCCAGCAGGAAGCGGGCGAACCAGGGGAAGTTGTACAGCCGCGGCCGGCGGCGTCCGCCGGTGTCGTCGCGGACCGTGCCGTCGGGGGTGACGACGTGCTCGGTGACGAAGCGCAGGTAGCCGGCCAGCGCCTCCTCCAGCACCGCAGCCTCGCCCCAGCCGCGGCGGCGCAGCTCCTGCAGCAGCAGCGCGCTGCCCACCCGCTCGCGGGTGTCGGACCAGTCCGACCAGGCCAGGTCGAGCACGGTCAGCTGCGAGCGGTTGTCGTAGGGCACGAACGCCCAGCGCCGGCTGTCGCCGCGCTCCAGCGGGCGCTGCCGCTCGACCAGGAAGGACGCCCGGCGCTCGGCCAGCTGTCGCAGCGGCGGATGGGCGTGCAGCACCACCCGGGTCCGCCGGCCGTCGCGGGTGGCGTCGACGTGCACCAGGCCCGGGCGGTCGGCGACCACCGGGGACGGCGTCTCGGGGGTCCAGCCGGCGGCCACCCGCAGCTCCATCGGCGTCCCCACCTCGGCGCTGAGCACCGGGGCGTCCAGGGCGGGAGCGCGGTCGGCGGCGAAGGCGTCGCTGTCGGCGTACCAGCGGGAGCGCCAGGTGAGCCGCAGCGTCTGCCCGGGCTCGACCACCGGCTCGGGCTGGCCGCCCAGGGTGTGCGGGGAGCGGGCGTGGTCGGTCAGGTGCAGGTAGAGGTGGCCGCGGAGGTTGCTGGAGGTGTGCGCGTCGCGGGACTGCACCGAGTAGGCCCACAGCTCGCCCTCGGTGAGCACCAGCCCGAGCCCGGCGTCGGCGCCGTTCATCGGCGCCGCCCACACCCAGGCGTCGGCGCCGCCGGTCCAGACGTGGGCGTGCACCGCCCGGGTGAGGCTGTCGGCGGCCGAGCCGTAGAGGTCGCGCCACGGCGTGCTCACCGCGAACGAGCCGATCCGGACCGGCTGGTCGCCGGGGTTGTGCAGCTCGTGGGTCTCGGTCCAGCTGTCGCCGACGGTGCGGGTGATGGTGAGCACCAGCGGTCCCAGCCGGTGCCGCACCCGGACGCCGTCGCCGCGCCAGTCGACCTCGGCGGGGGCGTCGAAGCGGTGCCCGAGGCCGTCCAGCACCGCGAACCCCTTGCCCCAGCGGTGCGCGGGCCCGTGCACCACCCCCTCGACGCCGTCGGCGTCCTCGACCAGCAGCACGCTGTGCCCGGTCGACGGGTGCCGTACCGCCCGCACCGAGCCGTCCTCGGCCATCTCCACGGCACCGGCGCCGAACCCGAACGTGCGCGTCGTCTGCTCCACGCCCGGCATCATCGCAGCCGGCCGGTGCCCGGACACGGTTGAGGCGGCGGCTGGCAGGATGGGCCCCGTGAGCGAGATCCACCGCAACCTGCTGGCCGACGCCGCCCCCGAGACCCGTCTCCCCGTCGACCCCGCCGTCGCCGAGCTCGCCGAGCGTGGCAAGGACGCCTTCGAGGAGGTCATCCGCGCCCACCCGGAGTCGTCGCTGTGCTGGGCGCTGCTGGCCGAGGGTGCCCTGAACGCGCGGACCCCCGGGGCCGACGTCGCCGCCTACGCCTACGCCCGCACCGGCTACCACCGCGGGCTGGACGCCCTGCGCCGGGCCGGCTGGAAGGGCTCGGGCCCGATCCCGTGGGAGCACGAGCCGAACCGCGGCTTCCTCCGCGCGCTGTGGGCGCTGACGGTGGCCGCCCAGCGGATCGGCGACACCGCGGAGTTCGAGCGCTGCGCCCAGTTCCTGCGCGACAGCTCCGAGACCGCCTACGCCGAGCTGAGCAGCTCCCGCCCGCTGGAGGCCTGAGCGCGGACGCCCCGGTGCCTCCCGCCCCGATCGGCTAGGGTTGGGAGGTAAGAGCCCGCGACGCCCAGTCGAGGGCTTCGTCTGTGCAACGGGGCCGGTCGTGCTCCGGTGAGAGGGTTGACAGATGCCTGGCATCGTCGTGATGGGCGCCCAGTGGGGCGACGAGGGCAAGGGCAAGGCCACCGACCAGCTCGGGGACCGCATCGACTACTGCGTCCGCTACTCCGGGGGCAACAACGCCGGCCACACCATCGTCGTCGGCGGCGAGAAGTACGTCCTGCACCTGCTGCCGTCGGGGATCCTCAACCCCAACGCCGTGCCGGTCCTCGGCAACGGCGTGGTGATCGACCTCGACGTGCTCTACGCCGAGCTGGAAGCGCTGCAGGTCCGTGGCGCGGACGTCCAGCACCCGCAGATCTCTGCCTCGGCGCACATCATCACCAGCTACCACCGCACCCTGGACAAGCTCACCGAGCGGTTCCTCGGCAAGGCGAAGATCGGCACCACCGGCCGCGGCGTCGGCCCGGCCTACTCCGACAAGGTCAACCGGATCGGCATCCGTGTGCAGGACCTGTTCGACGAGTCGATCCTGGCCAAGAAGGTCGAGGCCGCGCTGGACCAGAAGAACCAGCTGCTGGCCAAGGTCTACAACCGCCGCGCCGTCGACCCGGTGCAGGTCACCGAGCACCTGCTCTCCTACGCCGACCGGCTGCGCCCGCACGTGATCGACACCTCCCGCGTGCTCAACGACGCGCTGGACGAGGGCAAGGTGGTGCTCTTCGAGGGCGCCCAGGCCCACCACCTCGACGTCGACCACGGCACCTACCCCTACGTCACCTCCTCCTCCCCCAGCGCGGCCGGCGCCTGCGTCGGCTCCGGGGTGGGCCCGACCCGCATCGACCGGGTGGTCGGTGTGGTCAAGGCCTTCACCACGCGGGTCGGCGAGGGCCCGATGCCGACCGAGCTGCACGACGAGGACGGCGAGCGGCTGCGCACCATCGGCGGGGAGTTCGGCGCCACCACGGGACGTCCGCGTCGCTGCGGCTGGTTCGACGCGCTGGTGGTCGAGGCCGCCGCGCGCACCAATGCGATGACCGACGTCTTCCTCACCAAGCTCGACATCCTCGGCGGCTGGGAGAAGATCCCGGTCTGCGTGGCCTACGACGTCGACGGGGTCCGCCACGACCGGCTGCCCTACTCCCAGAGCGACTTCCACCACGCCACCCCGGTGTACGAGCTGCTCGAGGGCTGGACTGAGGACATCTCCGGCTGCCGCACCTTCGAGGAGCTGCCCGAGGCCACCCGGCGCTACGTGCTGCGGCTGGAGGAGCTGATCGGCACCCGCATCTCCGGCATCGGCGTCGGCCCGGGCCGTGAGCAGTCGATCATGCGCCACGACCTGCTCTGACGGGCCTCCCGGGCCGTCCGGCTGGCACGTGCCGCTGCGACTACGCAGCGGATGTGCCGGTCCGGCAGGAGCCGGCAGCGTGGGCAGGGGGTGGGCAGCCCCGGCCAGCCGCCGGCGACGAGCAGCTCGGCGACCTGGGCGGCGGCCAGGCACGGGTCACCGTGCACGTCGAGCCACCCGAACCGCAGGGTAGGACGTCTGGACAGCGCCGCCCGGTTGTCGCGTCTCATGTCACGGTGACGACCGGCGCCCTCGGGGGACCGGCCGTCGAGCTCGACGAGGGGACCCAGATACCTACCATCGCGGGCGGCTGTCGTCCCCGCCGACCAGCACGCCGGCCCAGGCGAGCCCGCGCCAGCCCGGTCGACCCGGGGCGGTGTGGTAGATCCCGCGGCGCGCCGTCGACCAGCGTCCCTCCCGCACCAGGCGGGCGATCGAGTTGCGCCCCAGGTCGTGGCCATGGGCCTGCTCGAGCGAGACCACACCGTCCTGCAGCTCGGCCAGGGCCAGCAGGCCCGACGGATCCACGCGGTGGTACATGCCCCGAGGGTGGGCCTGCTGCGTGCCGACGGTCGCGGTCGGGCGCCGCCTGTGCACAGCCCCTCCCCTGTGGGCACCGACGCGGCTGATCCACCCCGGGTGCTGGACAATCTCGCTGCGACCACGCAGCGGTGCGTTCCATCGGACCGGCCGATACCCTCGACCGCCGTGACGGACGCAGCGGGGAACGGGCAGCAGGTGGGTCGGGTGCTGGTGATCGGCGCCGGCGGGCGCGAGCACGCGCTGGCCTGGGCGCTGAGCCGCGACCCCGGGGTCACCGAGGTGCACATCGCGCCCGGCAACCCCGGCACCGCAGCGGTCGGCACCAACCACGAGGTGGAGGCCACCGACCCCGCCGCGGTGGCGGCGCTGGCCGAGCGGCTGGCCGCCGACCTCGTCGTGGTCGGGCCCGAGGCGCCGCTGGTGGCCGGGGTGGCCGACGCCGTCCGTGAGCGGGGGATCGCCTGCTTCGGACCGGGCCGCGAAGCCGCCCGCCTGGAGGGGTCGAAGGCCTTCGCCAAGGAGGTGATGGCCGCCGCCGGCGTCCCGACCGCCGCCGCCCGGGTCTGCACCACCGAGGACGAGGTGGCCGCCGCGCTGGACGAGCTCGGCGCGCCCTACGTGGTCAAGGACGACGGGCTGGCCGCCGGCAAGGGCGTGGTCGTCACCGAGGACCGGGAGGCCGCCCTCGCCCACGCCCGCGGGTGCGAGCAGGTCCTGGTCGAGGAGTACCTGGACGGCCCCGAGGTGAGCCTCTTCGCGGTCACCGACGGGACGACGGTGCTGCCCTTCGAGCCGGCCCAGGACTTCAAGCGGGTCGGCGACGGCGACACCGGCCCCAACACCGGCGGCATGGGCGCCTACACCCCGCTGCCCTGGGCGCCACCCGGACTGGTCGAGGAGGTCGTGCGGACCGTCGTCCAGCCGACCGTGGACGAGCTGGCCCGCCGCGGCACCCCGTTCGTCGGGCTGGTCTACGCCGGGCTCGCGCTCACCTCCCGCGGCATCCGGGTGGTGGAGTTCAACGCCCGCTTCGGCGACCCCGAGACCCAGCCGCTGCTGAGCCGGCTGCGCACCCCGCTCGGCAGCGTGCTCAAGGCCGCCGCGACCGGACGGCTCGCCGGCGTCCCCGCCCTGGAGTGGGGCAGCGGTGCCGCGGTCGCGGTGGTGCTGGCCGCCGAGAACTACCCCGGCACGCCGCGCCGGGGCGATGTCATCACCGGCGCCGACATCGAGGGCGTCTTCCACGCCGGCACCGCCCTGGACGCCGAGGGCCGGCTGGTCGCGGCCGGCGGACGGGTGCTGGCCGTGGTCGGCACCGGCGACGACCTCGCCGCCGCCCGCGAGCAGGCCTACACCCGGCTCGGCGGCCTCACCCTCGACGGCGGCTTCTACCGCACCGACATCGCCGCCCGCGCCGCCGAGGGCTGACCCCGTCTGGCACCCGGCACACACCTTCGTGCCCCCGCACCCATGCTGCAGGAGGTGTGGGTGCCCCGAAGGTGTGTGAGGGGGGCGGCCGCGGGGACGAACCGGACCGTCCGAGCGCCCTACGATGGCGACAGCCCCGCCGCGTCCCAGGAGGTCCCTCCGTGTCCATCCCGAACGTCCTCGCCACCCGCTACGCCTCGCCACGGATGCGCGAGATCTGGTCGCCGGAGAACAAGATCGTCGCCGAGCGCCGGCTCTGGCTGGCCGTGCTGGCCGCCCAGCGCGACCTCGGCGTCGACTTCGGCGGTGACGACCCGGACGCCGTGATCGTCGACTACGAGCGGGTGCTGGAGACGGTCGACCTGGCCTCGATCGCCGACCGTGAGCGGGTCACCAAGCACGACGTCAAGGCGCGGATCGAGGAGTTCAACGCCCTCGCCGGCCGCGAGCACGTGCACAAGGGGATGACCAGCCGCGACCTCACCGAGAACGTCGAGCTGCTGCAGCTGCGTCAGGCGCTTGAGCTGGTGGCCGACCGCTGCGTCACCACGATCGCCGCGCTGGCCGGGCTGGCCACCTCCTACGCCGACACCGCCATCGCGGGGCGCTCGCACAACGTGGCCGCCCAGATCTCCACCCTGGGCAAGCGGTTCGCCACCGCCGCCGACGAGCTGCTGGTCGCCCACGAGCGCGTCCGTGAGCTGTTGGTGCGGCTGCCGCTACGCGGCATCAAGGGTCCGGTCGGCACCAGCCAGGACATGCTCGACCTGCTCGACGGCGACGAGGACCGGCTGGCCGAGCTGGAGCGTCGGATCGCCACCCACCTCGGCTTCGAGCGGGTGCTCACCAGCACCGGCCAGGTCTACCCGCGCTCGATCGACTACGACGCGGTGACCGCGCTCGCCCAGGTGGTCGCCGCCCCCTCCAACGTGGCCACCAGCATCCGGCTGATGGCCGGCCACGAGCTGGTCACCGAGGGGTTCCGGCCCGGTCAGGTGGGCTCGTCGGCGATGCCGCACAAGATGAACACCCGCTCCTGCGAGCGGGTCAACGGGCTCTCGGTGGTGGTCCGCGGGTACGTGTCGATGGTCGGCGAGCTGGCCGGGGACCAGTGGAACGAGGGCGACGTGTCCTGCTCGGTGGTGCGCCGGGTCGCGCTGCCGGACGCCTGCTACGCCACCGACGGGCTGTTCGAGACGTTCCTCACCGTGCTCGACGACTTCGGGGCCTTCCCGGCGGTGATCGAGGCCGAGCTGAACCGCTACCTGCCGTTCCTCACCACCACCAAGGTGCTGATGGCGGCCGTGCGCGCCGGGGTCGGCCGGGAGGTGGCGCACGAGGCGATCAAGGAGCACGCGGTCGCGGTCGCGCTGGAGATGCGCGAGCAGGGTCTGGCCGGGAACGACCTGTTCGCCCGGCTCGGTGCCGACCCGCGGCTGCCGCTGGACGAGCAGCAGCTGCGGGCCCTGGTCGCCGACCCGATGGAGCTCACCGGCGCCGCCGTCTCCCAGGTGCGCACGGTGGTGGACGCCGCCGAGCAGCTCGCCGAGGAGCACCCCGAGGCCGCCACCTACCGCCCCGGCGACGTCCTCTGACCCACCGAGACCCCGGGTCGGCAGACCTACGGGACTCCCCGCGTGCCGCGTCCGGGGACGCCCCTGAGCCGACCCCGCACCACCGTCCGCTCCCTGGTTGCGGCCGCCGGGATCGGGCACAGTCGGTGGCGTGGGGCACCGTGCCGCACTGTGAAGGAGGAACCCTGATGGCCACCACGACCCTGGCCCGCTCGACCAGCAACGCCTGGATCGGCGGTGTCTGCGCCGGCCTCGCCCGTCGCTTCGGCCTGTCGGCCAACCTCGTCCGGCTGATCTTCGTGCTCAGCTGCCTGATCCCGGGCCCGCAGTTCATCATCTACATCGCGCTCTGGATCCTGCTCCCCAAGGACCGCTGAGCCGCGGACGGGCCGGTCAGCGCACCTGACGCCGACCGGCCCGCGGGCCAGCGCCTGCCCGCAACCCCGCTCAGCCGATCCCCACGATGTCCGCCCTGCTGCGCAGCCGCCGCCACGGCACCCCCGGCCGCAGCCCAGCCGCCGGAGCGACGTCGACGGCCGACAGCGGGCCGAGGTCGAGCCCGGTCAGCGCGGCAACGTCCCCGACCGGCACCTGGAAGGTCCGGTAGGGGCCCAGCAGCGGCTCCCCGGCCCGGCCCAGCTCGACGTCGTCCAGCTGGCGGGACTGGTCGAGCAGGTAGCCGACCGACAGCAGCCCGCCCGCCTCGACCCAGGCCGCCACCTTGTAGAACCGGCGTGGGATGCGGGTGCCGCGGTAGCCGGGGTCGTCCTCGGCGAAGACGCACCCGGTGAGCACGCTGACCCGCACGTCGGCGGCGTCCGTCGTGGTGAGCAGGTGGTCCTCCAGCCCCAGCCAGAGCTCCTTGGACTGGTTGAAACCGGCTGCCTGCGGTGCGGCGTTGGTGTAGCAGAACGTGTCGGCGTTGGCCCGCTCGGCCGCCTCCCCCCACACCGGGTCCCGCCGGCGGACGAGGTGGCCGCGGTCGAGGTCGTTGCGGGCGTAGACCTCCGGCCCGGTCTGCTGCTCCTCCGGCAGGCGTGGGTCGAGGAACCAGTCGTCGCCGCCGCGTGCGACGTCGACCAGGGCCGCGCCGTCGATGTTGACCGCCGTCCAGGCCGCCAGCCTGCGGGCGGGGTCGAGCCCGACCGAGAAGTGGGTGTAGTCGAGCCGGACCAGCCGTGCGTCGGACCCGGGCGCGGGGACGGTCGTGGCCAGGAAGTCGGGGTCGTACCCAGGCGCGGCATCGGTCATGGAGGCACCCTGCCGCAGTGGTCTGACATCGCGGTGAACACCGTCGCCACCCCGCTCAGCCGGCGGCCGCCTCCAGACCGAGCCGGCGCGACCAGTCGTCGGCGACCAGCTCCAGGTGCTCCTGCGGGTGGGCGACGGCGTTCACGTAGTGGCCGAAGAGCTCGAAGGAGACGGTGCCGACGAGGTGGGTCCAGGCGTCGAGCACCAGCACCACGTCCACCGGGTCGACCTCGTCAGGAGCGGTGATCCCCAGCGCGGGCAGCCCCGCGGCCACCTGCTCGACGTCGGCCCGGGTGCCCGGCGGCAGCGGCGGCGCCCCCGCGGGCCGCGGACGTCCCCGCTCGCGGGCGTCGAAGACCACCCCGGCAAGACGTCCCACCACCATCGTCGCCAGGACGACGGTCTCGGCGGGCGCGGCGTAGCCAGGCACCGGGGAGCCGTAGAGCAGGGCCCACTCGTGCGGGTGCTCAACGCCCCAGCCGCGGGTCGTCGTCCACACCGAGCGCCACCGGGCCAGCAGGTCGTCGCGGGGCAGGGCGTCCTCGGCCCCGGCCACCGCGCCCCCGAGGCGGCGGTAGCCGTCGGTGATCAGCTCGGTGAGGATGTGGTCGCGCCCGCTGAAGTAGCGGTAGACCGCCGACGGCACCAGGTCGAGCTCGCGGGCCACCGCACGCAGCGACAGCTGCCCCGGTCCCACCTCGCCGAGCAGCCGGCGCGCGACCTCGACGATCGCGGTCGTGCGGGCGTCCCGGTGCTGCTGCCGGGGGGTGCTGCGTCCGTCGCTCACGGCACGAGCCTAACCGATTCGAGAACGCTGTTCTTGACTTCCGGGTGAGCCTGGAGAACACTGTTCTCGGAAGCGAGAACACCGTTCACCCAGCCGCCCTGAGGCGGCCGAGAGGAAGAGCACCCATGAGCACCGTCCTGATCGCCGGAGCCGGCCCGATCGGCTCCACCCTGTCCCGCCGGATGGCCGCCGACGGCCACGACGTGGTGCTGGTCTCCAGGTCCGGCCGGGGACCCGCCCACCCCGGTGTGCGCCGGGTCGCCCTGGACGCCGGCGCGCCCGACATGGTCGAGCTGGCGCAGGGCTGCCACGTCCTCGTCAACGCCATCAACCTGCCGTACCACCGCTGGGCGACCGACTGGCCGCCGCTGCACCGCAACCTGATGCTGGCTGCCGAGCGCGGCGGCGCACCGCTGGCGCTGATCGGCAACTTCTACACCTACCCGGCCGACGTGGTGATGTCGCCCGACGTCGCGATGGACCCGCCCACCCGCAAGGGCGCGGTGCGGGCGCGGATGTGGGAGGAGCTGCTCGCCGCGCAGGCGGCGGGTCGACTGCGGGCGATGGAGCTGCGGGCCAGCGACTACATCGGGCCTGCGGCGCTGGAGACCGAGAACGCCCACGGCGGACGCCGGCTCGTCGGGCCGGTGCTGGCGGGCCGGCGGGCGTGGGTGGTCGGCGACCCCGACGCGCCGCACGTGTGGACCTCCGTCGACGACATCGCCCGCACCGCGGCCACCCTGGTGCTGGACGACCGGGCCTGGGGGCGGGCGTGGCACGTCCCCAACGCCGAGCCGCGCTCGATCCGCCAGCTGGCCGCCGACGTCGCCCGCGTCGGAGGAGCGCCCGAGCCTCGGGTGTCGGGCTACCCGCGCTGGCTGCTCGCGGTGATGGGGCTGGCCGACGCCCGGCTGCGGGAGGTGCTCGAGATGCGCTACCAGTTCGACCGGCCGTTCCTGTCCGACGACAGCGAGACGACCACGGTGTTCGGTCTGACCGCGACGCCGTGGCAGCAGACCATCGAGGAGACCGTCGCCGCCGCCCGCCGCGATCCCAGCCCCGCGGCCGCCTGACCTCCCCGTGATCCGCCGGGATCGGGGCGGCGGTGGACGGTCCGAGCGCGTCCTCCGTGCTGCGCGCCGGCCCGGGTGACGGTGCGTCGTCGGGGACGAGGGTGACGCCGCTCGGGCCTCGCGCCGGCCCTCGGGGGATGTGCGGGATGTGGTCGACCAGGGGCTACGCAGGGGGCTACAAGGGGGCTAAGAGGGGCTAAGAACGGCCCCCGAAAGGGGCCAAATCACGAGTTGGCCCTATCCGGGGCAGGTCCGGAAGCAATACCTATGCACTGGACGTCTCTCCATTCCCGCCCTCGGCGGCTTCCCCGGGAGTGAGGACGTGCGTTGGGTCCATCGGTCCGGTCAGCTCGACCAGGCGGTGGCACGTTCTGCAACCGAGGAGCTTGGGTGACACAACAGCTGCAGGCCGCACGCGGGAGTGCCGCGTCCGGTCGGCCAGGAGGGCGGTCGAGATTGACCGCGCTGTTCCTGGCGGTCGTGATCGCACTGGTCAGCATGGGAACGGTCGGTGTGGGCGTCGCCCACGCGGCGACCGTCTACGAGATCGAGGGGGAGTGGGAGACGGGGACCCCCGACACGGTCGGACGGGGTGACGTGGTCACCGGGATCTGGCGGGTCAACGTCAACGACGACGCCGAGGCCCCGGCCAACGACCCTGTCGAGAACGTGCTGTTCTCGGTGACGCTGGACAACGGCGTCTTCCGTGGGCTCCCGGACGTGTGCCTGACCGGTGACGAGGTGGACCCGCAGTCCAGCCTGTCCGAGGACAACCGGACCCTGACGTGCAACCTGGGCACCGTGGAGCAGGGCAGCGCCGTGGTCATCCAGACCCCGGTCGTGGTCGACGGCGAGACCGGCGAGCAGCTGACCGCCACCGGTGAGATCAACGGCCAGGAGGAGCCGCTGCCGCCGCTGGACATCGTCAACGAGTTCGGTCTGGACATCCAGTACGGCCAGAACACGGGTACCTACTACTGGAACGACGACTACACCCAGCTGGACGTCGACCTGAACTGGTCCCTGCGGCTGGCCGCCGGTTCGGATCCGGGTCCGGACAGCGTGACCTACCGGCTCCAGCTGACCGAGACCAACAACAGCACCATCACCGTCGGCACCGGTGTCTACGGTGATGTCGGCTGTGGACCGTTCAACGCCTACATCGCGAACGGTCACCCCTGGTCGGAGCTGCCGAACTACCCGGCGGACCAGCAGACCTCGTTCGTCGACAGCTGCACGCTGACGCCCGTGGCCGGACAGCCCGGCGTGTTCGACCTGACGCTGGACGGCATCAACTACGACCTGGCCACCGTGCCGACCAAGGACTCCGCAGGCGACCCACTGCCGACCGACTGGTCCTACATCGCCAGCGGCAGCCTGTGGTTCTCCGTCGCCACCGACCAGGCCGGTTCGATCTCGCTGCAGACCAACGCCCCGACCTACGAGTCGACCACCGGTCTCACCTCGACCGACCTGGCCGAGAACAACACCACCACCAAGAGCTACACGCTGCCGGGTCGCTGGGCTGCGCCGTGGTACCGGGGCTACACCGGTGCCGGCGGCACGAACTGGGACGACACCTACCGGGTGTCCGCCGGTGAGACGGTGGCGCCGTACGTCAACAACAACGCCGCCCGGGCGGGCGACGTGCCCCCCAACCAGCTCCACGGCAACTGCCTGGTGTTCGACACCGCCTACTCCAGCTACGCCTCGCCCGAGGGTGAGCGGGTGCCGATGATCCGTGGCTACAACCAGGAGGGCGGCACTGCTGACGAGCTGGAGAACCCGCCGACCATCGAGTACTACGTCGGGGCCGTGGGGGACCCGGACGACTTCGTCTGCGGCAGCGACCCGGCCAACTGGGTCGACGAGGAGCCGGCCGACCTGGAGACCGTCCAGGCCGTGCGCATCATCTACCCGCACTCGCTCGTGACCGAGGGAGACTGGCAGGGCATCCAGCTTTTGGCCTACACGAGGCTGGACGACAACCTGGCCATCGGGCAGGACGTGTGGATGTTCGGCTCGATCTTGAACAACGGCGTCTGGGAGGGCCCAGGAGAGCGCTGGGACACGAACGTGATCACCCCGACACCGGGTGCCCGGTACCCGTTCACGAACGGTCGCCGCGACATCCTGCGGATCATCTACGCCACGCCGACGATCAGCAAGGCCGGTGACCGTCAGGTGGTGCGTCCGGGGGTGCCCGCGACCTTCACCCTGACCTACTCGGCCAACGGGGCCGGGGCCATCCCGGACGCGGTCGACGACTACGAGATCGTCGACACGTTGCCGGTGGGGATGACCTACGTGGCCGGCTCGGCCACACCGGAGCCGGAGGTGACCACCAACGGCGAGGGGCAGCAGGTGCTGACGTGGAGCCTCGACCAGGTGCCCACCAACACGCCGAACATGCTCACCTACCAGGCGGTGGCCTCTGACTCGGTGACCCCGGGAGAGACCCTGACCAACACGGCGACCTCGTCGCTGGCCGGGCAGACCTCGCTACCGGCGTCGGCCCAGGTGACGATCGCCTCCAGCGGCTACACGCTGCTGGGCAAGAGCACCGAGCAGTGGTTCATGAACAACCCCGACGGCGAGGGCAACAGCACCGGTTCGTGGACGGTGAACCTGCGTTCGTCGGACCCGCTGCCGCAGGCCTTCACCGACACCATCGACATCCTCCCCTACAACGGTGACGGTCGCGGGACCGACTTCCAGGGCACCTACTCGGTGACCTCGGTGGACGCTCCCGAGGGGGCGACGGTGTACTACACCACCGCCGACCGCGAGACCCTCTCCGACGACCCGGCCGACGACGTCAACGGTGCGCCCAACGCCCCGTCCGACATCTGGTCGACCACGCCGGTGCCCAACCCGACCGCCATCCGCGTGATCGGCGGGCAGCTGAACCCCGGTGAGGCGTTCGCCTTCGACGTGAACATCGCCACCGAGGGTGCTGCTCCGGGTGACGTCTGGGTCAACCGGGCGCAGTCGCGGGCCGAGCACACCCGGCTGGTGATGCGGACCTCGGAGCCGCTGACCATGGGCACCATGTACTCCGCATCGCTGAAGAAGTACGTGCAGGACAGCGATGGTGAGTGGCACGACGCCCAGGACGCCTCGGACTACCCGGTGTTCCGGATCGGTGACGAGGTGACCTACCGGATCGGTGTCACCAACACCGGTCAGGGCACGCTGCAGAACGTGCAGGTCGAGGACGACCAGTTCGAGCAGGGCTCGTTCCTCATCGAGGAGCTCGCTCCCGGTGACGTCGAGTACCACGAGTTCACCGCCACGATCGAGGGCAGCTTCGAGACCTCCTTCGTGAACGTCGCGAGCGCGACGGCGGACCAGCCGGAGGACAGCGAGGACCCGGTCCTCATCAACAGCGACCCGGCTGGTGTGGAGGTCGCGAACTACCGGACGGTGAAGACCTCCGCCCCCTCGGGTGAGGACGTCCAGCCTGGTGACACGGTGACCTACACGGTGACGGTGACCCAGGAGGGGTCCTACCCCGCGACCGCGGAGTGGGGCGACGACCTGAGCGACGTCCTGGACGACGCGACGATCGACGAGGACTCGATCACCGCGAGCACCGGCACCGCGGTGCTGGACGGCGATGCGCTGACCTGGTCCGGTGAGGTCGGGGTCGGCGAGGTCGCCACGGTCACCTACGAGGCGGTGGTGAAGTCGTATGAGGACATCACCGACGGCGGTAACTGGATCCTGGACAACGTGGTCTTCTCCGACGGCTGTGCCGCCGAGGGCGACTGCAACCCGCCGGAGAACCCGATCGGCACCTACACCCAGGCCAAGACCTCCGACCCCGCTCCGGGTTCGTCGGTGGGCCCGGGTGACGTGGTCACCTACAGCGTGACCGTGGCGCAGGTCGGTGAGGCCGGCGTGCCGGATGCGTTCATCACCGACGACCTGTCGGGGGTGCTGGACGACGCCACCTACAACGGTGACGCGGCCGCGACCTCCGGTGCGGTGGTGGTCGAGGGTGAGGGTCTGCGTTGGGACGGCGAGCTGGCCGTCGGTGACGTGGTGACCATCACCTACTCGGTGACGGTGACCGGTGAGGGCGACATGCAGCTGGACAACGTCCTGGGTGACAACGCGACCTGCGTGCCCGCCCCGGACGAGAACCCGGACTGCCGCACGACCCACCCGATCGGGAAGTACATCTACTCCAAGGTCTCCGAGCCCGAGACGGGGTCCACCGTGGCCCCGGGCGACGTGATCACCTACACCGTGACGGTGACCCAGCAGGGCCCGGGCGAGGTGCCGGGGGCGCGGCTGACCGACGACATGTCCGACGTGCTCGACGACGCCAGCTACAACGGCGACGTGGAGGCCTCGATCGGCGAGGCGGTCGTGGACGGGGAGACCCTGTCCTGGACCGGTGACCTGGCTGTCGGGGCGGTGGAGACGATCACCTACTCGGTCACGGTGACCGACACCGGTGATGACGACGTCACCAACGCCGTCACCAGCGACGACCCCCGCGGTACGTGCGACGAGGCAGTGGGATGTGAGGAGCAGCACTTCAAGGGCCGCTTCATCTACTCCAAGGTCTCCGACCCGGTCTCGGGTTCGACCGTCGAGGTCGGCGACGTGATCACCTACACCGTGACGGTGACCCAGCAGGGTCAGGCCGCGGTCGACGGTGCCACGCTGACCGACGACCTGTCCGACGTCCTGGACGA